>DASSKC010000014.1:0-74478 GCA_035690885.1 Oleiagrimonas sp. | reverse complement strand
AGGTGGTTGGTCGGCTCATCGAGCAGCAGCATGTCGGGCTTGGACAGCAGCAGGCGGCATAGCGCCACGCGGCGTTTCTCACCACCGGAGAGCTTGCCGACGATGGCATCCCAGGCCGGGATGCGCAGGGCGTCGGCTGCCACTTCCAGTTGCTGTTGCAGGGTGTTGGCATCGCCCGAGGCGAGGATGTTTTCCAACCGCTGCTGTTCTTCGGCCAGCTTCTCGAAATCGGCGTCTTCCTCGGCGTAGGCGGCGTAGACCTCATCGAGCTTGGCTTGCGCCTGCAGGACCTCGCCGACGCCTTCCTCGACCACTTGGCGCACGGTCTGCTCCGGGTCCATTTCCGGTTCCTGGGCCAGATAGCCGACCTTGATGCCGGCCTGCGGACGCGCTTCGCCTTCAAAGTCGGTGTCCACGCCGGCCATGATCTTCAGCACCGTGGATTTGCCCGCGCCGTTGAGCCCCAGCAGGCCGATCTTGGCGCCGGGGAAAAAGCTGAGCGAAATATCCTTGATGATCTGGCGTTTGGGTGGAACGGTCTTGCTGACCCCGTTCATGGTGTAGATGTACTGCATGGAGCCTCCGTGGGAGCATTCGCGGGCGCGGCGTTGCGGGCGCAAAGCCGTGTATTGTAACGCTTGGCGACCGCAAATTCGCTGCCGGAATGAGTGTTCTGGCTGCCCGGTCATGTGGGAGCTACACTTCCGCTTCCACTTTCCCCACTTTCCGCGAGGTCCGCATGTTTCCCAGCGATTGCACGATTGCCGGTTTTGATGACGAACTGGCCAAGGCCATTGCCGACGAGGGTCGGCGCCAGGAGGATCACGTCGAGCTGATCGCCTCGGAAAACTATGCCAGCCCCCGCGTGATGGAGGCCCAAGGCAGCAAGCTGACCAACAAGTACGCCGAGGGTTATCCGGGCAAGCGTTATTACGGCGGCTGCGAGTATGTCGACGTGGCCGAGGCGTTGGCCATCGAGCGCGCCAAGGAGCTGTTTGATTGCGATTACGCCAACGTACAGCCGCATTCCGGCTCGCAGGCCAACCAGGCCGTGTATTTTGCGCTGCTGCAACCGGGCGACACCATCATGGGTCAGGCGCTGGCGCATGGCGGGCATTTGACGCATGGCGCCAAGCCGAACCTTTCGGGCAAATTGTTCAATGCCGTGCAGTACGGCGTCAACGATGACGGTTTTCTCGACTATGACGCGATCGAGGCGATGGCCGTCGAGCACAAGCCGAAGATGATCGTGGCCGGTTTCAGTGCCTATTCGCAGGTGGTCGACTGGGCGCGTTTTCGTGCCATTGCCGACAAGGTCGGTGCCTACCTGTTCGTGGACATGGCGCATGTGGCGGGTCTGATCGCCGCGGGTGTCTACCCCAGCCCGTTGCCGCACGCGCACGTGGTCACCACCACCACCCACAAGACCTTGCGCGGCCCGCGTGGCGGCCTGGTGCTGGCCGACAGCAAGGCGCAAGGCGAAGCGGGCGAGAGCATTCGCAAGAAGCTGCAATCGATCGTCTTCCCCGGTTTGCAGGGCGGTCCGCTGGAGCACGTCATCGCGGCCAAGGCCGTGGCCTTCAAGGAAGCGCTGGATCCGGACTTCAAGGTCTATCAGGCACAAGTGGTCAAGAATGCCCAGGCCATGGCCAGGACGCTGATCGAGCGCGGCTACAAGATCGTCTCCGGTGGCACCGAAAACCATCTGGTACTGGTCGACCTGATCGGTCAGTCGCTGACCGGCAAGGACGCCGAAGAAGCGCTCGGCCGCGCGCACATCACGGTCAACAAGAACACCGTGCCCAACGACCCGCAAAAGCCGTTCGTGACCTCCGGCCTGCGTATCGGCACGCCGGCATCGACCACGCGTGGCTACGGCGAAGCCGAATGCATCGAGCTGGCCGGCTGGATCGCCGACGTGCTCGACGCACATGAGGACGAGAGCGTGATCGCCTCGGTGCGCGAGAAGGTCGAGGCCCAATGCAAGCGCTTTCCGGTGTACGGTTGATGTAATGCATTGCCCGTTCTGCCAGCACGATGACACGCGCGTGATCGATTCGCGCCTGGCCGACGACGGCGCCACCGTGCGCCGTCGTCGCGAGTGTCCGGAGTGTGGCGAACGCTTCAATACCTTCGAGAAAGCCGAGCTGAAACTGCCGACGGTGGTCAAGAGCGGCGAGCGCCGCGAGATGTTCGACGAACACAAACTGCGCGTGGGTTTCGAGCGTGCGTTGCAGAAGCGTCCGGTGAGTACCGAGGCCGTGGATGTCGCCGTGCGCGCCATCGTCGACGACTTGCGCCGCAGCAGCGAGCGCGAGATCGCCTCGCGCCAGGTCGGCGAGCTGGTCATGCGCGAGTTGAAAAAACTCGATCAGGTGGCGTATGTGCGTTTCGCTTCGGTGTACCGCAAGTTCGAGGACGTGCAGGCCTTCCGCGAAGAGATCGAAATGCTCGAGCGTGACCTGCCGGGCCTGGACGAAAAACAGCTGCCTCTGCTCGGTGATGGCAAGCCGTCGTGACGCGTGAGGCCGGCCGTTGCGTGGGGTCAGGTACAGTTATTGGCCACGGGCGGTAACATCTTGCCGCTTTCTCGCGCCAATAACTGTACCTGACCCCGACCCCCCGGGCACATGAACGACACCTTCCACCCGCACGACCACCGCCACATGACCCGCGCCCTGGAGCTGGCCGAGCGCGGCATGTACACCACGCAACCCAACCCACGCGTGGGTTGCGTCATCGTGCGCGATGGCGACGTGGTGGGCGAGGGCTGGCACCAGCGTGCCGGCGAGCCGCATGCCGAGGTGTTTGCATTGCGTGCGGCGGGCGAGCTTGCGCGTGGCGCCACCGCCTATGTGACGTTGGAGCCGTGTTCGCATCATGGTCGCACGCCGCCATGCGCCGAGGCATTGATCGAAGCCGGCGTGGCGCGTGTGGTCATCGCATCGGGCGACACCAATCCCCAGGCGGCCGGTGGTACTGCCCTGTTGCGCGCAGCGGGTATCGGCGTCGATACCGGCTTGATGGAAGCGGCGGCGCGCGATCTCAACGTCGGATTTTTCAGTCGCATCGAGCGCGGCCGGCCATGGGTGCGCGTGAAACTGGCCATGAGCCTCGATGGCCGCACCGCACTGGCCAATGGCGATTCCAAATGGATCACCGGCGAGGCTGCGCGCGCCGACGTGCAGCATTGGCGCGCTCGCAGTTCGGCCATCCTCACCGGTTCCGGTACGGCACTGGCCGACAACCCGCGTCTGACCGTGCGTCTGGACGCGCCATTCGAGCCGCCGTTGCGCGTGGTGCTCGACCGCAAGCTGCGTACGCCGGCAGACAGTCACCTTTGCGATGGCCGCGCGCCCACGCTGCTGTTGCACGGTCCGAACGTGCGTCGCGGCGATTCGAATCGGCCGGGCGTCAGCTGGCAAGCCATTTCCCAGCAGGGCGACAAACTCGATCTGCACGCCGTTCTCGCATATCTGGCCACTCTCAATTGCAATGAAATCCATGTCGAATCCGGCCCGACGTTGTGTGGTGCATTGATGGCAGAGGGGGTGGTCGACGAACTTGTGATTTACATTGCGCCGGTCCTGCTCGGCGATCAGGCGCGCCCGCTGATGCATCTGCCAGCTCTGCATGCAATGGCCGATCGCTGGCGCATGCACACGGTCGATTCGCGCCGTTTCGGTGACGACGTCCGCTTGTGTTTGCGTCGGCCATGACGCCATTCGGCAAGGCGCCGGCATGGTTGCGAATGCAACTTCATTTGGCCATCCATGCTGCGCGTGGTACATATATCGGGTCATGAACATTCACTTCGCCAACCAGTATTTTTGGTTTTACGGCTTTCCGATGCCGCAGGCGGAGACGTGAATGTGTTCATGAGAATTTGAAAACCATTCCAGGCCGCCAGCGAAAGGGCGGCTTTTTTCATGGCCATCCTTGGCAACATTTCCGAGGACCACGAGCATGCAACCGAGCACCACCCGAGACCTGCGCATCAACGGCATCACCGCGCTGGACACCCCGGCCGAGATACTGGCCGAACTGCCCGCCGGCGAGGCGGCATTGACCACGGTGCGCAGTGCCCGTCATCAGCTCCAGCGTCGTCTGGCCGGCGAGCATGACCGTCTGGTCGTGGTCATGGGGCCATGCTCGATCCACGATCGCGAGGCTGCGCTCGAGTACGCCGGCAAGCTGGCTGCCGAGCGCAAGCGCTTTGCCGGCGAGCTCGACATCATCATGCGCGTGTACTTCGAGAAGCCGCGTACCACGGTGGGTTGGAAAGGTCTGATCAACGATCCGGACCTTGATGGCAGCTTCCGGATCGACAAGGGATTGCGCATGGCACGCGGTCTGCTGCGCGACATCAACGCCATGGGCGTACCGGCGGGTTGCGAGTTCCTGGACACGATTTCGCCGCAGTACCTGGCCGACCTGGTGTCCTGGGGCGCCATCGGCGCACGCACCACCGAAAGCCAGGTGCATCGCGAGCTGGTTTCGGGCCTGTCGTGCCCGATAGGCTTCAAGAACGGCACCGGCGGCAACGTCAAAGTGGCGATCGATGCCGTGCGATCGGCAACCCAGCCGCATCACTTCCTGTCGGTGACACGCGAGGGCCGCGTGGCCATTGTCGCCACCGAGGGCAATCGCGATTGCCATGTCATCCTGCGTGGTGGCAAGCAGCCCAATCACGACGCCGACAGCGTGGCCGCGGCCTGTCGGCAACTGGCCGCGGCCGGTCGGCAACCGCAGGTGATGATCGACGCCAGTCATGCCAACAGCGGCAAGAACCCCGACAACATGCCGCGTGTGGTCGAGGATATTGCCGAGCAGATTGAAAGTGGCGCCGACCGTGTGTTCGGCGTGATGATCGAAAGCCATCTGGTAGGCGGTCGCCAGGATCTGGTCGCGGGCAAGCCGTTGGTTTACGGCCAGAGCATCACCGACGGCTGCATGGATTGGGACGGTTCGGTGCGGCTGCTGGAACGGTTGGCACGTGCGGTACAGGCCGGCCGGGAGCAGGTGGCCGCGGCCTGACTCCAGTCACAAATAATCAAGCCGGACCCGGGCGCATGGATGCGGGCAGCGCGCACTCGCTTTACAGTATGGAGCCATCACACGGCAGGGAGTTGCGCGATGGGGATGTTGTGGTTGCGCGGTGCGCGTTTCGGGGGTACGGGTGCGGCATTGCTTGCCGCGTGTCTTTGGACGGCTGCGGCATGGGCCGGTGGCGACACGCTTCACGTACGGCGCATTTCGCCTTCGGGGGATGATGTCACGCCGTCGCAGGAGGCGGTCATCCAGTTCGATCGCAAGATGGTGCCGCTGGGCAAGATGAGCCGCGACACGGCCACCTTGCCGGTCAGCATCAGTCCCGATCCCGGGTGTCAGTGGCGCTGGTTGAATACCAGCGAGCTGGCCTGCCGCTTGCCCAGGCAACACAAGTTTGCACCGGCGACGCATTACACGGTCACGGTCGGTACCGAGCTCACCGCGCTGGACGGCAGCCATCTGGACGAGCCGGTGGTCAAGACCTTCACCACGCGCAGGCCGACCGTCGACTGGACCCGTTTTCAGCAGTGGCGCTCGCCGGTGATGCCGGTGTTCATGGCACGCGTGAATTTGCCGGTGACGCAAAAGCAGCTGGCCGACCACGTGTACTTTGCCGATGACGACGGCAATCGGGTCGCCGCCAAGGTCGAGCCGTTCACCAAAAAGCGGCGTGGCCCGGTCTGGCTGCCGGTGCCGGGCAGGCCGGGTGCGGTGGTCGTGGTCGACCAGCCCACCCCGGACACGCCACTGGATGCCGATGCCGAGGCCGCTGCGGGGCGCCGAGTCTGGAAGGTCGAGCCGGTCAAACCACTGGCACCGGCTCGCGATTACACGTTGCGCGTGCGTTCGGGCCTGCGTTCGCCGTTGGGGCCGCTGCCGGGCAAGCAGGATGGCGCGAGTGTCGCCACGCTGACGACTTATGGCGAGTTCCGCCTCATGGGCATCAGCTGCGATGACAAGGAATCGCACCAGTTCAGGGTGCGGGCTGGATCATCGCCATCGTCGCGTTGTCGTCCCGACAGTGTCGATCTGCTGTTCAGTGCGCCGGTACCGCGCGCCACGCTGGCCGCCATCGAGTGGAAGCCGCTGCCGATGTCCCGCGGCAAGTTGGCGAAGGTGTGGCACAACTATCCGCAGTGGTTTTTGCGTGAGCGCGACAATGCGCACGACGCGAGCGACGGCGACGGTTATCCACTCACGTTCAAGCTTGGTGCCATGCGCGGTTATACGGTCACCGTGCCGGCCGGCGTCAAGGATCGCTTCGGCCGCACGCTGACCGAGCCGATGAGCGTGAGGTTCAACACCGGACATCGCGTGCCGTTTTTCGATCCGCCGCCGGGTGAGTCGGTGCTGGAAGTTGATCAGCCGACCATCGTGCCGCTGCGTTTCACCAATCTGGACCGGCTGACTTTCAGCTATCAGCGCTTGACCGCGGGCGGCCTGGAACACGGGTTCATCGATGTCGGCACCCATCATGTCGATTTGCTCGAGCGCCCGGATCTTGCCGCGCCCAAGGACCGCATCGTGCGCGGCAAGCTGGGTATCCGCAGTCCGCTGGCCGGCTATTCCGGTGTCGTCTGGGGCACCTTGAGATGGGATGGCCGCCGGGATGATCGTGACCGTTCGTTCATGGGCATCGTCACGCCGTGGCAGGTGTTGGCCAAGGTCGGCCACTACAACACGCTGGTGTGGGTCAGCCGCTGGGACAATGGCGAGCCGGTGGTCGGCGCCAAGATCAGGATGGTCGACGGGCCACGTCACGATTTGTCCGGCCTGCGGACCGAGGGCCATGTCGTGACCACCAATGCCGACGGACTGGCGGTGCTGCCGGGTACGGTCGACTTGCCGACGCGCTGGTTCAATCAGTGGAAAACCCATACGCGGTTTTACATCGGTGCGACCCACGATGGCGCGATGGCGCTGTTGCCGCTGGACTATTCCTTTCACCGTTCGGTTGGCAGCGCCAGTCATTACGACGTGTGGGAGAGCAACGAGCCGCCGCATGGCCACATGCGTGCCTGGGCGGTCACGGGGCAGGGCATCTACAAGCCGGGCAGCGACATCAAGTTTGCGCTGTTCGTGCGCGCCGAGGGAGACACCACGTTGAAGCCGGCGCCGGCACTGGATTACACGCTGACGGTGACCGATCCGCAGGGCAACGAAGTGCTCAAGCGCGAGCATCTGAAGCTGTCGGATTTCGGTGGCTGGAGCGGTGAGCTGCAGGTGCCGAGCACGGCGCCGATGGGCTGGTACGACATCACCGTGACCTGGCCGGTGGGCGATGGGCATGCCAGCCGCCAGGCCGGGCGCTTCCTGGTGACCGATTTCGTGCCGGCCTCGTTCAAGGTGCACACCGAGGTCCAGGGCAAGCAGTTCCATCCCGGCGACAAGGTGGTCACGCAGGTGCATGCGACGCTGCATGCCGGTGGTCCGTACACGAAAGCCGAGACCAAGGTGACCACGCGTCTGGTGCCGGAATGGTTTTCGCCCGATACCGCGGCAACCTCCGGGTTCACGTTTGGTGGCGACGAGGCTTTGCCTGACGAAAAGACACTCGCCATCACCAAGCGCGTGCTTGACGACAAGGGCCGCACGCAGGTGTCGGTCACGCTGCCGAGCAAGGGCGACGTTATCTACGGCGAGGTCAAGGTCGAGGCGGCGGTGGAATCGGCGCGCGCGACGTGGGTGGCCAATGACGCCAGCGTGCCGTATGCCGCACGCGATCGTTTTGTCGGCTTGCGTACCGAAAACTGGATGCAGACGGCGGGAAAGCCGTTCAAGGTTGCCTACTTGGTGGTCGATCCGACCGGCAAACCGAAGGCCGGCGGCAAGGTCGAACTCAAACTGCAGCGCAAGACCATTGCCCGGGTCAAGGTCAAGAACGGCGCCGGCGAGTTCTCCGACGAAGAGCAGGTCAAGTGGATCACCGACGACACCTGCAAGGGCGTGTCGATCGCCGCGCCGGGGCATTGCATGCTGACGCCGAAAAAAGCCGGGCGCTATCGCGTCTCGGCCAGCGTGGTCGATACCAAAGGACGCACCCAGCACAGCATCATGCATACGTGGGTGACCGGTGCCGGTGGCGTGGTCTGGTCGCGTTCGGGCAAAGGCGTGACGCTGGTGCCCGATCAGTCCAGCTATCACGTCGGCGATACCGCGCACGTGCTGGTGCAGAACCCGTACCCCGGTGCGCGCGCGTTGGTCAGCGTCGAGCGTTACGGCGTGTTGTGGAAAAAGGTCGTCACACTGAAGGGCTCGGCACCGGTCATCGACGTGCCGATCAAGGCCGCCACTTTTCCCGGTGCGTACCTGTCGGTGGCGATCTTTTCACCGCGAGCGGCCGCGCCGGCCGATCCCGACCTGGGCCGGCCGGAAGTGGCGCTCGGTTACGTGCCGCTCAAGGTGGTCGGCAAGGGCAGTTCACTGGATGTCGATGTCGCGCCGGCGAAGAGCCAGTACAAGCCGCGTCAAAGCGTGGGCGTGAACGTGTCGGTCACCACGCGCGACGGCAAAACGCCGGGCAAGACGCGGCTGGTGGTCGCGGTGGTCGACCAGGGCGTGCTCGACCTGCTGCGCGGCGGTACCGACTACTACGATCCGCGCGACACATTCTACGCGCCGCCGGATGGCCCCGACATCGCCAACTACAGCCTGGCCAATCAGCTGCTGACCCGGTTGCAACCGAAAACCGGCAAGGGCGAGAACCCGGGTGGTGGCGGTGGCGCCAGCACCGGGCCGAACGTGCGCAGCAACTTCAAGTTCGCCGCGTACTGGAACCCGGATCTGGAAACCGATGCATCCGGCCACGCGCATTTCAGCTTCAAGGTGCCGGACAATCTGACCCGTTGGCGCGTCCTGGTCATCGCCATGCGCCCGGCGGCGGCCATGGGTCTGGGTATCGGCAGCGTGCGCGTGAACCTGCCGTTGCAGATCAAGCCGGCGCTGCCCAACCAGATGCATGTGGGTGACCGGTTCGGCGCCGCGTTCAACGTGACCAACCGCACCAAGGTGCAGCGGCACGTCATCACGCAAGTCACGGCGCAGGGTGTCATCAAGGGTGGCAAAGCCACCGCCGAGCATGCATTCGATCTGGATGCGTTTGGCCACGCCTTGAGTTGGCTGCCGCTGGAAGCGACGCAGCCCGGCGACATCGTGCTCACCGGCACCGCCCGTTCGGGGACGTTGAGCGATGCGGTCAAAGCGACGATTCCGGTCACGCGTGCCGGTACCGAGGTGGTCGCGGCCGAATACGGCAGCACCACGGACGCGCAAGCCACGGTGCCGGTCAAGGTGCCGGCCAAGGCCATACCCGGCACCTCCAAGGTCGAGGTGACATTCGCGCCGACCCTGGTGAGCGGGCTCGATGGCGCGTTTGAAGTCATGTATCGCAACCCGCTGCGGACGTGGGAAGTGCGGCTCAGTCGCGGTGTGCTGGCGTCGGACTATTTGCGCCTGAAACCCGTGTTGGGCGACTCGGTCGACTGGCCGGGTGCAAGCGATGCCGTGACGGCGATGCTGAATTCAGCCGCCGCATTCCAGACACCCGGCGGCGGCATGGCGTTCTGGATTCCGCGCGAGAAATTTGTCAGTCCGTACCTGAGCGTGTACACCGCGCTGGCCTTCGACTGGCTGGAAGATGCCGGCCATGAGCCGCCGGCACGGGTGCGCAGCAAACTCAACCAGTACCTGCACGATGAAATCCTCGACAAGAAGGGTGACAAGGCCGCCGCGTTGGTGTTGCGTGCCGGCGCCATGGCGGCGTTGGCGCAGTCGCCCGACGGCAAGCTGTCCAGCGGTGCCGTCGCCGGCATGCTGCCGGACCTGCACAAGCTGCGCCTGTTTGGCCAGGCCTTGCTGCTCGATGCAGCCATCGCCACGGATGACCGCGACAGTGCCGACAAGATCGCCCGCTCCCTGCTCAATCATGCCGAGGAGTCCGCCGGCGAAATTTCGTTCAATGAACATCGAGAAGGCGCTTACCTCGACCTGCTGTCGACGCCGCTGCGTTCCAATTGCGCGATTCTCGGAGCGCTGTCGCGCTATCACGCGGCCTGGGGCAACGAGAACCTGGTCGGCAACGTGCCGCAGAAACTGATGCGCTGGGTCGCCGCCCAGCGTGGTCAATCCGGCGGCTGGCCGAACAGCCAGGAGAACGTGTTCTGCACCACGGCGACCACGCATTACGCCGATGCTTACGAGAAACCGGTCAAGGCACTGGTCGGTACGCTGCAGTTGCCGGGACAGGCGCCGACGCATGCCAGCTTCGCGTCGCGTGCCGATGCGGCGGTGAAACTGCACGGACCGGTCACCCAACCGGGTGAGCAGTTCCAGGTCACGCTGGGGCGCAGTGGCCAGGGGCGTCTGTACTACAGCGTCCAGCTGCATTACGCGATGAAACCCGAGGCCCTGCCTGCCGCCGATGCCGGCATGACGCTGTCGCGGCATTACTACGTGCAGCGTGACGGCAAATGGCAACCGGTCACCGCGCACACGGTGCTCAAGCGCGGCGAGATCGTGCGTGTGGCGCTGGACGTGGATGCACCGACCACGCGTCATCACGTGGTGCTGACCGATCCGTTGCCGGGTGCGTTCCAGGCGGTGAATCGTTTGCTGGCGACCTCGGCCAGGACCACGCCGGCCAAGAAGGACGGCGTGGCCATCCTGATGTTCGACGGCGGTGCCTGGCCGAACATGTCGATCGTCACCGGCGGTTTCTACCATCGCGAGACCGGTTTCGAGGCGGTGCGATTCTTTGCCGACAACCTGCCGGCCGGGCATTACCGTCTGGTGTATGCCGCGCAGGTGATCGCACCGGGGTCGTTCATTGCGCCGACGCCGACGGTCAAGGAGATCTACCAGCCGGACGTGTTCGGCCGTGGCGTGTCGCAGCGCCTGAACGTGGCGATGCCGGAGCAGTGAGTTGATCCGGCGTCGTCACTGGCGATGGGTCATGGTCGCTGCCGTGGTGACCGCCGTGGTCGCATCGGTGCTGGCCATCGCCACGTGGCAGGCATTGATGCCATTGCCGTCGACCTTGCGCATGGAGGCGGGCGGGGCAGCATCGGCTTCCACGCACGTCGTGGCCGTCGACGGCATGCCGCTCAACCTCAGTTTCGACCAGCGTTTCAATCGTGCCGACGTGTTGCCGCTGACGCGCATCCCGGCACTGTTGCGCAAGGCCTTCGTGGCATCTGAAGATCATCGCTACTGGCAGCACGGTGGCGTCGACTGGCGTGCGCGTTTGGCGGCGATGTGGCAGAACCTGAGCGCCGGCCATGTCGTGCGCGGCGCCAGCACCATCGGCGAGCAGGTGGCGCGCATCCTCAAGCCGCGGCCGCGCACCTATTGGAGTCATTGGGTGGCCGGCTTCGACTCCGGCCGTCTGTTGCGGCGCTTCGGCCGCGCGCGCGTGCTGGCGTTCTATCTCAATCAGGTGCCCTACGGCGCGCAGCGCTGCGGCGTTGCGCAAGCGGCGCGCTACTACTTCGGTCAGCAGGTGGATGCGCTCGATCCGGCCGAGCAATTGGCGCTGGCCGTGCTGGTGCGCTCGCCCGTGCATTACGACCCGCGCGAGCATCCGGACAACTTGCGTCGTGCCGTCGACCGTCTGGCCACACGCATGCATGACGAAAAGGTGATCAGTGCGACGCAGGCCAGGGCGATCCGCGAAGCATCGATCCGGCCAGGGCGCATGCCGTTGCCCGTTCATGCCGGGCCGTTTGTGGTACACGCAATGCAGCGGGCCAAGGCATTGGGCGTGGACGAAGCCGTGCTGCATACAACGCTTGACCCCGAGCTGCAGGTGTTCGTGCAACGCACCTTGCGCCAGCGTGTCCAGGCCCTGGCCGACCGTGGTGTGGGCAATGGCGCGGCGGTGGTGGTCGACAATCGCACGGGGGCAGTGCTGGCCTGGGCGGTCGCGCCCGAGGGCAATGTCTACGCCATCGACCCGGTGGTCACGCCGCGGCAACCCGGTTCGGCGCTGAAGCCGTTCGTATATGGCTTGGCCATGGCCACACTGGGTTGGCAGCCCAGTCATGTGTTGCGCGACACGCCACTGGCCGAACGCATCGATTCGGGCGTGCATCGCTATCGCAACTACAGCGGCAAGCATTATGGCCGGGTCAGCCTGCGCTACGCGCTGGCCAATTCGCTCAACATTCCGGCGGTACGCACCGCGCAGGCAGTCGGGGTGCCGGCCATCATCGACGTACTGCACCGCTTCGGCTTCAGCACGTTCCACAAGAGCGCCGACTACTACGGCCCGGCCATCGTTCTGGGTGACGGCGCGGTGACCTTGCTGGACATGGTGCAGGCTTACGCCAGCCTGGCACGGCATGGTAAATACCTGCCGGTCCATGTGCTCGAGAACGTGCCGCAGCCGACGCCGGAACCGGTGCTGCCGGCAGCGGTCACGTCACTGCTGGCGAACATTTTGTCCGACCCGAACGCGCGCGCCGCCGAGTTCGGCGTCGACAGCGTGCTCGACCTGCCCATGCCCACCGCGGTCAAGACCGGCACCTCCAGCGACTATCACGACATCTGGACCATGGGCTTCGACAATCGCTACACGGTCGGCGTGTGGATGGGCAATCTGGACGGCAGCGCCACCGATGGCCTGACCGGTTCGATGGGGCCGGCGCCTGTGTTGCGTCGGATCTTTGCGCACCTGCGTACGGCGGCGCCTTACGCCGGTTTGTGGCACAGCCCGAAGCTGCGTGCGGTTGAGGTGTGCGAATGGATTGGCCCGCCACCATGCATCCAGCGTCACGAGTGGTATCTGCCGGGCGCCGTGCAGACACAAGCCGCGCGCGCAACGCGCAAGGCGCAACCGGCGATCGCGCGTCCGTTGCCGGGCGAGGTGCTGGCCATCGACCCACGCCTGCCGGCATCCGCGCAGCGCCTGCGTTTGCTGCTTGATAATGCCGGCCGCTCCATTCGACGCGTGGTCTGGCGTGTGGATGGCAAGGCGCTGCCGGACGGGCAGGCGAATGATGCCGACTGGATGCTGGTGCCGGGCCGGCATCGTGTCGGCGCCAGCGTGTGGCTGGATGATGGTGGCGGGCCACTGCAGTTGGGACCGGTCGATTTTCGCGTTATCGGCAACCGTCCGCGGGTTGATGCGCCACGTCGGTAGCGGGTCCCGGGGATCTTAGTACCAAACGTGTATAAGGCCATGCGTTCTTGCAACTTCTTGTTTTGATGAGCGCTGCATAGGATTGCGGTCTGATCCCGGCGTGGATGGCTCCGCGTTGGTGTTTCCAAGTACTTGTCCCGACCCCGAAGTGAGGAAGATCCCGTGACAGTCCGTACCGATGTCGCGCCAACCGCGCGCAAGCCATGGCCGTGGTGGCTGACCTCCTTTGGCGTGCAGGTGACCGCCGGCCTGGTGTTGGGGGTGGTGGTCGGCTTCGTGGCCGCAGCCATGGGCACGCAAGCCGATGGTTCGGCCAATGGCCTGACCCGGACGCTGGACACCATTGGCCATGCCTACGTGGATTTGCTGAAGGCCGCCGTGATCCCGCTGATCTCCACGGCCATCATTTCCAGCATTGCCAATCTGCGTCGCGTCTCCAATGCCGCGCGACTGGCCGCGCAGACCTTGTTGTGGTTCGCGATCACGGCGCTCATCGCGGTGTCGATCGGGATTGCCCTGGGGGTGACTCTCAAGCCCGGCTTGCATGTGGGTGATGCAACGCTGGTGGCACAGGCACCTGCGGTCGTCGGCTCGTGGTGGGATTTTCTGATCGGGTTGATTCCGCACAATTATCTGGGTCTGGCCTTGTCCGCGGATACGGGCGCTGCGGGGCAAACCACGTATGCGCTCGGTTTCAACGTCTTGCAGGTCATCGTCGTGGCGGCGGCGCTGGGTATTGCGGCGCTCAAGGTGGGCGGCAAGGCCGAGCCGTTCCTGGCCTTCAACGAGTCGGTGCTGGCGATCGTGCAGAAAGTGTTGTGGTGGATCATCCGCCTGGCACCGATCGGCACGTTGGCCCTGATCGGTCACGCCGTGGCCGCGTACGGCACGCCGACGCTGGCTTCGCTGGCGTGGTTCATCGGCGCGGTGTATCTCGGCCTGGCGATCGTGTTGTTCGGTGTGTACCCCGTGCTGGTCAAAAGCCACGGCTTGTCCGTGAAGAAATACTTTTCCGGGGTGTGGCCGGCGGTGCAACTGGGCTTCGTCAGCCGCTCGTCGATCGGCACCTTGCCATTGACCCAGCAGGTGACCGAGCGCAATCTCGGCGTGCCGCGTGCGTATGCCGCGTTCGCCGTGCCACTGGGGGCGACCACCAAGATGGACGGCTGCGCGGCGATCTATCCCGCGTTGGCGGCGATCTTCGTGGCGCAATTTTATGGCATCGACCTGACGATCTTGCAGTACGCCTTGATCGTGCTGGTATCGGTGGTCGGCTCGGCGGCGACGGCGGGCATGACCGGCGCCGTCATCATGCTGACCTTGACGCTGTCGACGCTGGGCTTGCCGCTTGAGGGCGTCGGCCTGCTGCTGGCCGTGGACCCGGTATTGGACATGGCGCGTACGGCATTGAACGTGGCCGGGCAGGCGCTGGTGCCGACCGTCGTGGCCAAGCGCGAAGGCATTCTCGATCACGCCTTGTACAACGCCGAGCGCCGTGGCGTGCCGTTTGGTGATGAGGCCGGTCGGATCCCGGATACCCAAGCAGTCGCCGATGCCGATGCCGTGGTGTCACGCAAGGCGGCCTGATCGTCACGCGCATGCCGCGTGAGTGGTAAAGTGTCCTCGCCGGCGTGGCCGGCAAACGTCTTCAGGGCGGGGTGGAAGTCCCCACCGGCGGTAAGTCCCTCGGGACAAGCCCGCGAGCGCTTCGGTCGGTGACCGGAGGTCAGCAGATCCGGTGTGAATCCGGAGCCGACGGTCATAGTCCGGATGAAAGAAGACGGCCACGGCAACTTCCTTGTTGCCGGAAGCCTCGAGCCTTGGGGCGTTTTTCGTGCATTTCGTGACGGGAAACGTTTCATGAACACAAGCAAGCTCCATCATCTGGTCACCTCGTCGCGGCGGTGGTCTTAGATGTTTACCGGCATCATCCAGGCGGTCGGTCGCATCGAGCGGCTGGAGCCGCGCGGCGGAGACATGCGCGTGCATGTCGACAGCGCCGACCTCGATCTTTCCGATGCGCAACTCGGCGATTCGATCGCCGTGTCCGGCGTGTGCCTGACCGCGGTGGCCTTGTCCGAGCACGGCTTTGCCGCGGATGTCTCCAATGAGACGCTGGCGCTGACCACACTGGGCAAGCGTTCCCCCGGCGATCTCGTGAATCTCGAAACGGCCTTGCGCCTGGCCGATCACCTCGGCGGACACCTGGTTTCCGGCCATGTCGATGGCGTTGGCAAAGTGTTGTCGGTAACGCCGGACGGACGTTCCACGCGCTGGAAGATCGAGGTGCCAAAGGACTTGTCGCGTTACATCGCGACCAAGGGCTCGGTCACCATCGACGGCACCAGCCTGACCGTCAACGAAGTCGATGGCAGCCGTTTCGGCATCAACCTCATCCCGCACACCGTCGAGCGCACCGCCTTCCGCGCGCGTCGCGCCGGCGACGCCGTCAATATCGAAGTCGACGTACTCGCACGCTATGTCGAGCGCCTGCTCTCGCACGACCACAAACCCGGCATCGACACCGACTTCCTCGCCCGCCACGGCTACGCCTGAACCCGCCCAGCCCCTCGCCCCCAGCCCCTCGCCCCTCTACCGGCGTGGAGCACCCTCACTTGCCTCAACGCCCGGAACCACGCCCATGCCCTTCAACACCATCCCCGAAATCATCGACGACATCCGCGCCGGCCGCATGGTCGTGATGCTGGATGACGAAGACCGCGAAAACGAAGGCGACGTGATCATGGCCGCCAGCCATGTACGTCCCGAAGACATCAACTTCATGGTCCGCGAGGCGCGCGGCTTGGTCTGCCTGGCATTGACCGAGCAGCGCTGTCATCTGTTGGGCCTCAAGCCCATGGTCAGCGACAACACCTCGCCGTATCACACCAATTTCACCGTTTCGATCGAGGCTGCCGAAGGCGTCACCACCGGCATATCCGCCTATGACCGCGCGCGTACCGTGCAAGCCGCGGTGCGGCCGGATGCCAAGGCCACCGACCTGACCCAGCCCGGCCACGTGTTTCCGTTGACGGCCCAGCCCGGCGGCGTGCTCAGCCGCGCCGGGCATACCGAAGCCTCGACGGACTTGCCCGGGCTGGCCGGTCTGGAGCCGGCCGGCGTGCTGGTCGAGGTACTGCACGAGGACGGCTCGATGGCACGGCGTCCGGACCTGGAGGCGTTCGCGAAAAAGCACGGTCTCAAGATCGGCACTATCGCCGACCTGATCCGTTATCGACTCGAAACCGAAAAGACCATCGAACGCGTGCACGAAGCCGACGTGGAAACCGAGGCCGGCGCGTTCCACCTGGTCGCTTTCCGCGACCGGCTCCGGCACGGTTTGCATTTTTCGCTGTCGCGCGGCGAGGTGGCTGACGGCGAACCGGTGCTGACCCGCGTGCATGTGCGCAACACGCTGTCGGACGTGCTGCACTTGAAACGCGATGATCTCGGCCTGACCGTCACGGCGGCATTGCAACACATCGATCGCGAAGGCCGCGGCGTGTTGCTGGTGCTGTCCGGCGAGGACACCGCCGATGCCTTGCTGGCGCGCCTGAAAGGGCAGGTGCCGGCGGCCGATGACGGCGACAAGGAGCGCCAGGAATGGAAACAATTGGGACTTGGCGCACAGATTCTGGCCGATCTGGGCGTGTGTCGCTTGCGCGTGTTGGGCACGCCGCGCAAGCTGGTCGGGTTGGGGGGATTCGGGCTGGAAGTCGTCGAATGGGGCGATGAGGGCAAGGCATTTCCCTGATACCGGCTTTTCGTTCAGGATGGCGGCATGTCCGACACACCACATCTGCACCTGATTGCCCCTTCCGGTTGGCCGGCCCGGGAGGCCGTGGCGCGTGGCGCGCAGCGTCTGCGGGAATCGGGCTGGCAGGTCACGGGTGAAGACGCCGCTGCACGCCGCCATCAACGCTTTGCCGGCACCGACGCGGAGCGTGCCGGCGACATCAATGCGTTGGCCGATCCCGCGCAATCGCTGCCGGATGTCGTGATGGCGGTCCGTGGCGGTTACGGCATGCATCGTCTGCTGGAGCATCTGGACTATGCCGGCTTGCGTGAGCGTCTGTCGGGCAGCCATTGCGTGATCGTGGGTCACAGCGACTTCACTGCGTTGAGTCTGGCGCTGCTGGCCAAGGCCCGCGTGGTCACCTTTGCCGGTCCCATGCTGGCCTACGATTTCGGTGGCCAGACCACCAGCCAGTTCACCGTCGATGCATTTGATCGTGCCATCCATGCGTCGGCGCGCGTGGTGCGCTGGCAGGGCTCGGCGATGTCGGCGCGGGTCAATGTGACCGGCCGCCTGTGGGGCGGCAACCTGGCCACGTTGTGCAGCCTGCTGGGCACGCCGTACGTGCCGGGTATCGAGCGCGGCATCCTGTTTCTGGAGGATGTGTTCGAGCCGATGTACCGCGTCGAGCGCATGTTGTACCAGTTGAAATTGTCCGGCGTACTGGACCGCCAGAACGCGATCGTGCTGGGTGACTTTTCCGGCTACCGTGCCGACGAGTACGACCGCGGCTATGACCTGGCCGCGCTGGTGCGCCACCTGCGCACGCTGACCGACGCGCCCGTGGTCACGCACCTGCCGTTCGGGCATTGCCGCGACAAGCTGACGCTGCCGGTGGGCGGTCGTGCGCACTTGCGCGTGGCCGAAGACGGCAAGGTCGAGCTGGCCTTCACGGGTTATCCGTATCTCGAGGCACGCCCGCAAGCGGCTCGCGTCGGGGAGTCGGGGTGATTGCTGGTAGAATTTGCGGCTGCACAATGGAGCACTGTGGCTCATGAACATCATCGAAGGCGATTTCGCCACGCCCGAAGGGCGCTTTGCCATCGTCGCCGGGCGCTTCAACGCCCTGGTGGTCGAACACCTTGTCGCCGGCGCGTGTGATGCGCTGGAGCGCCATGGCGTGGCCAGCGATGCCATTGATCTGGTGCGTGTGCCGGGCGCGTGGGAAATCCCGAATGCCGCGCAGCGCGTGGCGAAGTCGGGCGACTATGTGGCGGTCATTGCACTGGGTGCGGTGATCCGCGGGGCGACGCCGCATTTCGACTACGTCGCGGGCGAAGCGGCCAAGGGTCTGGCCAGCGTGGCGGAACAAACCGGTATTCCGGTTTCCTTCGGCGTGCTGACCACCGACACCATCGAGCAGGCCATCGAGCGCTCCGGCACCAAGGCCGGCAACAAGGGGGCCGACGCCGCCATGGCCGCGCTGGAAATGGTCAATCTGTTCGCCAAGCTGCCATGAGTCATCCCAACGCCATGGGTGTGGATGCCGCGGCCCGTTCGCGCGCGCGGCGGCGTGCGCTGCAGGCGATTTACGCCTGGCAGATCGGTGGCCAGGGCATGGACAAGGTGATCGAGCAGTTTCGCCACGAGCAGGACATGAAGGTCGCCGACCTGGCGTATTTCGAAGATGCGCTGCACGGCGTGGAAGCCCATTGTGCCGAGCTGGACGCGGGCCTGGCGCCGCATCTGGATCGCGCCGTCGAGTCGGTCGACCCGATCGAGCGGGCGGCTTTGCGCCTGGGTGCGTGGGAGCTCAAATACCGCATCGACGTGCCGTACCGGGTCATCCTCAACGAGGCGGTCGAAGCGACCAAGCGCTTCGGTGCCGAGCACGGCCACACCTACGTCAACGGCGTGCTGGACAAGCTCGCCGCGGACTGGCGCGCCACCGAAAAAGGCGCGTGAAAACGACCGTAGGAGCGGCGGAAGCCGCGATTGGACGTGCCGGAACAATGGATACCTTGCGGCGACCTGCAATCGCGGCTTCCGCCGCTCCTACGACAGCAAGGTCAGACCGACCCGGACGTGGCTTACGGCTGATCGAGCCACAGGCAGCCGTCGCGGCGGATGACGTTGAAGGCGATTCGCGGTCGCGAGGGGTTACCCATCTTCACGATGATCGTGTCTGTTGCACCCGGCACCAATGATGGTTGCGGGTCCAGCGGCCGCCACGGCGGCCATGTGGACGTGGATGTGACCGGTGCCGTGGTGGCAACCGTTTCAACCAGCCCCAGAAACGGCGAACGCATCAGTTCGGCGAGATGCTGCACGGTGTCCGCCGCCGCGTTTTCGCCATAACCGCGCCAGAGCATCAGGCCGGCCAGCGCATTGGCGTTGCCGGCGCGGAACACGCGCGCGACACGTTTGCGCAGCGCATCCATGTCCATCGGGCAGTGGCGAACGGGATGCGTTCCGCGTGGCGACAGCGGGTTGGTTGCGCGGTCGGTCGGCATGGCGCCAAGGCTGGCGCATGGTTTGTCGGTGAACACCGGCGTGCCGTCGGCGGCGACGCAATGGTGGATGTGCGTGCCGGCCACGCAGGCCCCGCTGCCGATGAGCAACGCCAGCCCCAGCAGAAGCCGCATCCGGCGTGGTCCATGCTGGCGCGTTGGCGAGTGATACATGTCGGCCAGCATATCCGGCCAGACCGGGATATGCCGTCAAGCAGTCGTGGTTTGCGGCTTCAGTTCAGACGCTCGATCACGGCCAGCGTGGCCACCGCGCGGTTGAGCGTGTAAAGGTGCAGGCCCGGCGCGCCACCGTCGAGCAGACGCCGGCACATGGCCGCGACCACGTCGGCGCCGGTTTCGCGCACGCTTTGCGCATCGTCGCCGAATGCCTGCATGCGCTTGCTGATCCAGCGCGGGATTTCGGCGCCGCAGGTTTCGGAAAAGCGTTTGAGCTGACCGAAGTTGGAGATCGGCATGATGCCCGGCACGATCGGCGTGGTCACGCCCAGACGCGCGACGTCGTCGACGAAACGAAAATACGCATCCGGGTTGAAGAAATACTGCGTGATCGCGCTGTCGGCGCCGGCGTCGACCTTGGCCTTGAAGTAGCGCAGGTCGGCGATCGCGTCTTCCGCTTGCGGATGGATCTCGGGGTAGCAGCCGACGTCGATCTGGAAATGATCGCCCGAGTGCTCGCGGATGAAAGTGACCAGCTCGTTGGCATAACGCAGGTCGCCGGGCGAGGCCATGCCCGAGGGCAGGTCGCCACGCAGTGCCACCACGCGGCGGCAACCGAGCTCACGGTAATGGTCGAGCAGTGCACCGATTTCCGCGCGCGTGCCGCCCACGCACGACAGGTGCGGCGCGGTGTCGATGCCCTGGTCCATCAGCGCTTTCACGGTGGCTGGCGTGTAACTCAACGTCGAGCCGCCGGCGCCAAAGGTGACGCTGGCGTACTCCGGATCGATGGCTTTCAGCCGCGGTACGGCGCGCTCGAACTGGGTGTGCTGCTTGTCGGTTTTCGGGGGAAAGAATTCCAACGAGATGGCAGGCATGGCGGCGTGTCATATCTCTTCATCAAGATGGAAAGAATGATGACAGCACACGCCATGCTTGCGCAAGCCGCGCAGATTTATTCAGAGGTTCCCTTGCGAATATCGACGTCGCCGCTGAACGTTTTCAGCGTGATGCGCGCGTCACCGGAACCGATCCGGGTGTCGAGCTTGGAACCGGGGCCGTACTCGGGTTCATTGACCTTGCCCCAGGGGCTGCGGATGTCGCCGCTGAAGGTCGTGGCCTTGAGCGTGGCCTGCGGTGGTTCCGGCAACGTGAGGTGGATGTCGCCGCTCATCGAGTGCAGGTCGGCCTTGGCGTCAGCGGTCAGGGCGCCGTCGAAAAACAGGTCGCCGGAGACGCTTTCCATCGACACCTCGTGCAAAGGGCCGCCGCTGAGGTGAATGTCGCCGGAGACACTTTGCGTGTTTGCTTCGTGTCCGGCTTGACCGGCGCGGATATCGCCGCTGACCGTGGTGATCTCGATCTCGCCTGCCTGGCCGGAGAACCGCACGTCGCCACTGACGCTGTCGATATCGATGTCCGGGCTGTGCGCCTTGATGGTGATGTTGCCACTGACGCTCTTGGCGTCGATCTCGCCACCGTCAAGGCCGTCCGCTTCGATACGCGCGCTGACCGTGTGCAGTTCCAGATTCACGCTTTTGGGTACCGTCAACTCCAGTGTGGTCGGCCCCATGGAACTGTCGCTGCCCCAGTCGAGCCAGCCCGAGTCGTCGTCGTTCGGCCCCTTGACCGCGATTTCCAGCTCGTGCGCGTCGCCGTCGATCTCCAGTTTGCGCACGTTGTTGCCCAGCGTGCCGGTGATGCGTACCTCGTGGCGATCCCACGTGTGCACGATGATCGCGCCGGACACATTGCGCACCGTCAGTTCGGCGTCCGGATCCAGCGCGTGGCTTTGGTGGATCGGTGTATCGGCCATGGCCGGGACAGCAACCAGCGCGAAGGCGACGAAAAGCAGCGGTTTGATCAGGTTATTCATGACAGTTCCTCGCCGGCTCATCCGGCACGGTGTTGCAATTGCTGCAGACGTTGCAGTTGACGATTGGTGTTGAGCAGCATGCGCTGCAGGTAGGTGTCGCGGGGCGCACGGTGGATGGCTCGGACCAGGGCGCGGCGCGCGCTGTTGAGCTCGATGGCGGCGCCGACCAGACGCGGGTCGTGCGGCCGCCACGGCGTGACGGTTGCGGGTGTGCTGTGCACTGCCATGCGCGGCGTTGATACCGGCGTCTGATGCCATGCCAGCGAGCCGGC
Organism: Oleiagrimonas sp.; assembly: GCA_035690885.1. GTDB lineage: Bacteria > Pseudomonadota > Gammaproteobacteria > Xanthomonadales > Rhodanobacteraceae > Oleiagrimonas. Next base: position 52,718 of record DASSKC010000014.1, on the reverse strand, counting down.
CAGCAGGCTGATCGCGGCCACGGATGCGGCCATCGCCCATGGCAGCAGGCGCGGTCGGCGCGCGGGGGCTGGCGCCGCGGATGGATCGATGCGTTCGGCAATGCCGGACCACAGGTCGGTGCGTGGCGCAATCGGTTGCTTGAGTGCGCGGGTTTGTTTGAGCCATTCGAATTCGTTCATGTCGTGTCTCCCAACACCTGACGCAGGCGTTGCCGCGCGTGGTGCAGTTGGGCCTTGGAGGTGCCGGTGGCCATGTCCAGTTCGGCGGCAATGTCGTCGTGCTTCCAGCCTTCGACGTCATGCAACACGAACACGGCGCGTGCCCGCGGTGGCAGGGTCGCGATGGCGCGTTCCAGTTCATCGCGTTCGGCCGGGCAGAACGGCGTGTCTGGCGCGTCCGGCAAGGCGTCATCGCCGGGCACGCTGATCGGATCGGCGGCGCGCGAACGCAGCGCCATCAATGCGGTGTTCACCGCCAGCCGGTACAGCCAGGTACCGAAAGCGCTCTGCTGGCGGAAACTGCCCAGCTTTTGCCACGCACGCACGAAGGCATCCTGGACCAGATCCTCGGCCCGTGCGTGGTCGTAGCCGACCAGACGCAGCACGGTGCCGTGAACGCGTCCGACATGGCGGCGATACAGCATCTCGAATGCATCCGTGTCGCCATCGACCGCGGCGCGAACCAGTTCGTTGTCGGCGGTTTCCGCGACGTCGGAGCGGGGCATGGCGGCATCGGTGGCGAGGCAGGCGGCTTCCATCTTGCCAGCTTTGATGCGCGGCGCACGGCAATGGTTTAGCTGGCCATCACCGGATCCACGCGGATCGCCACACCACCGAGGCCGATCCGACGTCAAAACAGCATTCGACGTGTGAAGACAAAATCACGTATCTTCATGAAAAATACACATTTTATCGGCATGGTCTGCGATATGCGTCACAACCTCCAAACGGACAGAATGCAAACATTCAACACAGATCAATACCTTGATCCGTGGTGTTGCGATGACGCAAGCAGCCCGGATCCGGGTTCTGGCGACAAGCTCGCCATCAAGCAGGGGGCACATGAAATGTCGAATTCGATCCTGGTGGTCGATGCGGGGCGCGTTGTGGCAAACCCGGCAGGGGGTTGCCTGATGTAGCAGCTGCATGCGACATGCGATCGCGGTACCGCGTTCAATGCGGGATCGCGACGGCGTCATTTTCCCAAGCCCGTGTACGCGTCCATCTTCGATGGACGCGTGGCCCCGTTCGACTTTTTTCTTGGTGTTTCGATGCAGATCTCCCCTTTTCGGTTGGCGCTGGCCGCCGCCATTTCCCTGGCTCTCGCCGGTTCGTTGTCCGCCTGCGGTGGTGGCAGCAACGTGCGCCCGGACGCGCCACAGCCGCAACCGGCCGATACGTGCAAATCGGGTTGCGATCCGGCGCCCGGCGGCATGACGTCGGACCGATCGGGCCGCTATCCGGCTTACAACCAACTGACGCCCACCCACGTGATCGAAGCGCACAAGGCGGGCTATACCGGCAAGCACGTCAAGGTTGCGTTGATGGATTCGGGCATTGATCCGTCACTGGCGCCGCTTGCGCATTTGACGATCCACTTCCGCAACATGCTGGTCGATGGCGGCGCGGACACCCCGAACGACAGCACCGGCCACGGCAGCGTGATGGCGCAGACACTGGCCGGCGCCAGGACCGACAAGTTTGTCGGCGGCGTGGCCCCGGACGTGGAACTGTATGTGGGCCAGATCTGCTCGGACGAGCAGGGCGGCTGCGGCGTTGGAGCGTCCGATGCCGAAACGTTCTACCGCCAGGGCGAGCGCCTGTTCAATTACTCGATGGGTGCCACCGGGGAAGATCCGTCCGATCCCGGATTCAAGCAGTTCATCGGCAGTTTCCAGGGCCTGGTCGATGGCGGATCGTTGCTGGTGTGGGCGGCGGGCAATGCCGGCCCGGACAAGTTGAGTGCCTACGCGGCGGCGCCATCGACGGTCGGGGTGTTGCAGCAGGGCTGGCTGGCCGTGGTCAATGTCCGCGTCGACGACAATGGACGGGTGGGTGGTCTGGACGATTCCTCGGCGCGATGTGGCGTTGCCGCCGACTGGTGTCTGGCGGCGCCGGGGGAGGCCAAGTTCATTCCGATCGCGGGGTCGGAGTTCACTACCGGCCATGCCGACGGAACCTCGACCTCGGCGGCCACGGTCAGCGGTGTGGCGGCGCTGGTCTGGCAAGCCTACCCGTGGATGAGCGGGCACAACGTGCAGCAAACCTTGCTCACCACTGCCACGCATCTGGGTGGCGGAGACCCGAATCAACCCAATGCGACATTTGGCTGGGGCCTGGTGGATGCGGCCAGGGCCATGCATGGCCCGGCACAGTTCGTCGGCAACTTTGTGGCCGACATCGGTGCTGCGCAAAGCACCTTTGGCAATGCCATCTCCGGCGCCGGCTCGTTGACGCTGGACGGAAACCGACAGGGCGTCCTGACCTTGAGTGCCGACAACAGCTTCAGCGGCGGTACCGTCATCCACGGCGGGCGCCTGCATCTCGGCGGCTCGCTGGCGTCGGACGTGATGCTGGATGGCGGCGTACTGGCGGGCGATGGCATCGTGCATGCCGGCGTGCACAACGTGGCCGGTACCGTCGCGAGCATCCGTGCCGTGACCGGTCGGGGCCTGACCATCACCGGCAACTACACGTCCGGTGCAGGCGGCACCACGGCTGTCGCGCTGGGCCATCCGCTCACGGTCGGGCAGACCGCCCGTCTCGATGGTACGTTGTTGATCACGCCGCCGCGGGACAGCTACACGCCGAAGGCGACCGAAACCTTGTTGACCGCCGGCAAGGTGACTGGCACGTTCGCCACCAGCGATGCGTCCGCATTGGCCTTCTATACGGCCAATGTGTCGTACACGGATACCACGGTGACGGCGGCGCTTGAGCGCAAGGCTGTGGTGCAGTCCGTGCCGCAGTCGACACCGGTCGTTGCGGCTGCCTCCCGCGGTCTGGACAACGCCCTGCGGCAAGCCGATGGCTGGAGCGGCGGTCTTGCAGCGCAACACACTGCATTCCTCGACACCGCGGCCAGGTTTCTGGGCACGCGCGGACGGGCGCGGGCCATGGCCAGTGTGCGCAGCCTGTCAGGTGAAATCCACGCGACCGTGGGTGCCATCGAGGCGGCCACGGCGCGTCAGGTCGACCATGCGGTCGCGCTGCGCCAGAACGGCATGCGGCCGGGCGACGATGCAGGTTTGTGGGTGCAGGGCCTTTCCAGTGACAGCGGTTTGTCGCAATCGGGCTATGCGTCGGCGCGCTCGCGCGGGCACGGCATGCTGGCAGGTGTCGATGTGCCGTTGGGCAGGCATTTCAGCGCTGGCTTGTTGCTTGGCGAGGGTCGCGCAACCAGTCATCTGGACAGTCTGGCTGGACGCGTCACGCAGCAGAACACGTTGGGCGGCGTGTATGCGCGCTATCGCTTTCCCGGCGGGATTTACCTGTCCGGACGCGCGACCTGGACCCATGTCGACGTGAAGGTACGGCGCACGGCGCTGATCGGCCATGCGCTGCAGGTCATCCACACGCAGCGCAGTGATGGCGTCGGGCGCATCACGCTGGAAGTGGGCAAAGGCTTCGGCTTCGTCACGCCCTATGTCGCCCTGGGCACGATGCGGATCAAGCAAGGCGCGTTTGCCGAGCACGGTGCGGGTGGCTTCGGTCTCAGCGCGCGATCGCATCACCATGAGGTTGCGCTGGGCCGTCTCGGCGTGCGCATGCATCGGCGTTTTGCCTGGGCGGGAGGGCGAAGCGTATTGACCGGTCATGCCGCGTGGCAGCGTGTGTTGTCCGGCACCAGGCTCGATTTCAGCGCGTCGCTCGTCGGCGCACCGGCGGCGGCATTCACCGTGACCGGGCAATCACTGGTGCGCAATGTGGGGCAGGTTGGCATCAAGCTCGACACGCGCATCAGTCGTGCGTGGGACTGGTATGTGGATGTCAACGCGCAAGGGGCCGTCAATCGCTATCACGCGTTCGCGGCCAATGCCGGTGTGCGCTTTCACTTCTGAAGGTTGTGTCAGGGCACCAGCGTCTCGGTCACGTGATCGACGTAGGCGTCGAACTCTTCGTGTGACAGGCGTGGCAGGCCCAGCGTCATGTTGATCTGCATGAAGCCGACATAGGAGGCGTAGGTCAGGCGCGCGCGGTGCTGGGCCTGGGGCGCGTTCATGCCCGCTTCGCGGTACGCGGCGGCGAGGAAGTCCATGCGTCGTTCGGACACGCGCGCCATCAGGGCCAGCACCGCCGGATGATCCAGCGCCTTGAGCAGCGCCGCGTAGATGCGGTGCGATGGCAACTCGCGCGCCACGAAATCGAACATTGCACGCAAGCGCGCACGCGGATCGGCAATCGGCTCGATCTTGGCCAGCACTTCGGTTTCGTCGTTGTCTTCCCAGCGTTGCAGGGCGGCTTGCAGCAAGGCTTCGCGATTGCGGAAGTGCCAGTAGAAGCTGCCCTTGGTCACACCCAGGCGGCGTGCCAGGGCTTCGATCGCCAATGCACCGACGCCTTCCTCGGCGATCATGTCGAGGGCGCCACTCTCCCAGTCTTCGGCGGTCAGGCGCGTGCGTTCGGGTTTGCTTGGTTCGTTCATTCGCCCGATGGTAGCGCGATGTGCGTTTGCGGGCATGCGCTGCGCAAACGGTTCGCCGGCTGTCCGTCAACTGCAAGCGTCGGTCCGGCGCGCGCGACCTGCAGATGTACCCGGCAAGCATTCCGCCGTCGGGATTGCCTGCCACGGATGGAATCCGGCCAGCTTCGAGCGACGGTTGACACGGGTGTTTGCCGAAACCATACTCTTGCGTATGGTTGATTCTTTCCACACACCCGACCTCGAGACCGGCACGCTGCAAGCAGCCGACGGGGTGTCATTGGCCTGGGATTGCCGGCGTGCCGATGGCGCGCCGTCGTTGCTGTTTGCCCATGGTTTCGGACAGACCCGCGGCGCCTGGGGCGCCAGCGCGCAGGCACTGGCCGATGCCGGGTGTCGCTGCGTAAGCTTCGATGCGCGCGGGCACGGTGACAGTGGTCGTGTCGACGGCGGCGCCTACGCGATGGAGCAATTCGTCGACGACATGGCGCGCATGGCCGCGGCGCAGCCGCAACCACCGGTGCTGGTGGGTGCGTCGATGGGCGGGTTGATGGGTCTGGTGCTGGCCGGTGAAGTTGATCCGGTACCGTTTTCGGCACTGGTTCTGGTCGATATCACGCCGCGCTGGGAGTCGGCCGGCTCCGACCGCGTGATGGCGTTCATGCGTGCGCATCCGGACGGATTCGCCGATCACGAACAGGCTGCACGCGCGGTGTCGGAATATCTGCCGCATCGTCGCGAGCGCAAGCGTTCCGACGCGCTTGCGCCGCTGCTGCATCGCGGTGCGGATGGCCGCCTGCGCTGGCATTGGGATCCGGCCATGCTCGATTCCGTTGCCGCGGTCGCCGCGGACTACCAACCGCGTCTGCTCGCTGCCGCGCGTCGCGTCGACGTGCCGGTATTGCTGCTGTCGGGCGGGCGCAGCGACATGGTCTCGGACGCCACCATCAACGAATTTCTCGAGCTGGTGCCGCATGCGCGACACCAGCAACTACCTGCTGCCACGCACATGCTGGCAGGCGATGACAATCGTGCTTTCACGCAAGCGATCGCACGTTTTGTACAGTCTTTGCCGGATGCGTCCGGCGCGTGGCCGGATACGGCCATTTCCGCAAACCAGAGGTGATGTCATGTTCATTCTCCCCTTCATTGCCGCGCTGATCGTTTCCGGCGTTTGCGCCTGGTTTCGCACCGGTTTGCGCGTGTGGTCGCTGGCGACCGCAGTGGCCATCGTGGTCGTCGGCCTGCTGTGTCAGGTGCCGATCGCGTGGATCGTGACCTTGGTGGTGTTCGCGTTGATCGCGCTGCCGCTCAACATCGACGGCTTGCGCCGCCAGCGCATCACCGCGCCGTTGCTGGCCAAATTCGCCAAGGTCACGCCGAAGCTGTCCGAGACCGAACGGACCGCGCTGGAAGCCGGTACGGTCGGTTTCGAGGGCGAGCTGTTTTCCGGCAAGCCGGCCTGGAAAAAACTGATGGCCGAGCCCAAGCCGCAGCTGTCGGTCGAGGAACAGGCGTTCATGGACGGCCCGGTCGAAGAGCTGTGCGCCATGATCGACGACTGGCAAATCACCCATGAACTGGGCGACATGCCCGACGAAGTCTGGGATTTCATCAAGGCCAACAAGTTTTTCGGCATGATCATCCCGAAGCAATATGGCGGTCTGGAGTTTTCCGCGCTGGCGCATTCGGCGGTGTTGCAGAAAATCGCCAGCCGCTCGATGACCGTCGCCTCCACCGTGGCCGTACCCAACTCGCTGGGGCCGGCGGAATTGCTGCTCCATTACGGTAGCGACGAACAAAAGGATCATTTCCTGCCGCGCCTGACCGACGGTCGCGAGATTCCCTGCTTCGCGCTGACCGGCCCGACCGCGGGTTCCGACGCCACCTCCATCCCCGATTACGGCGTGGTCTGCAAGGGCGAGTGGGAAGGCGCCCATGTGCTCGGCGTGCGCCTGAATTTCGACAAGCGTTACATCACCCTGGCGCCGGTGGCGACCATCGTCGGCCTGGCCTTCCGCATGTACGATCCCGAGCATTTGCTGGGTGACAACGAAGACCTCGGCATTACGCTGGCGTTGTTGCCGCGCGAGACCGAGGGCCTGGAAATCGGCCGTCGTCATCTGCCGCTCAACAATCCGTTCCAGAACGGTCCGGTGCGCGGCAAGGACGTGTTCGTGCCGCTGTCGACCCTGATCGGCGGTGCCGACATGGCCGGCCACGGCTGGCGCATGCTGGTCGAGTGCCTGTCGGTGGGGCGCGCCATTTCGCTGCCGTCCAATGCCGTCGGCGGGGCCAAGATGTGCGTGGCCGCGACGGGCGCTTACGCGCGGCTGCGCAAGCAATTCGGCATTGCCATCGGTCGTTTCGAGGGCGTCGAGGAAGCGCTGGCGCGGATCGGCGGACACACCTATGCGGCCACGGCCTTGTCGCGCGCCACCGCGGCCGCGGTCGATCGCGGCGAGAAGCCGGCAGTGGCCTCGGCGATCGGCAAATACCACGCTACCGAGTGGGGCCGCATGGTCGCCAGCGACGCCATGGACGTGCATGGCGGCAAGGGCGTGCAGCTCGGGCCATCCAATTATCTGGGCCGTGGCTGGCAGGGTGTGCCGGTCGGCATCACGGTCGAGGGCGCCAACATCATGACGCGCAGTCTGATGATCTTCGGACAGGGCGCCATTCGTTGTCATCCGTACGTGCTCAAGGAGATGCAGGCGCTGGCCATGGATGACGCGCGCGAGAAGCTGCGCACGTTCGACAAGGCGCTGTTCGGCCACATCGGCTTCGGTATCTCCAACGCCGTGCGCGCGCTGGTGCTGGGCGTGACTTTTGCGAAGATCGGCAAGGTGCCGGGCGATGACTACACGCGGCGCTATTACCGCAAGCTCAACCGTTACTCCGCGGCGCTGGCCTTGTGCGCGGACGTGGCCATGGGCGTGCTCGGCGGCAAGTTGAAGTTCAAGGAAAAGCTGTCCGCGCGTCTGGGTGACGTGCTCAGCCATTTGTACATTGCCAGCGCCATGCTCAAGCATTACGAGGACCAGGGGCGACCCGAATCCGATCGCCCCTTGCTGGCCTGGGCGTTCCACAACAGCGTGTGGGAAATGCAGATGGCGCTTGACGGCGTGATCCGCAACTTTCCGGTGCGTCCGGTGGCTTGGCTGCTGCACCTGCTGGTGTTCCCGTTCGGTCGTCGCGAAGTGCCGCCTTCCGATCGTCTGGGACGCCGCGTGGCGGCCATCCTCACCGCGCCCAACGATGCCCGCACGCGCATGCTCGAGTGGACCAGCCTGACGCCATCGGAAAACAATGTCGTCGCGCGCCTGAATGCGTTGCTGCCCGAGGTCATTGCCGCCGAACCGCTCGAGCGCAAGTTCGCCAAGGCGCGCAAGTCGGGGCAAGTCACCGCCCACGAGTACCTCGACCAGTTGGCCGAAGCCGAGCAGGCAGGGGTCCTGAGTGCCGAAGAGCATGCGCAACTCAGGCACCTGCACGAGACCAGTGCGGAGTTCATTGCCGTGGATGACTTCAGTCCCGACGAGTTGCGCGCCGCCGTGGTGCGCGACAAGTCCACGGCGCGCGAGTTGCATGTGGCTTGAGGTGCCGGTGGCGAGCGGCAAATGGCTGATATGGCTGTGCGGTGTGCACAGCCTCGGCTTCGCCGTGTTCCATATCGGTTTCTGGCAGTGGTTTGACTGGCCGGTCGCGTTGCAGCGAACCAATGTGCCCACGCGTGCGGTGACGCAGATTCTCAACCTGCGCCTGATCTACGTATTCTTCGGTGTTGCCGTCGTATGCTTCTGGCTGCCACTGGAGTTGTTGCACACGCGCCTGGGCCATGTGTTTCTGGCTGGCATGGCGCTGTTCTGGGTCGGTCGACTGGTCGAGCAGTTCGTGTTTCTGCGTATCAACCGGCCCGTGGTGCACGTGCTGAGCGCTCTGTTTGCTGCAGGCGCCATTCTGTTCGCCGCACCATTGTTCGCGTTGTAGGAGCGCCGGAAGGCGCGAAGGCCGACAACTTTGCAAAAACCATGCTCCGGGCCATCGCGCCTCCGGCGCTCCTGCGTGTCAGGCTGCGTGTTCGCGTGTGGCCGCGAAAGTCACGTCCGGCCAGCGCTCCTGCGTCAGTTGCAGGTTGACGCGGGTCGGCGCCAGATAAACGAGCTCGCCGGCGCCGTCGATGGCCAGGTGCATGGCGTTCTTTTCGCGGAAGTCCTCGAGCATTCTCTCGTCGTCGCAATGCACCCAGCGGGCAGTCGCGACGCGCACATTCTCGAAGCCGGCATCGACGTTGTACTCGTCTTTCAACCGGTAGGCGACGACATCGAATTGCAGCATGCCGACGGCACCCAGGATCAGGTCATTGGACATCATCGGCTTGAAGAACTGCGTGGCGCCTTCCTCGGACAGCTGTTGCAGGCCCTTGGCCAGCGCCTTGGCCTTGAGCGGGTCGCGCAGGCGCGCGATGCGGAACAGTTCCGGCGCGAAGTTGGGAATCCCGGTGAACGCCAGTGACTCGCCTTCGGTAAACGTATCGCCGATGGAAATGCTGCCGTGGTTGTGCAGGCCGATGACGTCGCCGGGATAGGCGTTTTCGACGATTTCGCGGTCCGACGCCATGAAGGTCAGGGCGTTGGCGATCTTGACCGACTTGCCGGTGCGCGCCTGGTGCATCTTCATGCCGGCCGAGTAGGTGCCCGAACACACGCGCATGAATGCCACGCGGTCACGGTGCGCCGGGTCCATGTTGGCCTGGATCTTGAATACGAAGCCCGAAAGCTTGCCTTCCTCCGGGTCGACCTCGCGCGTGGTCGTGGTGCGCGACTGCGGTGACGGTGCGTGTTCGACGAAAAAGTCGAGCAGCAGCTGCACGCCGAAATTGTTGACGGCCGAGCCGAAAAAAACCGGGGTCAGCTTGCCGGCCAGATAGGCGTCCGGATCGAAAGCCGGCGCGGCACCGCGGACCAGCTCCAGCTCGCCGCGCAGCTCGTCCAGGGTGTCGGCACCGATGTAGTTTTCGAGTTCCGGGTTGTCCAGGCCCTTGATGATGGTCGAGTCCTGGCGGGTGAAATTTTTGCCCTGCTCGAAGATGTGCACTTCGTCGTCAACCATGTGGTACACGCCCTTGAGGCGCTTGCCCATGCCGATCGGCCAGGTAATCGGCGCGCAGGCGATGCCGAGCACCGATTCGACCTCATCCATCAGCTCGATGGGATCGCGGCCCTCGCGGTCGAGCTTGTTGATGAAACTCATGATCGGCGTGTCGCGCAGGCGGCACACTTCCATCAACTTGATGGTGCGTTCCTCCACGCCCTTGGCGCAGTCGATCACCATCAGCGCCGAATCCACCGCGGTCAGGACGCGGTAGGTGTCCTCGCCGAAATCGGCATGGCCGGGGGTGTCGAGCAGGTTGACGATGCTGCCGTCATACGGGAACTGCATGACCGAACTGGTCACCGAGATGCCGCGTTCCTTCTCCAGCGCCATCCAGTCGGAGGTGGCGTGGCGCGCGGCCTTGCGGCCCTTGACGCTGCCGGCCAGCTGGATTGCGCCGCCGAACAGCAGCAGTTTTTCGGTCAGCGTGGTCTTGCCGGCGTCAGGATGGCTGACGATGGCAAAGGTGCGGCGACGTCGGGTTTCGGTGAGGTGGTCGGCCATGGAGGGATATCGCGGGATCAAGCCTTTCATTGTAGCGCGTCGGCGAGGCGGCGAGGCGGGGCGCCGGCTCCTCGCGGGTGCCGGTGGGCGCCAGCGGCGGCATGTCGGGTCGGAGGCGGGGTACCGGGTTCACTTATGGGCGCACCAGCGTGGCAAGGTGAGACAGTCTCGTGCCCATAAGTGAACCCGGTACCCTGGCACCCGCTGGGCATCCACGTCATGGTGCCGGCGGCGTCGGCTGGGAACCCGCTTCATGCCTTGCAGGCATATGGCGTCCGTATGGACGTCTATACGTCCATTGACATGCATTCTTATGCCGGCTAGAGTATGTTGAAATTCTCATCGAGACCGGCGGAGGGACAGGCCCTTTGATGCCGGGGCAACCCGTCGAAGCGCAAGCTTCGGCACGGTGCCAACTCCTGCGGTGATGCTCGCATCCACCGGAAGATGAGCCGCAAGTCATCGCGACTGGCCCGATTTTTCCGGTTCTCCGCAGGACTCGATGTCCAAGCATCATGGAGAGCCGCATGTCCCTCGAAGCCGTTCCATTGGCCACCACGTTGTCAGCCACTCCGGTGACGCCGGTGCGCATGCGTACGGGTTTCCATTGTCTGCGCGGCAGACGTCGGCTGCATGTCACGCCACGTTACGGCGAGGGTGGGCGCAACATCGAGGTGAAGTATCTGTGGGTGGGCGAGCCCGGTGCGCCGACGGTGATCGTGCAGGGTGGCATTTCGGCCAGCCGTGACGTGTGCCATATCACCGACCACACGGACAACGGCTGGTGGGACGAGCTGGTCGGGCCCGGCAAGGCCATCGATCTGACTCGTGTCCGCGTGTTGGCCATCGACTGGCTGTCCGCCGACGAGCTTGGCGCGTCGGCCGTGTCGACCACTGATCAGGCCGACATACTCGCCGCGTTGCTGGATGCGTTGCATGTCGGTCGTGTGCATGGCTTCGTGGGCGCGTCGTATGGCGCCATGGTCGGTCTGGCATTTGCCGCACGTCATGCGCACCGTCTGGACCGTCTGGTGGCGCTGGCCGGCGCGCACCGGTCGCATCCGCTGTCCACGGCGCAGCGATCGATCCAGCGCAATATCCTGCGCATGGGCTTGGCCAACGGCTGCATCGACGAGGCCGTTTCGCTGGCGCGCCAGCTGGCCATGACCACCTACCGCGGCAGCGCCGAGTTCGCGCAGCGTTTTGACGGCCAGGCCGAGTTCTCAGATGGTCGCTTCCGCTTGCCGGTGGAAAGCTGGCTGGAGCATGTCGGCAAGAAGTTCGCCGGCAATTTCGACGCCGGCCGCTACCTCTCGTTGTCCGAGTCGATCGATCTGCACAGCGTCGACCCGGCCAGCGTGCATGCGCCGACCACACTGATCGGTTTTGCCACCGATCGCCTGGTGCCACTTTCGGATCTGTGCGAGTTGCAGCGCGGCCTGGGCATCTCGGCCAGTCTGGAAGTGGTCGAGTCGCTGTATGGCCACGATGGTTTTCTCAAGGAGCATGTTCGCCTCGCGCCGCTGTTGCGCGAGGCACTTTCCATGCCCGCGTAAACCCGGCACCCCTCTCCTCATGCGCGGCGCGGCCCATCGGCTCGCGCGGCACGCAGACAGCACAGATTCAATCGGAACCCAATCATGACTTCCACGATTTCCTCCACCCGCGCGGTACGCGCCGGCATCGAGACCGACACCCAGCACGGCGCGATCGTGCCGCCGCTGCACCTGTCCACCAACTACAGCTTCGAAGGCTTCGGCAAGAAGCGTGCCTACGACTACTCGCGCAGTGGCAACCCGACGCGCGACCAGCTGGGGGCTGCCCTGGCTGATCTGGAAGGCGGTGCCGGTGCCGCCATCGTGGCCAGCGGCATGGCCGCGGTGACCCTGGCCTTGCAGCTGGTGCCGGCCGGTGGCCGGGTACTGGCGGCACATGATTGTTACGGCGGCACTTGGCGCCTGCTCGATGCCTGGGCCAAAAAGGGTCACTTCGACCTGGAGTTCGCCGATTTCACCGATCCGACGGCGCTGGCCGACGCGCTGGCCAAGCGTCCGTCGCTGGTATGGGTGGAAACGCCGTCCAACCCGTTGCTGCGCATCACCGACATCCGTCACGTGGCGCAAGCGGCGCATGCCGCGGGCGCCTTGTGCCTGGTCGACAACACTTTCCTGTCGCCGGCCTTGCAGCAGCCGTTGACGCTGGGCGCCGATCTGGTCCTGCATTCGACCACCAAGTACATCAACGGTCACAGCGACGTGGTCGGTGGCGCCGTGGTGGCGCGTACGCCGGAGTTGGCCGATCAGGTCAAGTGGTGGAGCAACTGCCTTGGTTTGACCGGAGCGCCGTTCGACAGCTTCCTGACCTTGCGTGGTCTGCGGACCCTGTCCGCGCGCCTGCGCGTGCATCAGGAGAACGCCACGCTGATCGCCGATGCGCTGTCCACGCATGAAGCGGTCAAGACGGTCTATTACCCCGGCCTCGAATCGCACCCGCAGCATGCCCTGGCCGCACGCCAGCAATCGGGCTTCGGTGCCATGCTCAGCTTTGAACTCGAGGATGGCGAGGAAGCGTTGCGCGCGTTCCTTGATGGCCTGGAGTATTTCTCGCTGGCCGAGTCGCTGGGGGGTGTGGAAAGCCTGGTCGCGCATCCGGCCTCCATGACCCACGCGGCGATGGCGCCCGAGGCACGCCATCGTGCCGGCATTGCCGACAACCTGTTGCGCCTGTCGATCGGCATCGAAGACGGCGGCGACCTGCTTGACGACCTGAGTGCCGGTCTGGCTCGCGCTCAGGCCGCCTGTCAGCCCAAACGCACGGTGCATGCATGAGTGCGGCAGGTGAGGCGGTCGCCACCGATGCGGTGGTGGCCACGTCCGGTCGTGACGACAACGAAATATCCGGCAAACCGGTGAACGCAACGACCGCCGTGGTCCTGCTCGGCTCCGGTGTCGTTGGTGGTGCGTTCCTGAAATTGCTCAATACGCCCGCTGCCGCGGGTCTGAGCCTGGTGGGCGTGGCCAACTCGCGTTGCCAGCAGGTGGATCCGAAACATCTGGCGCAACGCGATCTGCGTCGCAAGCTCAATGCCGGCACCGGGGCCAGGCGCGACAATGAAGCCTTGCTGGAGGCGTTGGCCGCCAGTGGCGCGGCCCGCCGTGTCATTGTCGATGCCACCGCCAGTGATCACGCCGCGTCGCATCATGTCGATTGGCTGGCGCGCGGCTGTCACGTGGTGACAGCCAACAAGGCGGCCAATGGCGGCGATCTGGCCGACTGGCGCAAACTGCAGTCCGCACAACAAGCCGGTGGCACGATTTACGGCGATGCAGCCACCGTCGGTGCCGGCCTGCCGATCATCTCCACGCTCAAGCGCCTGCGTGCTTGCGGCGACGCCTTGCTGACGCTCGAAGGCGTGTTTTCCGGCTCGCTGGGGTGGTTGTTCAGCACTTATGACGGCAGCGTGCCGTTTTCGCACCTGTTGCGGCAGGCGCGTGAGCTCGGTTACAGCGAACCGGATCCACGTACCGACCTGTCCGGTCAGGACGTGGCGCGCAAACTGCTGATTCTCGCGCGGACGGCGGGATTTGCACTCGGCAGCGACGAAGTGGTGGTGGAAAATCTCGTGCCCGAGTCCATGCGCGAACTTGACCCGGCGCATTTCCTCGATCAGGCCGGCGCGCTGGATGACAGCTTCGCCGCGCGTCTGGCCGAGGCACGTGAACGCGATGGCGTATTGCGTTACTTGGCGCGGCTGGATCAGCGCGGTCATGCGCGCGTGGGCCTGGCCATCGTGCCGCCGGACCAGCCGGCCGCCAATCTCGCGGGTACCGACAACCAGTTCGCCATCACCACCACCCGCTACCACTCGCAGCCGCTGGTCATCCAGGGCCCCGGCGCCGGAGCCGAGGTGACCGCGCAGGCACTGCTCGGCGACATCCTGGAGTTGCCGGCGTAAGGGCTCCGTTGGTACTCGCCGCAAGATTCCGGCATGCCGGGGGGTCAGGTACAGTTACTGGCACCTGGTATTGGCAAGACACGAACAACGTGCTCCAGTAACTGTACCTGACCCCCTCGCAAGCTCGATGTCTGCGCCAAGTTCGGCATACGCGCGTAAAAAAGCCCCCGGGATCCCCGGGGGCTCTTTCTGCGACAACATGGTCGCATCAGTGTCCGGTCACGCGCTCGGCTTCATCTTCATCCGGCGGTACCAACACGTTTTCATCCGGGTGCTCGTGCGCTTCTTTCTGGATGGCCTCGATCGACGGCGTGCGCCAGCCGCATTTCACGCCCCAGAAGTAGAACACGGCGCCGGCGATGGCGACGACCACCAGATCCCAGCCGTAGGGAATGACGTTGCGACCGCCGAAAGTTGCGCTGCCCAGATAGGAGATCAACGCAATGGTCGGCAGGTACACGATCAGCCACCAGGCGCCGTTGAGCTGGCGGCGAAAATCGTGCCAGTCGGCTTTCCATTGATAGTAGAAATACACCGGAAGGGCGACCACCATCAGCAGGATGATCTCGCCGGTCAGTGGCCACTTGGCCCAGTACAGCAGCTCGGTGGACATGATGAATGCGATGCAGGCCAGTACCGGCAATGCCGCCACGCGCAACGGGCGGTGCAGCTCGGGTGCGGTGCGCCGCAGCGTCATCGCGCTGACCGGCCCGGTCAGGTAGGAAATGATGGTCGCCACCGAGATCACCGCCGCCAGCGTGCCCCAGCCGCGGAAAAAGAACAGGAACAGAAAGCTCACCACCAGATTCAGCCACATCGCCGGACGCGGCACGCCGTACTTGGGGTGGATGCTGCCGAAAATTTTCGGCAACGTGCCGTTGCGCTCCATGCCGTAGATCATGCGCGCGGTGGTCGCGGTGTAGGTCATGCCGGTGCCGCTGGGGCTGACCACCGCGTCCGCGAACAGCAACAGTGCCAGATAGTTCAGGCCCAGAATGATGGCCAGGTCGGCAAACGGCGACTTGAAGTTGATGCCGTGCCAGCCGGCCTCAGCCAGCATCTCGGCCGGCACCGCGCCGATGAAGCCGATCTGCAGCAGCACGTAGATGACGGTCGCCAGCAGGATCGACACGATGACGGCGAACGGAATCGTCTTGCCCGGGTTGCGCGCCTCGCCGGCAAGGTTCACCGGGCTCTGGAAGCCGTTGAAGCTGAACACGATGCCGGAAATGGCCACTGCCGTCAGTACCGCGGCGAAATCCGTGGAATGCGCGCCGCCATGAATGCCGACGCTGAAATTGTGCGCGTCGAAACCGCTGGCAATCAGCAGTCCGGCAGTCGCTGCCGGAATGACCATCTTGAAAATCGTGATGATGGTGTTGGAGCGCGCGAACAGCTTGACGCTCCAGAAGTTGAACAGGAAGTAGGCGATGACCAGCGCCGCCGATACCAGCAGGCCGGGTGTGGTCAGCTCGCCGCCACCACCGGGAAACTGGACATACAAGCTGTGTGCCCAGTCCCACTTCCATGACGACATGTATTGCGCGGAGGCTTCGGCTTCCACCGAGATCACCGAGACGATGGCAATCCAGTTGGCCCACGCGGCAATGAAACCGACCAGCGATCCGTGCGAGTAATGTCCGTAGCGCACCATGCCGCCGGATTCGGGAAACAGCGCGCCGAGCTCGGTATAGGTGATGGCGATGACCATGATGATGGCCGCGCCGATGACCCAGGCCCAGGTGGCGCCCGGGCCGGCAATCTGCGCGGCCTTCCAGGCGCCGAACAACCAGCCGGAACCGATCATCGAGCCGAGGCCGGTGAACATCAGGGCCCATGCGCCGACGTCGCGACGTATCGAGGAGTTGCTGGACATGTGTGAGCTACCCGTGGTGCATGTGCGGCGGGACACTTCGCCGCAGCAAAGTCCGGAATAATTACAGATTCATGACCGAATTGCACGGTCAATCCGGTTTGCACTCAATTGGAGTCTGTAGTAAGAAAATCCGGATCATGTTTATCCGTTTTTGCCGGGTGACGGGCGTCGGTGCAGCGCATGGGTCAATGCCAGCCAGGGCGGCAGACCGAAGCAAATCCACGGCAGGTTGCGCTGCACGAAACCGGGCAACACCTTGGCCAGCAGCGCAAACACGGCCGCTGCCAAAAGCAGCAACACCAGGCTGCGGGCCATGCGCGACGGCGTGCGTCGCCAGACCGATGCGATCAACGCCAGCGCCAGCGGATTGAACAGCAGCAGGTTTTCGTTGGCCCAGGCCGAATGATGCGCGGTGAAGGCCCACAGTACCGCCATGCCGATGCCGGCGATGCCGGCAAACAACAACCACAGCGTGCCCAAAGACGCAAAGCCGATGCGCGCGGCCTTGTTCGCCTGCCGGTAATGACCGCATACGGCCAGCAACAGGCCAATGATCAGGCCGGCAATCAGCAATGGCGGGATCAGATTGGGTGGCTCGGCAGGCGGCGCCGGCAGGCGTGCGGCGGCGACCTGCTGGTCACTGACGACCAGCGGCTTACTGCCGCCGTTGCCGTCGGCAACCTGGATACGCCGGATGCCGCGCATGAACTGCATCGGGATGAAGCTGGCCTGCCAGCGGCTCAACGGCTGGTCCGCGTAACCGCTCAGGCCCAGATCCAGCACCAGCATCAACCAGGGCTGCGCAGCCATCAGACGATCGGTCTCGCGGCGATAGGTGATGCCGTCGGAGGGCTGTTGCAGTTGCGCCTTGATGGCGCCACCCAGGGCCTGATCGAGCGCATCGCGCACACGCGTGGCGCAGTTGCGGATGTAGTAGTCGTAGCGGTACAGGCGGTTGCCCGGCTGCAGGTTCCACAGCAGATAGTCGCGCAGCGCATCGGCTTGTTCTGGCGTGAATGCCAGGCGTTGGCGATGCACGAAACGGCCGGCGCGCTTGTAGTAGTTGATCTCGGCGCGCGCCGGCTCGGCGTCGATGCTGTAGCGCATGATGCCGCGCGCGAAATTGAGCAGGAAATCCTTCTGGCTGAAATCGAACACGCCGTAATTGAATGTCACCGCCTGGCCACTGACACGGTCGCGGATCTCGATGGCATCGTGGCCGAAGCGCTCCCAGTAGATGGCGCCGGGGCCGTAAGTGACCAGCGATATTTCCAGGTTCGCGCCCGGCGCGTTGACGATGCCGGCGTGGGCGCGGGGCATCCACGGCAACATGCTCGTGAGCAGGAGGCCGACGCAGAGCAGATGGCGGACGGTCAGGTTCAAAGCGGATCCTTGTCGGCATGGCGTGAACCCGTGCATTGACTTGCCGCATGTCGCTGAAGGCTCACGATCAAACAGGACCGATCATAACGCCGCATGGGGCCGGAACGACGTGAAGTGGCTTGAAAACTTTGCGGTGAGGGTTGATGGCCGGCAGCTGCGCTGCATCACGGCATCATCGGCAACGCCATGCGCACGCTCAGGTTGGTCATGATCCATATGGTGCCGGCCACGAGGATGACCAGCAGCAGTGCCGAGAACAGGATCAGGTGCAGGTCTTCGCGCTTGCGACGCAAGCCCAGGTGCAGGAAGAAGCGGAAATGCACGACCATCTGCACCAGCGCCAGCACGCCGATGACGATGTACAGCGTCTGCCGTGCGATGTCCGTCCACGCCACCAGTGCGAACGGCACCAAGGTCAGGATCAGCGCGAGGCCGACACCCCAAACATAGGAATGGAACTCGCGCCGCTCCTCGCGCTTGCGGTCGGTTTGTTCCGTGCTGTCGTGCGTTGCCTCGTTCATGCCAGCCCCGCCAGGTAAACCACCGAGAAAATCGCGATCCAGACAATGTCCAGGAAATGCCAGAACAGCGCCAGACGCATGACGCCGAGCTTGGTCCGGGTATCGAGCCCGTAACGAAGCATCTGTCCGACCAGGCCGAGCAGCCAGATGCAGCCGGCAGTGACGTGCAGGCCGTGCAGCGGCACCAGATCAAAGAACGCGGACGCGAATCCGCTGCGTTCGGGCGCGCCGCCCTTGTCGATCATGGACAGAAAGTCGTGCACCTCGAAACCGAGGAAGGCCAGACCCAGCAGCAAGGTGATCGTCAGCCACCCGATCAGCTGCGCCTTGCCGTGCTCGTACTTCATCGACAGCGAAGCCATGCCGAAGGTGAAACTGCTGGCGAGCAACAGCATCGTCTCGATGAACACGCTCTTGATGTCGTACAGGTCTTGCGGCCCGGGCCCGCCGGCGGTCGCGTGCAACTGGGTGACGTAGGTGGCAAACACCATCCCGAACAAGATGGCGTCGCTCATCAGGAACACCCAGAAACCGAACATCATCGATTCGGCGGCCTTGTGCGCTTCGGGGTGTGCGCTGCCGAGGTTCAAGCCCGGGTACTGGAAGTTTTGATAGTTGCGACTCATGACACCACCTTCGCCGGGCCCTGTTTGGCCAGGCCCACATTGACCGGCGCGCGTTCGTCGTCACGCGAGATCGCCGGGCTGATGCGCACCCGTTCGAGCAGGCGTTGATGCTCGCGTCGCGCGTCGTCGGCAGACACGGTTTCGGTGAGGTCGCGGGCGAAGCCGCGCACGATGATCGTCACGAAGGTGGCCAGCGTGGCCAGGATCACCAGCCACCAGATGCGCCACACCAGGGCGAACGCGAGCACGAAACCGAAGATGCCGAGCACCGGGCCGAGAATGCTGTTCCTTGGCATGGTGATGTCCACGTACTCGTCGGGTTCCTGGTAAGCCTCGCCGCATTCCTTGGCAACCGTGAAGGCATCGAGGTTGGTGACTTCGGGAATCACCGGAAAGTTATGCTCCGGCGGTGGTGATGCGGTCGACCACTCCAGGCTGCGACCGTCCCACGGATCGCCCACCGGCGAGCGGTTTTGTTCGCGATCGCGGATCGACACCAACAACTGGATCACCAACGCCAGCAAGGCCACGCCGATCACCAACGCACCGGCGAAAGCCACCATTTCCAGCGGCACATAGGCGGCCTGTTGATAGCCGGCCGAGCGCCGCGGCAGACCCATGATGCCGAGCACGTACAGCGGGAAGAATGCCAGCATGAAACCAATGATCCAGCACAGCGCCGAGAAGATGCCCCAGCGCTCGTTGAGCCGAAAACCGAACGCCTTGGGAAACCAGAAGTGATAGCCGGCCAGCATGCCGAACAGCACGCCCGGCACCGCGACATTGTGGAAATGCGCGACCAGGAACACGGTGTTGTGCACCTGGTAGTCGATGCTCGGATTGGCCAGAAGGATGCCGGTCATGCCACCGAGCACGAACAGCAGGATGAAACCGATCGAGTACACCATCGGCGTGGTCATGCGCACACGCCCGCGAACCATGGTCCATATCCAGTCGTAGATCTTCACCCCGGTAGGGATGCCGATCAGCATCGAGGCGATGCCGAACACCGCGTTGATGTTGGCGTTCTGGCCCATGGTGAAAAAGTGATGCAGCCAGACCGTGAACGAAAGCACCGAGATGGCCATCGTCGCCCACACCAGCGATCGGTAACCGAACAGCGCCTTGCCCGAGTAGGTGGAGATGACTTCCGAGTACACCCCCCAGGCCGGCAGGATGATGATGTATACCTCCGGGTGGCCGAACATCCAGAACAGGTTGACGAAATGCATCGGGTCGCCGCCCAACGCATTGGTGAAATAGTGGAAGCCCAGGTAGCGGTCCAGTGCCAGTTGCGCCGTGGCCACGGTCAGCGGCGGCATGGCGAAAATCATCAGGATCGCAGCGCACAACGCGGTCCAGGTGAACAGCGGCATGCGCATCAACTTCATGCCGGGCGCGCGTTCCTTGTAGATGGTCACGGCGAAATTGATGCCGGTGAACGTCGAACCCAACGACGACAGCGACAGCGCCCAGATCCAGTAATCGACGCCGACGCCGGGGCTGTAGGCCATCTCGGTGTAGGGCGGATAGCCGAACCAGCCACCGGTGGAGAACGAACCCAGCACCAGCGACACCATGATCAGTGCCGCGCCGGCGGCGGTCAGACCCAGGCTGACGGAATTGAGGGTCGGAAACGACACGTCGCGCGCACCGATCTGCATCGGCATCACGTAGTTGATCAGGCCGGTCAAGAACGGCATCGCCATGAAGAAGATCATGATCGTGCCGTGGGTCGAGAACAGTTCCGCGAAATGATCCGGCGACAGGAAGCCGCCACCCAGCCCCCAGGCCTGCTGGGCGCGCATCAGCATTGCCTCGATCAGTGCACGTGCCATCATCACGAAGGCGATCACCACGTACATGATGCCGATCTTCTTGTGGTCGGTGCTGGTCAGCCAGTCCGACCACAACGTGCGCCAACCGTGAAAATAGGTGATCAGCCCCGCAACGATGACGGCACCGCCCACGGCAATCAATGCCGCCGTGCCCGCGATGCTGCCATTGATGAGGTTCTGCAAGGTGGGGTCTTGCGACATCTTGTAGAACGGCAGCGATTCCAGACTCAACCGTCCCAGTGGATGTTCGATGATGTCGATCGCGCTCATGGCTTGCCCCGGGTCTTCGTCAGTGACGGTCGTGTGGTTGTCGCGTGTGCTGGCGTCGAGCCGTTGCCGGGCACGACCCGTGTGCCACGCATCGTGGACTTGACCACGGCGCGGAACAGTGTCGGTGTCACGCCGGTCAGGTACACGCTGCCGTCATGGCTGGCGGCCGGTGGCAGATCGGTGATCAACTGGGCCAGCGTGCCGCGCTCGGCAATGGTCTTGAGCACGTCGCCATCGAGCGTCATGCCGGTGTTCCTGACTTTTTTGACCCACGCCTTGAAGTCATCGGGTGCCAATGCCACGGCAGTGAACTTCTGCTTGTGGAAGCCCTTGCCGCTGTACATGGTGTTCTCGCCCAGGAACGTTCCCGGCCGGCTTGCTTCGAGGTTGAGCTGGGTGACCATTCCTCCCATGGCATAGATCTGGCTGCCCAGCGAGGGAATGAAAAACGACTGCATGACGGTCGCCGACGTGAGATGCATGGACACCGGGCGCCCCGCGGGCATGCCCAGCGTGCCGATGGTGGCAATACCCAGCTTCGGGTAGATGAACAACCACTTCCAGTCATAGCCGATCACCTGTACCTGCAGCGCCGGTTGATCGGAGGGCAAGGGTTTGTACGGATCGAGCCGGTGCGCGTCACGCCAGACGAAAAAGCCGAGGATGCAGACAATGATCACCGGCCCGGCCCAGGTGAAGATCTCGATGAGGCGCGAAAATTTCCACTTCGGCGCGTAGCGGGCACGCTTGTTGCCGTAGCGATAACGCCACAGCACGAACGGCATGACCAGAAAGATCGGGGCAGCGACGAGTACGGCCATGATCCCCAGCACGATGTAAAAGTGCCAGCGCTCGGCATTGGCTACCGGCCCCTGCGGGTCAAGGAAACTGAAATGAGGCGCTCCGCTGCACCCGGACAAAAGCAGCGCCGCGCCGAACAGCGCGTAGCGTGCATTTGATGCCTTTCCAACCCAATGCCGCCATGCCGCCATGATCCGTGACACCTTCATGCTCCCGATACATCGCTCGTGTTGCAACGCGTCGCATCGCGCATGTCATCGGACCGCACGAGATCACGGTTCGTGGCGCCAAACGTGGGGTTGGCGCTCATGTTGGATCACCTCGCGCCATGGCCGCGAGCTGCGCCGCCCACGGCAACACCTGCGTCGACACCAGTCGGATCATGCCCGAGGCTCGCCACGGATGCAGTGTCTGTCGCCCCCATTCCAGGCCCACACCGGCCGCGATCCCGGTGCATGCCAGCGGCCATTTTTGCGGCCATGCCTCAAGCGCATTCACGGACGCTCCCATGCGCGCACCCGCCAATGCGGCGCGCGCTTTGGCCGCGCGCACCTCAGATATCCTGCGACGTAGTTTCATCGACCGATGCCTCCTGATCGCTTTGCTGCGGCCTGGATTGCCGCTTGGCTGATGTGCTCGCGCCTGCCTGGCTGGTGAACGCACGCCATTGCGTGCGCGTGTCCGGAAGGCTAAGCCAGTGCAGGCAGCGTCGCCCCAACGCGACGCTGCAGCCCAGGCCGAGCACGAGCAGGCCGGCCAGCACCAGCAACGCCCATAGCCATGAACCGAGCCACAGCGACAGCGCAAATCCCAGCAGTCCCAGTACGGTCAAGCCCAAGGCCACGGCAAACACCACAACCAGCACCGACACGACCATCAAGGTTCGCGCCGCCGAGCGCGCCAGACGCAGCTCGGCTTCGACAAGTTGCCACTGCGCTTGTGCCAGCTCGCGCAGCGCGGCCGCGGCTTCGCCCAGGTCCTGCAGCCATCGCGGAGGGGTGGGGGCTTCGGATGCGGCACGTTCGTCCGTGGCGTATTCGTCCTCGATCATTGATTCGTCCCCTGGGCAAAGCGATTATGAGCGACGCATCAAACGCCCGACGAGCCAGCCGGCGGCGACCGCCATCACCAGCGATTGGGCCGGCTTTTCACGCACGTAGTCGCGCGCCTTGTCCATGAAGTCGCCGGCGTATTCCACCGCACCATCCCATTTCTCGCCGCCATGTTCGGCAGCGTACTTGGCCGCGTCAGCGGCTTTGTCGGTGCCACTGTGCACGCCGTGCTCGACGCGGTCGGCGGCGTGATCGACCGCCTCGTGAGTGCTGTCGACAGCGCTGGAGGTGGCCTTCTTGACGCGCTCGGCGCCTTTGTCGATGCGCTCGGATGCGGTTCGATGCGTGTCGCCGTGTCCGGATGCGGCGTGCAGGGTTGGATCGTTTGTTTCGTTCGGCTTGTGGTCAGCCATTGGGAAGTCCTCCGGGTTGGCGAGAGTGTCTGCGTGGTGCCTGGTCGGCAAAGACGATCGATCAGCGTCGACCGCGGCCGCGCCCGCGCACCAGCGAGATGATGAACAGGATCAGGAAAACGACAAACAGGATCTTGGCAATCAAACCGGCGGTGCCGGCAATGACACCAAAACCGAGCACGGCGGCAATAATCGCCACGATGAGGAAGATCACTGCGTAATAAAGCATGGTTGTCTCCGATGTCGGGGAACGATGCAAGCCGGCCTCCATGTCTGTCGCCCATGTCGGTTTCCGGGTGATTTACGTCTTGCATGGTGCGCACACCCACATGCAGCCTGCGCTGAATGCTGCGGTAATCGGCCATTGCGGTGTGGGCTGTGTTCAGGTTCGCATCTTGGCGCTGGCGCACGTATGGAAACCCGGACTGAATCGCGAATGCTTGCAGCGGCAAACTTCAGCGCAGCCTAACGCTTCCGAGCGCACGGTGGTGATCCTTCGACATGCGCACGCCGGAGGTCACTTTCATCGACAGGGGCTGCACTGGAGCACACATCACATGAGCAATACGGTCGGCGATTTCATTTTGCAGCGACTTACTGACTGGGACATCCGGCAGATTTACGGCTTTCCCGGTGATGGCATAAACGGTCTGATGGGAGCGATGGGTCGCGTTCCGGATCGATTCAATTACACACGTGTTCGACATGAGGAAATGGCCGCGTTCATGGCTTGTGCACACGCCAAATTCACCGGTGAAGTCGGGGTATGTTTTGCCACCTCCGGCCCTGGAGCCATTCATTTGTTGAATGGACTGTATGACGCGAAAATGGATCACATGCCCGTGCTCGCCGTGGTCGGACAACAAGCGCGTACTTCGCTGGGCAGCGATTATCAACAGGAAGTGGACCTGCAGAACCTGTTCAAGGATGTCAGCGGATATGTCGAAACCCTGATGGCGCCGGCGCAGGTGCGTCACGTGTTCGATCGCGCGATTCGCATTGCCAAGTCCGAGCGTTGCGTTGCCACCGTGATCGTGCCCAATGATCTGCAGGACATGGACGCCGTACCCAGTCCCCCGCGCGCGCACGGCAATGTCTATTCCGGCGTGGGGTATTCGCGTCCGCGCGTGCTGCCCGATGAGGACGATCTCAAGCGCGCCGCCGAGGTGTTGAATGCCGGCAAGAAGGTGGCCATGCTGGTCGGCGCCGGCGCGCTTGGCGCGACCGACGAAGTGCTGGATGTTGCGGAAAAACTCGGCGCGGGCGTCGCCAAGGCGCTGCTCGGCAAGGCCGCGGTGCCGGACGATGTGTCGTTCGTCACCGGCACGATCGGGCTGCTGGGCACCAAGCCGAGCTGGGAGCTGATGACCGGGTGCGACACCTTGCTGATGGTCGGCACCACATTTCCGTATGTGGAGTTTCTGCCGGAGGACGGCAAGGTGCGCGCGGTGCAGATCGACTTGTCGCCACGCAACACGTCCATTCGCTACCCCACCGAGGTCAACCTGATCGGCGATTCCGCCGCGGTGCTCAAGGAGCTGTTGCCGTTGCTCGAATCGCGTGATGACGACTCTTGGCGCAAGGAGATCGAAAGCAACGTCGAGAAGTGGTGGAACACACTCGCCGACAAGGCCGCCGAGCCGGCCAAGCCGATCAATCCGCAGCGGGTGTTCGCCGAGTTGTCGCCACGCCTGCCCGACAACACCATCTTGTGCGGCGACTGCGGCTCGCACACCAACTGGTACGCCCGCCAGATCAAGATGCGGCGCGGCATGAAAGGTTCGCTGTCGGGCAAGTTGGCCACCATGGGCAGCGGCATGCCCTATGCCATCGCGGCCAAGACGATGTACCCCGATCGACCGGTCGTCGCGATGATCGGCGACGGTGCCATGCAGATGAACGGCAATGCCGAGCTGATCACGGTCAAGCAGTATTGGGAGCAGTGGGACAGCCCCTGTTTCGTGGTGTTGGTGCTGCACAACAACGATCTCAACCAGGTCACGTGGGAAGAGCGGGTCATGGAGGGCGATCCCAAGTTCGAGCCCGCGCAGGACGTCGAGGATTTCCCCTACGCCCGTTACGCCGAACTGCTGGGCCTGAAGGGCATTCGCGTCGACGACCCGGAGCAGATCGATGGTGCGTGGGAGGCCGCATTTGCCGCCGATCGACCGACCGTGGTCGAGTTCATCACCGACCCCGACGTGCCACCGTTGCCGCCGCACATCACGTTGCAACAGGCCAAGTCCTACATGTCGACGCTGAAGCAGGGCGATCCGCGCGAAGCCGGCATCATCAAGCAGAGCGCGCGCCAGGTTCTGGCCGGTGTCATGCCCGGTGGCAGCAAGGACGATGACGATGACAAGGACGAGTCGTGAGAACGTCGTTGCCGCCGATCGGGCGCGTTGAAGCCAAGGCCTGGACCATCCCCACCGACGCGCCGGAAGCCGACGGCACCATCGCCTGGGACAGCACCACCATCGTGACCGCACAGGTGTATGCCGGTGACGCCATCGGCATCGGCTACACCTATGGCCATCGTGCCATCGCCGCGTTGATCAAGGGGCCGTTGTGCGGCTGCCTCATGGATCGTGATCCCGATGACATCCCCGGTGCCTGGGAGCACATGAACCGGGCGCTGCGCAACATTGGCCGGCCGGGTGTGGGACTGATGGCGATTGCCGCGCTCGATCACGCGCTGTGGGACCTCAAGGCGCGTCTGCACGACGTCAGCGTGGTCGATTTGATGGGTGCGGCGCGCGCGAGCGTGCCGGTGTACGGCAGTGGCGGTTTCACCACCTACGATGTCGAACGCCTGCAAAAGCAGCTTGGCGGCTGGGCCGCGAAAGGCATCCACCGGGTCAAGATGAAAGTCGGTACGCACCCGGCAAAGGATCCCGCGCGCGTGCACGCGGCAAAGACGGCCATTGGCGCTGGCGCGGCGCTGATGGTTGATGCCAATGGCGCGTACACGCCGCGTCAGGCGTTGGCGCAAGCCGAGCGTTTTGCCGATGACGATGTGCGCTGGTACGAAGAGCCGGTGTCCTCCGACGACCTGGAAAACCTGGCCTGGTTGCGCGCACGTTTGCCCGCGCCGATGGCGCTGGCCGCCGGCGAGTACGGTTGGGACGACTGGTATTTCCGGCGCATGCTCGACGCCGGTGCGGTCGACGTGCTGCAAGTCGACACGACCCGCTGCGGCGGCTTTACCGGCTTCATGCGCGCGGCCTCGCTGGCGCATGCGCACGGCGTTCCGGTTTCCGCGCATTGCGCGCCGGCGTTGCACGCGCATGTGTGCAGCGCGCTCGACAACGTGATCAACATCGAATACTTCCACGACCACACACGCATCGAGTCGATGCTCTTCGACGGGCTGCCCGCATTGCGTTGCGGTGCGTTGCGTGTCGATCGCGACCGACCCGGTCTCGGCCTGGAATTGAAAGCCGCGGACGTCACCGATTACGAAGTGCACGTCGATGCCGGCTGACGCTGCTGCATCGTGAAATGCACGACACCCTCATCAAACAAACCGGAGAGTCTCATGAAAAACAAACAGGTCGTGGTCATCACCGGCGCATCGGCCGGTGTCGGCCGCGCCACCGCGCAGGCATTCGCTCGCGACGGCGCCAGCGTCGCACTGCTGGCGCGCGACAATGCAGCGCTCGAGGGCGCGGCTGCAGAGGTTCGCCAATTGGGCGGACACGCGCTCGCCATCGGTGTGGATGTATCCGACGCCGAGCAGGTGGAGGCCGCCGCTTCGCGCATCGAAAACGAACTTGGTCCCATCGACGTGTGGATCAACGCGGCCATGGCCACCGTGTTCGCACCGGTTCACGACATCCCCGCGGCCGAGTTCCGACGCGCTACGGAAGTGACCTATCTGGGCGCGGTGCACGGCACCATGGCCGCGCTCAAACGCATGCGCGAGCGCAATCGCGGCACCATCGTGCAGGTGGGCTCCGCACTGGCTTATCGCGCCGTGCCCCTGCAGGCCGCTTATTGCGGCGCCAAGTTCGCGATCCGTGGATTCACCGATGCGTTGCGTGTGGAACTGATGCACGAAAAAAGCGCCATTCACGTCACCATGGTGCAGTTGTCCGCATTCAACACGCCGCAGTTCGAATGGGCGCGCACGCACTTGGCCAAACGTCCGCAACCGGTGCCGCCGATTTACCAGCCGGAAGTGGCGGCGCGCGGCATCCACTGGGCCGCGCGGCATCGGCGGCGTGAACTGTGCGTCGGCTTCCCCGCCGTCAAGGCCATTTATGGCAACAAACTTGCCCCTTGGTTGGCCGATCGCGTGTTGGCCAAAAGCGCTTATCAGAGCCAGAAAGGCGAACGCGACATACCCGATGACCGGCCCGACAATCTGCAGCACGCGGTGCAGGCCGACTACGGCACGCATGGCCGCTTCGACAGTCGCTCACGCCGTTACAGCGTGCAGCTGTGGGCGGATACCCATCGCGGCATCGTCGCCGCTGCCGCCGGTGTGGTGGCCGTGGCGGCCGCGTGTGGCGTGGTCCGACATGGTCGCCGACGCCGCGGAAACTGATCGTTCGCAGACACCCCGGTTGCCTGCAGCCAAACGTTCATCGCTCACTACAGGAGAACATCACCATGTCCAAACCAATCAAGGGTCGCTGCATCGCCATCATTGCCACCGACGGGATCGAACAGTCCGAACTGGAAACACCGCGCGATGTGCTGCGCGACGCAGGTGCAAGGGTCGACGTGATCGCACCCAGAAAGCATCCCATCCAAGGATTCCGGCATCGTGACAAAGGCCAGCTGGTCGAAGTCGACGCAGTGATCCGCGACGTCGATTGCATCGATTACGACGCGCTGGTCATTCCCGGTGGATTGTTCAACCCCGACGAGCTGCGCACCGATTCCGACATCCTTGATTTCACCCGCGCGTTTTTCGACGCATGCAAGCCGGTGGCGGCGGTGTGTCACGGACCGTGGGTGCTGATCAACGCCGGCGTGGTGAAAGATCGGCGCATGACATCGGTGCCGAGCATTCGCCAGGATCTGCAGAACGCCGGCGCGCACTGGGTCGACGAGGAAGTCGTCGTTGATCGCGGTCTGATAACCAGCCGTACGCCCGATGATCTCGATGCGTTTTGCAGCGCCATCATCAAGACGTTGACGGAAGACCAGGACGTCGACGCGTAAGCAAGGCGTCCGGCTTGTTGTCGCGAGCGCGGTCGCTCAGTCGTTGCGTGCACCGTGCTTGCGTCTGCTGCTGGCGCGCTCGGAGGCCACTGCGGTGGCGACGTCGCGCAAGTAGGTTTTCGATCCGCGCAACAACAGCAGCAACCCGGCGGCGACCAGCGCAACCAGCATGATCAGGAACGCCTGGCCCAGGCCGCCGCCGCTGGATGCGCTGTGAGCGCCCGCTTCGGCCAATGCGTTGCCGTTGTCGTGGTCGAACCATGAGGACACGTAACCGAACAGTGGCGGCGCGATGGCTTCCAGTGCGAAGCGCGCGGTCGCACGCACACCCTCGGCACGCCCCCACAAACCCGAATACATGATGTCCAGCCGCGCCGAATCCACGGCCGGATTGGCACCACCGATTCCGGCAGCGGCGACGAAGAACAGGCCGCCAGTGACCCACAGCGAACCGCTCAGCAGTCCCGGCAGGAATGCCGCGGCGGCCAGCAGGTAGGCCACCGCACCGATCAACACGCGGCCATTGAGGCGACCGCGTGCAATCAAGGCATCGCCGATGCGACCGGCCAGCAGCACGCCGACGATGGCGCCCAGTCCGATCCCGACCGACAGGCTGCTGGCTACCGCCTGCTCCAGATCGAAACGATGGCGCATGAACACGATGGCGAACGTGCGCACGCCGGTGAAGTAGAAGTAGCGGAGCGACGACACCAGAATCAAGGTGCGGTAGGTGCGGTTGGAGAGCACGTAACGGACCGCCTGCCACAGTGACATGTCGCGCGCCCCGTCGCGCAAGACCTGTGACCGGTGTGCGTCGATGTCGTGCGCGTCGACCTCTTGTTCGATGTCGGCTTCGGATGTGTCGTAGTCGTAGTCAGCCGGTTCGTCGCGCTCGCGTTCGCGATCGGTGTTGCCGCTGTCGGGAATGTCGGTGGTACCGATCGGCACGATGCCGTGACCACCTCGCGCCGGTTCGGGAAGCAGCTTCCAGATGACACCGGCCAGCACGAAGCCCACGGCGGCCAACACCCAGAACGACGCCCGCCACGACAACACGGCGGCGACGTTGCCGGAGATCAGAAACCCGAATGCCACGCCCACCAGTTCGCCGGCCAGCGTGTAGCCGAGAATGCGCCCGCGTTCGCCGGGCCGAAAAAAATCGCCGATCAGCGACATCACCGAAGGCGCGGCGGCCGCGACCACGGCGCCCAGTGCCAGGCGACTCAACAGAAGCATCCAGTAGGACGTCGCCGCACCGCCGACGGCCATCATCACCGACCACACGAGGATCGCAATGACCAGCAGCCGATTGCGCGGCATGCGGTCGGCCAGTGCGCCAAACGGCAGCGTGACCACGGCGCCGACCGCGGTGGACGCGGTGACCAGCCAGCCGATCTCCACGTTGCTGATGTGCAATGCCTGCTCGAGCTGCGCGGCGACGGCACCGACCGTGGCCTTGTCGGCGGCGTCGAGTGCGAGCACGCATGCCAGCAGGGTGATCACTTTCAGCCGCGCGGTGCCGCCCACGGCATGCGCCAGGGGTTCCTCCACATCGCGCAGGAACCAGTCATGCAAGGTTGTACCCGCAGACGATACGGTGGAATTGCCCATGCACGGAATATAGCCAGCCAACGATGAATCCCGACTTGTTCGAACCTGCCAGCGAATGCCTTTTGCAATCTACGAGCACGAGTGCCGCGCGCCTCACGTGCATGCGCGGAGCATGGCATTGAACGCGCGCGGGTCACGCTCGCAGGTGCCGAAGCCGGCACTGGCGCTGTTGGCGTTCATGATGGCTGTCGGGCCATTCGGCGACACCGAGTACACGCCGGCGCTCCCGTCCATCGCGCAGGCGTTGCATGCCAATTACGACATGGTGCAGTTCACCATGACGTCGTACCTGATCGGCTCGGCGGTCAGCCAGCTGGTCTACGGTCCGATGTCCGATCGCTACGGACGGCGGCCATTGATCCTTGTCGGCACCGGCATACTGATTGTCGGCTCGTTGTTGTGCATGTTGAGCTTTTCCATCGAACCGCTGATCGTCGGACGCCTGGTGCAGGGCGTTGGCGCCTGTGCCGGCGGCGTGATTGCCGATGCCGCGGTGCGCGACGCGTTTTCGGCGGACAAGCGCCAACGCGTGTACGCCAAGATCAACGCCGCTTTTGCGCTGGCACCGGCGATCGGCCCCGTCGCCGGCACCTATGTGCAACGCACGCCCATTGGCTGGCATGGCAACTTCGCGGTGTTGGCGCTGCTGGCGGTGACACTGTTCTGGCTGGTGTGGCGATACATGCCCGAAACCAACCTGCGCCTGAATCATCGTGCACTGCAAGCGTCGCGCTTGTGGGGCAATTACCGTCGCACGCTGGTCATGCCGCAGTTCCTGTTCAACGCGTTGCTCGGAGGGTTGTGCATCGGCGTGGTCTATACCGCACTGATCGGTGCGCCGGACCTGGTGCTCGATGTGCTCGATCGCGGCAGCACCGGCATCGTCATTGTCGCCATCGGCATTCTGGTGGCCTTCGTGATCGGCGCGGCAACCTGCGCCTGGCTGACGCCTCGCATCTCGCATCTGTGGATCGTCGGTGGCGGCATGACGCTGCTGGCGTTGTCGTCGGTGGCCTTGTTGCTGGTGGCAATGGGGCCGGGCAAGGATGGCACGCTGGCCATGTATCTGGCGCCGATCGGCACGGCCTTCATCGGCGTTGGGCTGGTGGTTCCGGTGACGACCGCGCACGCGCTGGCGCCGTTCAAGCAGACCGCCGGATCGGCATCATCGATGCTGGGTTTCATCCGCATGGGGGTGGCCGCGCTGGCGACTTTGGCGATGAGCCTGCTGCACATGAGCACCGTGATCGACATTCCGATCGTGTTCCTGGTGCTGACCACGGTCGCTGTCGGGCTGTTTGTCGCCTACTGCGTATTCGGGTTCCACAAGGATGCTCGCGGGCACCGCGTTGCGGTATGACGGCGTTGGCGCGTGGGTGGAGCGTGATGCAGTTGGCAGCGCGTGGTGCTGACCGTGTGCGTGTGCGCTATCGCGGCTTCCGCCGCTCCTACAGTGCGTTGCGTTTGCAGGATTGGCGGAAGCCGCTCGTTCGAAGCGTTCGTAGGAGCGGCGGAAGCCGCGAATAGGTAATGCCGCAAGGCATCAACGGTCCCGGTGCGGTCAGTCGTTCATTCCGGCGGCCGACGCGCGCTTGATCGAGAACGAGGCAAAGCCGGCGCCGATGTTCCAGCCGTTGCCGGTACCGGTGAGGGTAAGCGACGTGTCACCGTTGGTCAGCACCATGGCGCGCGAGCTCTTTGCCGCGCCGGCATGTGCCGTGGCCATGGCGTAGTCGCCAAGCACCTGGTTGATGCGGCTGACGGCGGTGAAATCGCCATGGCCGTCGTTGACCTGATAATGGCCCACGGTGAGTCCACCACCGGTGACGTTCAGCACCACTTTCATGGTCTTGCCGTTGCTGCATTTGACCGTGCCGTTGCCGCTGGCCGATTTGTAGAACACCGACCATCCGGTCAGGGTGTAGTCCATTTCGCAGCTGATGGTGTCGTTGGGCTTGAACTCCGAGTCGCCGGTGTCCTGCATGGCGTCGGAATCGTCTTGCATCGCCGGCGACGACATGGCCGTTGCCGCGGCGACACGTGACGAGGTGTTGCCGGCACCATATGCAGCCGAGGCAGCGGCATGCGCGGTCGGGGTCAGTGTGAACATGCCCGCGACCAGGCCGGATGCGATGGCGAGAGTCAGTATTCTGGGTTGCATGATGTCCTCCTTTAATCGGACAAGCCGAAGGTCGCGAACGATGCGACGACCATGCAAGGCGGTATGCCGGGACACGGCTGGCTCGGGTCGGCTTTCCGTCACCAATGCACAAAGCGTGGACCGGCAGGACTGAATCGGGCATCAATTTGCCTGTTGTTCGATGGCATGCATTCAGGGCGTTGATATGGCGTTCATGCTGGCGCTTCGTGCGCATTCACAATTGCGGCGAGAACAGCCACCAGAAGTCGTCGACAAACTTGTGCGTCCATGACCGGTCTTGCCATTCCGACAACGACACCCGGCGCGATTGCGCGATGTCGTGGTTGTATACCGCGTCCATGTGGCGCGCAAAGTGGCGGTTGTAGATCATCACGTCCGCTTCGTCATTGAGGTTGAACGAGCGGTAATCGAAATTGGACGATCCGCCGATGACCAGATAGTCGTCGACGATCATCAACTTGCTGTGCAGCATGGATGGCTGAAAACGGTAGATCTTCGCGCCGGCGGCGAGGTAATCGCCCCAGGTTGCTTGTGATGCGTGCAGGGTGATGCCGCTGTCGAGAAAATGTCCCGGGACGATGATGCGCACGCGCACGCCGCGCGACAACGCATCCAGGAGCGCTGTGCGCATCAGCGGGTCGGGCACGAAGTACGCCGATTCCAGATCAATGCTGGAACGTGCACCGCGGATGGCGAGAAGGAACATCAGTTCCACGTTGCGCCGCCCACCGCGCGGCGCACTGGCTTGCAATTGCACGGTCACGTGCCCCTGTTCATGCAGCGACGGGTAGTAGTCGGCGCCGGCCAGCAGGTTGCCGGTGGCCGTGGTCCAGTCGTTGCCGAACAGTCCCTGCATGCGCGCGACGACCGGCCCGCGGATGCGGAACATCATGTCGCGTTTGACATCACCGCTGTCGGCATGGCCGGTCCATATGTCGTCGATCCCGAAGCCGCCGGTCCAGCCGATACGCCCGTCGACGATCATCAACTTGCGATGGCTGCGATTGTTGAGGCGGTCGAGCGTGCGCCAGCGCAGCGGGCGGAAATAGCGAAATTTCACGCCTGCGGCACGCAGCCGCCTGGCGACCTTGTCGCTGTCAAACGAACCGATCCAGTCGACCAGCACATGCACCTTGACGCCGGCGCGGGCGCGCTCGGCCAATGCCTTGGCGAAGCGCATGCCGATGTGGCTGTCGCGAAAAATATAGCTTTCGAGGTTGATGCTCACTTGCGCCGAACGGATGTCGGCCAGCATCGGGGGGAAGAAGTTGGCACCGTTCTGGTAGTCCTGAACCGTGTTGCCGCTGATCACTTGCGAGCCGAGCAGGGCGGCTGCCTCGCGCTCGAATTGCGGGCTTTCCACCGCGCCGACATGGCCGACCAAGTGCTCGACGCCGGTGTCCGGGACGCGCATGTTGAGCCAGGCCATGCCGATCACGTACATGAGCACGGCCCCCAGCACCAGCAGCGCGATGCGAGAGATCCATTTTTTTGACATCACCGGGTCCGGACGGGTTGTTTCCGGGCCTGCGCTTCACTGGTTCGGTGCACGCCGGCGGTTTCGCGCAGGCCTGGAGTGTTCGCGGACAAAGGGCGTCCTTGCCCGGTGCCCTCGCAGATCAGTGCAGGTTGCGCTCGAACGCGGACACTTCACGTTCGGCTTCATCCTTGGCGATGCCGTAGCGCTCCTGCAGTTTTCCCACGAGATACTCGCGGTTGCCGTCGGCCTTTTTCAGGTCGTCGTCGGTGAGGTCGCCCCAGCGTTCCTTGAGCTTGCCCGACAACTGCTTCCAGTTGCCCTTGATGCGATCTTCGTTCATGCGGTCTCGTCTCCGGAAGGCAAACACATGTTGCCGTTCCCATGTGGGTGTGTCTTCACTGTCCACCCCTGCGGGTTTATCGCGAGTAAACGGGGCGAGCCTCCGGTGTGATGTGTTTAGCCACCCGTTAGCTAACTGTCCCGGTGCCTTACGTCACGTCATGCATGCGCGAGCGAACCATGCTGCATACAGGTTTGCGGTGCCATGCTCGACACCATGATCCAGACCAAGCATGCATTTTCCGACACATCGACCCGGTCGACTCGCGCAGCTTCGAGCGATTGCGCCCGCGTTCATCATCGAAAGCCGCGCCCGGCGGCAGACGACGGTCGTCTGGTGATGGTGTCCAACCGCATCCTGCGCCGCGACGATGCGTCATGCGGGCGCCTGGCGACGGTGCTGCGCAGCGTTCTCGCCATGCATGGCGGGCTGTGGTTCGGGTGGAGCGGAAAGATTGCCACGACACCGATCCTGGATACGCGGCCCGATCCGCGCGCCGGCTTCGATTGCGCCGCATTCGATTTCGACCGGGCCGATCACGAGGCGTTTTACAACGGGTTCCATGCCCGTGCGCTGCATCCGTTGCTGCACAGCCGGCTTCACGACATGCGATTCGATCGCGAGGAAATGGCGGCATGGTTGCGCATCAACGCGCAGCTGGCGGGTCTGCTGAAAACGCAGTTGCGGCCGAACGACCGGATCTGGATCAACGGTCTGCACTTGTTGCCCATGGCCGGCGAACTGCGTGCGATGGGCGTCACCCATCGCATCGGGCTGCTTTTGCATGATGCCGTGCCGGCGTCCAGCGTGCTGGCATCGCTGCCGCGCCACGACGAGGCCTTTCGTGGTCTTGGTGCGTGCGATCTGGTCGGCGTGCAAACCGCACATGACCTTCATGCGTTGCGTGATTACCTGATTGCATTCCATGGTGCCATGCTCGATGGGGCCGACGGGTTGCGGGTCGGTGACCGCACGGTGCGGTTGGCGACCTTTCCATTCGGTATCGACGTGGAACACATGGCGCGCGTGGCGCAACGAGCGGGCGAGCGCGACATGTATCGATGCTTTCGCGACAAGCTCGGCAGCCACAAGCTCCTGATCGGTGTCGACCGACCCAATCCCGCCAACGGCGTGTGTCAGCGACTGCATGCGATCGATCATTTGCTGCAGCAAGCACCGCAAACGGCCGGAACGTTCTCGATGCTGCAAATTTCGCCACCGGCGCGCTACGACATGCCGCGTTGCGTGAAACTGGATGACGAGATCAGCCGTCACATCAGCGACGTCAACGGACGCCACGGCGGCGCTGACTGGACGCCCGTACGCTACATCAAGCGCGAGTTGCGCGAGTCGGCGCTGGCCGGCTACCTGCGCATGGCCGACGTCGGCCTGATGACGCCGCTGCGCGACGGGATGACGCTTGCGGCCAAGGAATACGTTGCCTGTCAGGACCCTGCCGATCCCGGTGTTCTGGTGCTGTCGCGTTTTGCCGGAGCCGCCGACGAGCTGACCGATGCGGTAAAAGTCAATCCCTTGGATGTCGGCGACGTGGCGGCGGGCATTCGCACGGCCATGCGCATGCCGCTGGACGAACGCCGTGCCCGTTGGGGCGCGTTGATGAGCGTGTTGCGTGGCCGGGATCTGGCACGCTGGAGTGACGATTTTATGCGTGCATTGACGACGCGCACGGGCGCACACGATACGGCGATGCCGGCCAGCCGCACCGCGTGACCGGCATTCGTCGTGTCGCGATGTTGCGTCAGTCGTCCTGATCGGGCACGCCGCGCGTTTCGGGCGTGGATGTTCCGCAGTCACCGTGTCCGCAGGTGCAGTGATCGAGCGTGTTGCTGTCACCATGTTCGCGACACGTGTCGCTGCAGAACTCGCCTGCATGTTTGACCTGGCAGTCGCATGCAGGGTTGGCGCAGGTATGGTCGATTTCCATGGCGGGACCTCCCGGGGTGTGTGATCAAGTGCGCTCCCAATGTACGCGTGGCGCCATGAAAGCGCGGTGACCAGACGGCTGATGCGCCAATCGTGTTCACCGCGTGCACAGGAAAGGGCAGTCGGTTACTCCGCCTTGGGCTCCACGCGCATCTGCAATACGCGCCGGTCGTCGGCCTCGAGCACATGGAACAGATACCGGCCGGTGACGGTTTCTTCGCCGACCTCGGGCAGGTGCCCGAACTCGGCCGTGATGAGGCCGCCGATGGTGTCGAATTCCTCGTCGGAAAAGCGCGTGCCGGCGGCTTCGTTGAAGTCGTCGATGGGTGTCAATGCGCTGATCAGCCAACCCTCGCGACCGTCCAGCGGCTGCATCATCACCGGCGGCTCCTCGTCGTCGTGCTCGTCGTCGATCTCGCCGACGATTTCCTCGAGCACATCCTCGATCGTGACCAGGCCGGCGACGCCGCCGTACTCGTCCACGACCAGGGCCATGTGGTTGTGGCTGAGGCGGAATTCGGCCAGCAACACGTTCAGACGCATGGACTCGGGGATCAGCACCGCCGGGCGCAACAAGCTGCGGATGTCGCAGTTTTCACCGTCGCCGAAGTACTTGAGCAAGTCCTTGGCCAGCAGGATGCCGAGGATTTCGTCCTTGTCGTCGCCATGCACGGGGAAGCGCGAGTGGCCCGATTCGACCACGGTGGCGACAATGTCCTTGATCGACGCGTTGGCCGATAGCATGACCATCTGCACGCGCGGCACCATGACGTCGTCGACGTCCAGCTCGGTGACGCGCACGGCGCCCTCGACCATGCCCATGGTGTCGTCGGTGAGCAGTCCGTTGGACTGGGCGCTGCGCAGCTCTTCGAGAAGCTCGTCGCGCGTGCGCGGTTCACCGGAAAAAACGTGGCCCAGGCGATCCCACCAGGAACGGTGCGCCAGGGCGGAGGTACTTCCAGGATCCTCGTTCATATACCTTGATTGTCTCGGCCCCGGGATGGGGCGGGTGATTCGATTCTATCCGAAACGCGGCGCGTATGGATCGGCGATGCCAAGCGTGGCCAGGATGCGCGTTTCCAGCGCTTCCATGCGTTCGGCCTCGCTGTCGACGATGTGGTCGTGGCCGAGCAAATGCAAGACGCCGTGCACGGTCATGTGCGCCCAGTGGTTGCGCTCGGGCTTGTCCTGCTCGCCGGCTTCGCGTGCGACCACGGGTGCGCAGATGACCAGGTCGCCGATCAGTGGTGTCTCGATGCCCTCGGGCAACTCGACCGGAAACGACAGCACGTTGGTGGCGTAATCCTTGTCGCGGTACTGGCGGTTCAGTTCGCGGCCTTCATCGGCATCGACCAGCACGATCGACAACTCCGTGGCGTCGCGGCGTGCCGCACCCTCCAGCGCGGCGGCGACCCAGCGACGAAAACTGGCGCTTGCCGGCAAGCCGCGGCGTGGCAGGTTGTAGCCCACGTGGACGATGGCTGAATCGGCAGCTGTCGGCATGGCGTCAGTGATCGTTTTTTTCTTGTGCACGGCGGCTGTCTTCGGCCTCGTAGGCGCGCACGATGCGCGCCACCAGCGGGTGCCGCACCACGTCGCGTGAAGTGAAAAACGTGAAGCTGATGCCGTCCACGCCGCGCAACACTTCGATGGCGTGGCGCAAACCCGAGCGCGCGTTGTGCGGCAGGTCGATCTGGGTCACGTCGCCATTGATCAGCGCCACCGAACCGAAGCCGATGCGGGTCAGGAACATCTTCATCTGCTCGACGGTGGTGTTTTGCGCCTCGTCCAGAATCACGTAGGAATCGTTGAGCGTGCGCCCGCGCATGTACGCCAGTGGTGCGATCTCGATGACGTTGCGCTCGATCAGGCGCGCGACCTTGTCGAAGCCCAGCATTTCGTACAGTGCGTCGTACAGCGGGCGCAGGTACGGGTCGACCTTCTGGCTCAGGTCACCGGGCAGAAAGCCCAGCTTCTCGCCGGCTTCGACCGCCGGGCGGACCAGCAGCAGACGTTCCGCGCGACCGGCTTCCAGCGCTTCGACCGCACTGGCCACGGCCAGATACGTCTTGCCGGTGCCGGCCGGGCCGACGCCGAAATTGATGTCGTGGGTGGCGATGGCGTGCAGGTAGCGCGCCTGGTTGGGGCCGCGGCCCTTGACCACGCCGCGCTTGACCTTGATGACCACTTCCTGGGCTTCGTCGGCGGCGTCCTCGGCCAGCGCGTCGATGCCCGAGTCGGACAAAATCAGGTTGATGCGCGGGCCGTCCAGTACCTCGTTTTCGGTCGCTGCGTACAGTGCGTGCAGCACCTTGTCGGCGGCCTTGACCGCGGAAGCTTCGCCAATCACGCGGAAAATATTGCCGCGGTTGTTGATCTCCACGCCCAGACGCAGCTCGATCTGGCGCAGGTGTTCGTCGAACGGGCCGGCGAGGTTGGCCAGGCGGACATTGTCACTCGGTTCGAGCGTGAAATCTTGTTCGGTGGGTGCTGGGGCCATGACGGTTGCGAAAAATGTGGAGGGTGAATCCTTCTCCCTCCGGGAGAAGGTGCCGACAGG
The DNA here is from genome assembly GCA_035690885.1 of Oleiagrimonas sp. Classification (GTDB taxonomy): domain Bacteria; phylum Pseudomonadota; class Gammaproteobacteria; order Xanthomonadales; family Rhodanobacteraceae; genus Oleiagrimonas. The sequence goes on along the minus strand of DASSKC010000014.1, from coordinate 14,415 downwards.
CGGATGAGGGTCCGACATGTTGCGATGGGTCGCGATGGTGCGGCCCCTCTCCCGGAGCGAGAGGGGCTTTGTCATGCGGGTATTGCGGCGGTTTGGGTGACCCGCCCACGCAGCGAGTTGGCCATGGCCTGGGTGATGACCACATCCACGAACCGGCCTTGCATGCGCGCGTCGCCGGGGAAGTTGACGAAGCGCATGTTCTCGGTGCGGCCGGTCATTTCCTTCGGGTTCTTTTTGCTCGGGCCCTCGACCAGCACGGTCTGGGTGCTGCCGACCATGGCATCGCTGATCTTTTTCGCGTTCGCGGTGATCGTCGCCTGCAGGCGCGACAGGCGCTCGTGCTTGGTCGCGTCGCTGGTGTCGTCGGGCAGATTGGATGCCGGCGTGCCGGGGCGGCGCGAGTAGATGAAGCTGAAACTCGAGTCGAAACCGATGGCGTCGATCAGTTTCATGGTCTGCTCGAAATCACGCTCGGTCTCGCCGGGAAAGCCGACGATGAAATCCGAGGAAATCGAGATGTCCGGACGCGCCTCGCGCAGCTTGCGGATACGTTGCTTGTATTCCAGCGCCGTGTAGCCGCGCTTCATCGCCGACAGGATGCGGTCCGACCCTGACTGCACCGGCAAATGCAGGAAGTTGGCCAGCTTGGGCACGTTGGCGTAGGCCTCGATCAGCGAGTCGGAAAACTCCACCGGATGCGAGGTGGTAAAGCGGATGCGGCCGATGCCGTCGATTTCGGCGATGGCGTGGATCAGCACCGCCAGATCGGCCACGCCGCCGTCGAACATCGGGCCGCGATAGGCGTTGACGTTCTGGCCCAGCAGATTCACCTCGCGCACGCCTTGTTCGGCCAGCATCGCCACCTCGCCGATCACGTCGTCGAACGGGCGCGAAAGCTCCTCGCCGCGCGTGTAGGGCACCACGCAGTAGGAACAATATTTGGAGCAGCCTTCCATGATCGACACGAACGCGGTCGGGCCGTCGGCGCGCGGCTCGGGCAGGGCGTCGAATTTCTCGATTTCCGGAAAGCTGATGTCGACCTGCGGCTGGTGCGTGGCGCGGGTGGCTTCGATCATTTCGGGCAGGCGGTGCAGGGTCTGTGGACCGAACACCAGATCCACGTACGGTGCGCGCTTGACGATCGCCTCGCCTTCCTGCGACGCCACGCAGCCGCCGACACCGATGACCACCGGCTTGCCGTCTTTCTTGAACGACTTCCAGCGGCCAAGCTGGCTGAAGACCTTCTCCTGCGCCTTCTCGCGGATCGAGCAGGTGTTGATCAGGATGACGTCGGCATCGGACTCGTCGGTGGTCAACTCCAGGCCGTGCGAGGCCTTGAGCACGTCGGCCATCTTGGCCGAGTCGTACTCGTTCATCTGGCAGCCGTGGGTTTTGATGAAAAGCTTGCCGGGCATGGCGTGGTCGTCGGTTTTTGTAGAGAACAGCGTAGTTTACGCTTGTCGGTGTGCCGTTGCCACCGCTTGGCTTGCGTGCATCTTATAGCTCACCACGCCTCGACAACGCACAAATGCGATCGGCCGTGCGGCAGGCGATGGCCTGGATGGTCAGCGACGGGTTGGCCCCGCCCACGGTGGGAAACACCGAGCCGTCGCAGACCCACAGATTGGGAATGTCCCAGCAGCGGCAATCGGCATCGACCAGGCTGGTGCGCGGGTCATCGCCCATGCGCGCGGTGCCGCCAAGGTGCGCGGTGTCGTCGGCTTCGGCCCATACGTCGCGCGCGCCGGCCGCCTCCAGCGCCTCGGACATGAAGTTCACCGCGTGGTCGACCAGGGCCTTGTCGTTGTCGCACAGTGAGTAGGTCACGCGCGCGATGGGCAGGCCATATTGATCGGTCTCGTCGGCCAGCGTGACCCGGTTGCGCTCCTGCGGCAGGGTTTCGCCGACGATCTTCAGCCCCGCCTGATGGTTGTATTTTTCCATCTCATCGAGCAGCGCCTGCCCCCACAAACCGTGGTTGCCGGCCTGGGTCGCGGCCCATGCGCGCGGCAACGGACCTTGCGACATGAATGCGTAACCACCGAAGAAATCCTTGCCCTCATCGGTGTAGTTCCAGTGCTCGGTCAGGGTCAGCGACGGCGGCCCCTTGTACCAGCGGATCTCGTCTTGCATGACGCCGAATGCGCCCTGATTGGTTTGCACCATGAGATTCTTTCCGACCAGCCCCGAGCTGTTGGCCAGGCCATCGGGGAAGCGGGCGTTGGCCGAATTGAGCAACAGGCGCGGGGTCTCGATGGCATAGCCGGCGACCACCACGTGGCGTGCGCGCTGGAAGTGCCAGGCACCTTCGCGGTGGTAGCGCACGCCGGTGGCGCGGCCGGCGTCGTTGGTCTGGATGCGCCCGACCATGGCCAGGTCGTGCACTTCGGCACCGGCCTTGACCGCACGCGGTATCCAGGTGACCAACGCGCTTTGCTTGGCGTTGGTTGAACAGCCCGCAACGCAAAACCCGCGATACACGCAGGGCGGGGATTTGCCGCGCGGCGCCGAGACGGTCGCCAATGGCGTCTCGGTCCAGTTGATGCCCATTGCCTCGCAGCCGCTGGCGAGCACCCGGCCGGCCGCGTTGATCTCGTGGGCGCGATACGGATAACGCGGGCGCGGTGGTCCCCATGGGTAATGGATTGGCCCCGCGATCTTCAAGGCCTGCTCGACCTCGCCGTAGTAATGCCACATCTCGCGCCAGTCGAGCGGCCAGTCGGCGCCGTAGCCGAGCACGCTGCGCGACTTGAACCAGTCGGGTCGAAAGCGCAACGACACCATCGCGAAGTGCACCGTGGAGCCGCCGACGGCCTGACCGCTGTTGTTGCTGCCCAGGTGGATCGGATTGGCGCCATCGCAGATGCGCTCGTCGGTCCAGTACAGCTTGGACTGATGCATCTCGTCGGAAGCGAACTCCTCCAATGGCCGCCACCACGCGCCGGCGTCGAAGGCGACCACCGTGAAACCGGCTTCGGCCAGTTTGCACGCCAGCGTGCCGCCGCCGGCACCGGTGCCGACGATCACGAAGTCGACTTCCTCGTCGTGGTCGAATTGGCGCATCGGCACCCAGGCGCCGACGCGCAGCGGGTCGGGCGCGCGCCCGTTCTTGCCGCGCGGCGTATGCAGTGCATCATCCAACATGCTTGTTACCTTTGCGTGCGTGTTCTTCTTCGCCGGGTCGGGCCTCGACGGCTTCCCACGGATCGCGCCGATTGGCTGGCAGGCGCACGTAGCCACGCGGGCTGGCCGGGCCGCCGAAGCCGATCTCGCTCCACGCGATCGGGTGCGCGTAATAGGCGGCCAGGATGTCGTGCGCCAGGCGCGCGGAAAAAAAGCCGGCACACGGCATGCCATGCCAGGCAGCGTGGTCAAGCTGGCCATTTTGCATGGCCGCAAGCAATTGTTCCTGCGCGGCGCGCGGCAGCTGGTGGAAGCGCTGACCATGCTGCGCGTCGGCTTCGGCATCGAGCGCCTTGAGGCCGCGCTGCCATGCTTCGCGCAGTGGCGGCATGCCGGCCTGACGGTAGCCGTCGCCCGAGTCCGCGGCGAGCTTTTGATCGACCAGCGCGGCGATCGGCACCTGCGGCCGGGTGGCCGGTTGCGGCACGATGCGCGCGCACACCGCCTGCAAGGTTTGCCAGGCTTCCGCCGTCAGGAATTGCGGTTTGTCGGCGATGCCCAGACGCGCATCCACCACCGCGCGGGTGGCATCATTCCATGATGGCGTGTCGCGCTTGCGCATCACGTCGTAGCCGGGATAACGATCAGGCATCAGGATGGTCCCAAAGCAGACGCAAGGCGGCGAGGCCGGCCAGGGCCAGGCCGGTGAAACTCGGTGGTGCGGGAATCGGCGGACCATTCAGCAGGTTCTGCCGCCAGTTGCGCCAGCCACCCATGTTGCGATGCACGCCCCAGACATGGAACGCCGAACCGAGCGCACCCACCAACGCGGTCAGACCCAGCCACCAGCGTGTGAAACGGCGTGGTTTTTCCGGATGGCTGGTGGCGGTCTCCAGCAGCAGGCCGGCCGCGACCGGCGGCACGGTCACCGGCACCCACATGAACGGGTCGTGGTAGGCACCACGCAGATGCAGCAAGCCGGCCTCGGCACTGGTGGCGACCAGGCCGACGGCCGACAACGCGGCCAGGGCGCGACCGGCGCGCCAGCCGAACACGCGCGGTTGATGTTTCTCGCTGTCACGCAGGCGTTCGGAGTAGTAACCCAGCAAGCCGGCCAGACCGATGGACGCCGGCGCACCGAGCGGCGAGCCGTAGAACAGGTTCTGCCAGCAGAAACCACCGGTCCGCTTGCCGACGTTGTAGAGGTGGAAGCCGGTGCCGACCAACCCGGTCAGCGCGGCGCCGGCGTAGACCGCGTCGCGCACGCCGTGCACCGCGCCACGTTTGTCGGCGGTGCCGTGCACGCTGACCGCCAAGGTAGCCGCCGACACCACCAGCGGCGTGACCATGGCCTTGTTGTGAAAGCTGCCACGGTAATGCTCCACGGCACTGTCGAGCAGCGCGGAGGTGGCAATCGTGCCCGAGGCCCGGTTCAGACGCCGTGCCGCCGTGACCACCGCGTGTTCGCGTGCACGGCGTGAAGACGAATCTCCGGCATGCGATGGTGCGATCTGCTGCCTGGCATGGCGCGCCTTGCCGCTGCGGTCCCGATGCAGCCACATCGCGGCCGCACCGGCGACTACCGCCGCGGCGCCCAACTGCGCGACACTGGCGGATGTTGTCCGGTGGCTCATGTCGCGCCTCTCGCGCGGCTCGCGTGCTCGTGTTTCATGCCAGGTCCTCCCAGGGTTTGGCCAGGCGTACGGAAGCCTCGAACAACATCGCATGCACGAAGGCCTGGGGCAGGTTGCCGCGCAGCTGACGCTGGGTCACGTCGTATTCTTCGGACAGCAACCCGGGCGGTCCGCAGGCGGCGCGGTTGCGCTCGAAGTAGCGCAGTGCTTCCCCGGTCCGGCCCAGTTGATGCGTGGCCAGCGCCGCGGCAAATCCGCACAACAGGAACGAGCCCTCGGCATCGCCGAGGCGGCCGGGCTGCTGGCGGAATCGATAGACGTAATGATCCTGGTCCAGCTCCTTGCACACGGCTGCGACGGTGGCAGTCGTGCGCGGATCGCCGGCAGGCAGGGCGCCGCGAATGGCCGGCAGCAGCAAGGCCGCATCCAGGCGTTCGTCATCAGGCGCGCGTTGCCAGCGGCCCGACGGGTGTACCGAATGTTGCGCCGTATCGGCGAGCAGCGTTTCGGCCAGCGCCAGCCATTCGCCGCTGCGTGCGGCGGGGGCGTCGGGCGCACGGCTGACGGCACGCAGGCCGGCCACGCAGATCAGCCGGCTTTCGCTCCAGTTGCGATCCTCCAGCTCCCAGATGCCGGCTTCGGTTTCACCCCAGCGGGCGGCGATGGCGCCGACCGCAGCCTCGACCGCGCGCCAACCATCGGCGTCCAGATGGCCGTGGCGGGCGGCCGCGGCAAACAGCAACAGCGCTTCGCCGAAGGCATCGAGCTGGAACTGCGCATTGACGTGGTTGCCGCGGATGTCGTTACCGCCGGGGTAGCCGGGCAGGTGCAGCGATTGCTGGTCGGGGACACGCTCGCCACGGATCGTGTAGGCCGGCGCGAGTTCGGCGCCGTCTTCGAGCAGACGCGCGGAGACGAAACGCACCGCGTCGTCCAGCAACGGATACGCGCCGGCGGCGGCAATGGCCTCGCCGGCCAGGCACTGGTCGCGGATCCATACGTAGCGGTAGTCGTAGTTGCGGCCCTGCTCGGCGCGCTCGGGCAGGCTCATGGTGGCACTGGCGACCATGCCGCCGCCGCTGCTGGTCAGTCCGCGCAACACGGCATAGGCGTGGCGCGTGTCACGAGGTGTCAGGCTGTCGGGGAACTCGGGTACCCGGGATTGCCAGGTCTGCCGGGTCTCGCGCCAGGCCTGGTCGGGATCCGGCGGGGCGGGCGGCAAGGGGTTTTCGGACAGTTCCAGCACGAAGTCGTGCTGGCGACCGGTGGCCAGCTTGAGGTCCATGGCAAGGATGTGTTCGGCATCCTTGCCGCTGCCGGGACGGGCTTTGTCCGCACCGCTCCAGCGCATGTTCAAATCACCGGCCTGGCCCGTCCATGCGCCGTTTTCACGCTTGAGCCCGGCCACGGGCTGACGGCCGAACGCCGCGCGCACATCCAGTTGGACGTCCATGTGCGCGGTGGTATCAACGGCCATGACTCGGCGCAGCAACACCACGCGCTCGTCATCGGCGGGAAATGCCAGCGCCTCGCGACACTCGATGACGCCACCTTCGGTGACCCAGCGCGAGCACCAGATCAACGAACCGTCTTCGTAGCTGCCACCCCAAACGAAACGCGAATCCGACGGCGTGATCGCATACACCCCGCCACCGCCGATCAGCGCCGCGAACACGGCGTCGCTGTCCCAGCGCGGGGCGCACAACCAGACGATGTCGCCACGCGGACCCACCAGCGCGCCACGCTCGCCGTCGGCCAGCAACGCGTACTCGCGCAGTACATGCAACGGGTAACGCGGCATCTGCGCGTTCGCGGTCGTGTCCGACATCAAGCCTGTCCTTTGCCGTGAGTTGTGATGATGTTGATCGTTGGGGCATGGGTCATGTGCCGACGCCCCGTGAACCCGCCCTCCCGTCGCATCGCAACGGGCCGGAACCATCAGCGTGCGCTTTGCGCGTCAACCCGCACTGAATCGAGCGCCATTCGTGCATTGATGTTGCTGCCGCATTCAGCTGCCGCGCGGTGAATCGATCTTGAATCGCCATCGCCATCCTCATGCCGGATTCACGCGCTGGCTGCAACATGGGAAGCACCATCGCCGGCCTGTGGTCCGAGCATGCGTCGTTCGTCAGTGGCGCCCATTACCGCATCGGTGGCGGGCCGGCGCAGGCCAGGCGCTCCCGACATGCCTGGCCTGAACGGAGATCCACGCGACAAGACGGCGGGTTCCATGCAGCGCGAACATCCAGACAAGCCGGTTGACGATGCGATCCCGCGCGGGCTGCGCATCGGCGCGGCATTCACCTGGCGCCTGCTGGTCATTGCCGCGGCGCTGCTGGGCGTTGCCCTGGCCGTGCGTGGCATTGCGGGGATCGTCATTCCGTTTCTCATCGGCATCATCCTGACCGCGCTGCTGGACCCGCTGGCGAATTTTCTGCGCCGTCACCGCTGGCCAAAATGGCTGGCCATCCTGACCGCCATGCTGATCGGACTCGCGGTGGTCGTGGGCCTGCTGTTGCTGGTCACCAGCCGGGTCCTGACCACGCTGCCCGACATCGAACGACAGATCGGCACGCTTCGCGACTCGCTCGATGCGCTGCTGGCCAGGCTTCCGTTCGGCATCAATCCGGACCAGATCAACAGTTACCTTTCCGAAGTGACTCAGTGGCTGCGTGACAACATCTCGCGTATCGCGACGCGCGCCGCCAGCGTCGGCAGGCATGCGGTGCACATCCTGGAAGGCATGTTCATCGCCATCATCGTGACCTTGTTCCTGATGATCGACGGGGCCAAGGTCTGGGAATGGGTCACACGCCTGTTCCCGCGTCGCGCGCACCCGCGCATTCACGCCGCCGGCCGGGCCGGTTGGCACACGCTCACCGAGTTCTCGCGCATCCAGATCGTGGTCGCTGCGATCGACGCCATCGGCATCGGCGTCGGTGCGTGGCTGCTCGGCGTGCCGCTGGCAACGCCGATCGCGGTGATCGTCTTTTTCGGCGCGCTGGTGCCGATCATCGGTTCGATCGTCGCCGGGGTCGTCGCGGTGGTGATCGCACTGCTGTTCAACGGTTTGACCGACGCGCTGATCATGCTCGGCATCGTGCTGCTGGTGAACCAGCTCGAAGGCAATGTGCTGCACCCGCTGATCACCGGCAGCGCGGTCAGGGTGCATCCGCTGGGTGTGGTGCTGGGCGTGATCACCGGCGCGGCGGTGGCCGGTATCGCCGGTGCTTTTTTTGCCGTGCCGCTGATGGCGACCGCCAACGCGATGATCCACGCGGCCGCGGATTTTCAGGGCGACGGCATCCGCCCCGGCGTGCACGGTGACGGCACGGGTTCCGGGTAACCTGGACGGCGGCGCGAGGTGCCGCGATTACCCGGAGGTGGCGCCGCCGATACCCAGTTTTTCGTTCAGTGCCGCGGTGACGGTCTTGGTGTCGTAGGGTTTGCGCAGCAGCTTTTCGTTGCTCCATTCATCCGGCAGCCACTGGTCGTCGTAGCCGGAGGAAAACAGGAACGGAATGCCGCGCGCGCGCAGTTTTTCGGCGACGGGGAAACTTTCCTCGTCGGCCATGTTGATGTCGAGCAGGGCCACGTCGATGGCCTCGCTGGCGGCCAGCTCCACGCCCTTGGCGACCCGTGGCGCCATGATCACGCTGAAGCCCGCGCCTTCCAGCCGGTCCTGCAGCATCATGGCCACAAACATCTCGTCCTCGCAGACAAGCACGCAGGGTTTTTCTTTGGTCGCGTTCATGACTGGTCTCCCGCTTTGCCAAGTGGTACATCAAACGTGCAGGTGACCCCCGTGGCCGGATACTCCAGCTTCACCTCTCCCCCCAATTCGTAAACAATGCCGTCGGTGATCAGGCGCGTGCCGAAGCCGTGGCGTGTCGGTTTTTTCACCCTCGGGCCATCGCTTTCGGTCCATACCATGTGCAGCCAGGTGTGTCCGCGGCTTTCACGGGTTTTCCATGCCACCTCGACCTGACCCTCGGCGACGGACAGCGCGCCGTACTTGCCGGCGTTGGTGGCCAGTTCGTGGATGGCCATGCCGAGTGCCAGTGCAGCCTTGGAATCGAGCTTGAGTTTGTCGCCGTGCAGCGTCACGCGCTGACCGTCGTGTTGGTACGGCGCCAGTTCGCTGTTGATGATCTCGGACAGTCTTGCTCCTTTCCACGCGTCCGAGGCCAGCAGATTGTGCGTGTTGGACAGCGCCAGCAGACGTGCAATGAATGCCTTGCGAAATTGCGGAAGGCTTTGCGTGCTGGCCAGAGTCTGCAGGGCAATCGCCTGCACGCTGGCCAGGGTGTTCTTGACCCGGTGGCTGAGCTCGCCGAGCATCATCTCCATGTGCCGCTCGGACTGGTAGCGCTCGGTGATGTCGCGTGCGATGATCTTGCCGGCGATCAGGGTGCCGTCGTCATCGCGTACCGGTGAATAATTGATCTCCAGCGGCACGGTACCGCCGTCAGGGCGGACCCAGGTCATCTCGAACTCGGGCATCCGGTGCGCGCGCTTGTGACTCTCGAAGAACGTTTCCGCATCCGTCGAGACCTCCGCCGGGCGCAGCATCTGCAACCGGTTGCCGATGACCTGTTCGGGCGACAAACCGAAGATCCGTTCGGCCGACGGGTTCCAGCTGGTGATGCGATCGTTCAGCGAGAAGCCGAAAATGGCGTCGCGCGAGGAATTGACGATGGCGGCCAGACGCGCGTGCTCCGTATTGAGATGCCGGCTCTCGGTGACATCGACAAAGGTCAGCACCACGCCGTCGACGACGTTGTCGACCGTCACGTACGGGCGCATGCGAAGCAGGTATACCGGACCTTCGTCGTAGCTGCGCAGTACCCGCTCGGACACGCTCAGCTCGCGCAGCACCCGCTCCACGTCGTCGGCCAGTTGCGGATAGTCGATCAGTGGCGAAATCTCGGTGATCGGCCGGCCCTTGTCGCCGTCGCGCAGGTGAAACAGCTCGGTCATCGCCGGCGTGTAGTTGCGGATGAGCAACGACTTGTCCAGAAACACGGTGGCAATGCGCGTGCTTTCCAGCAGGTTGCGGATGTCGCTGTTGACGCGCGTCAGCGCCTCGTTCTTGGCGTTCAGTTCGGTGTTGACGGTTTGCAGTTCTTCGTTGATGGACTGCATTTCCTCGGTGGAGGTTTCCAGCTCCTCGTTGGACGATTGCAATTCTTCGTTGACCGACTGGTATTCCTCGTTGGCCGATTTGAGCTCCTCGTTGGCGGTTTCATGCAAGTCGATGGCGGTGTGCAGCTGGGCGCGGGTGGAGCGCAGCTCGTTTTCCAGCGCCTGGATGCGTGAGCTTTCGTCACCGGGTTTGCCCTGAGCGGTCTCCGGCGCGGGCGGTTGCGGCGCGTAGTCGATGCGGTCGAAGGCGACGACGCAGCGCTGAGTGTTGCCGTTGTACTCGCTCATCGGCTTGACCACCAGGCGCAGTGGTCGCGGGTTGCCGTGGAAGGTGAACATGACATCGTCACGCACCACTTCGTCACCACTGGCAAACGCCTGCAACACGGCGGCGCGCACCACGCCGCGCAGCGGCTTGCCCAGCAACTGGAACAGGTTGAGACTGGCCGCGCCGGCCGATGGTGCCAGATAGCGGCCGGTGTCGCCGCCAAACAGCACCACGTCGTGCGCGGCATTGACCACCACGTAGGCCGGCGACCAGGCGTCCAGCGCGTGACGTGCTTTCTGGTCCAGCGACGCGTCATCCGTATCGCGCGGCGGAGCGGGCGCGGCATGCTCGTGCGCATCGACCGGACGGGTTTGCGCGGCGGGGAAGTTGCGTGGGTGCGTGTGGTGGTCTTCGCTGCGCGCGTACAGGCGCTGTTTCTTGTCCACCTCGGTGAACAGGCGCTCGTTGTGCGATAGCCGCTCGGAGGTGCCCAGCAGCAGAAAGCCACCCGGGCGCAGCGCGTAGTGGAACGACTGCACCAGACGGTCCTGCAGATCGGCATTGAGGTAGATCAGCAGGTTGCGGCACGAAACCAGGTCCATGCGCGAAAACGGCGGGTCCTTGACCACGCTGTGCGGCGAAAAGATGCACATCTCGCGGATCTGCTTGGTCACGCGATAATCGTCCTGGTCCTTGCTGAACCAGCGCTCCAGGCGCTCGTCGGAGACGCCCTTGATCGGTCCGCGAAAGCGCCCGGCACGCGCCGCGGCGATGGCGCGGTCGTCAATGTCGGTAGCGAATATCTGCACCTTGGGTGCCTGCTGCGTGCCCATCACTTCGCGCAGCGCGATGGCGATGGAATACGCTTCCTCGCCGGTGGCGCAACCGGGCACCCATACGCGCAAGGTGTCGGCACCGGTCTTGTTGGCCAGCATCGCGGGAATGGCGATGGTTTCCAGCACCTCGAACGCGGCCGGGTCGCGGAAAAATTCGGTGACGCCGATCAGGCATTCGTGGAACAGCAGGTCGTGCTCGCGCGGATGATCGCGCAGATACTCGACGTATTGCTCCGCATTGGCGGTTTGCGTGACCAGCATGCGGCGCTGGATGCGCCGGGTCAGGGTCTTGCGCTTGTACTGGCTGAAATCATGGCCGGTTTCGGCGAGCAGAAGTTCGCAGATGGTCTGCAATTGCGAGCCGACATCCGTGCGCAGGCCGTCGGAACCTTTGTGACTGGCGGCCTTGTGCTTTTGCTTCTGGTAGGCCAGCAGCCGCCTGGGCATGTCCTCGACCGGCAGCACCGCATCAACCAGGCCGGTGGCCACCGCGCTGGCCGGCATGCCGGGTTTGGCCTCGTGATCGAACGCGGCCTGCGCCAGCACGAAGCCGCCGTTGTTCTTGATCGCCTGCAGACCCTCCGCGCCGTCGGTGCCGGTGCCGGACAACACGATGCAAACGGCATCCTCGCCCTGGTCTTCGGCCAGCGCGGTGAAAAACGTGTTGATGGGGCGACGGTGTTCGCGCGGCGGCGCCGGCTTGTGCACCTTGAGCAGGCCATCGGCCACGGTCAAGGTGGCATCCGGCGGGATCACGTAGACGTGGCCAGCTTGGGGCCGCGCGCCGTCGCTGGCCTCGACCACTGGCATGTCGGTGCAGCGGCCCAGCAGCTCGCTGAGCATGCTCTTGTGGTCGGGCGCGAGGTGTTGCACCAGCACGAAGGCCAGGTCGCTGTCGTCCGGCATGTGGGTGAAAAACGCGCGGAAGGCCTCCAGACCGCCGGCCGAGGCGCCGATGCCGACGATCGTGGGGGTGGGTCCTTGCGTTGTTCCTCGGGTTTGCCTCGTGCGGACGCGGTGCCGGATGCGGAGGCTTTCGATTTGCCTCGATGCGATTTTGATGAAGTCATCAGGACGTGGCCATGTGGATTCCGGGGCGTGAACGGCACGAATGATTACGCACTGTACGTACTTGTGCACGCGACTGCCTGAATATGCGGCCAATGTTGGCGTCGAGAACACGCATATTCACGGCAGGTTGAGCGTACGGGTCCACACTGGACAAGCAGGGGACTACGGCAGTCACGGACATGGGGGGCTGACTGCGAACGGTGTTGCCGGTAGCGGGAGCGCCGCGCAACCGAAGGGTGGGGTATTCACGTGCCGATTCTCACTGTAACCATTGCATTCCAGGCCGCCGGGAACACCTGGAACGTCAGTCGTGCGCATACCGTGCCTCAGACGCATGACACCTATGATGATGCCATTCGCGGTGCCTGCGAGATTGCCGTGCACCTGCGCGGGCGGATGCGTTGCGACATGCGTTTTCGCATGTGCGACGCCGACGGGCACTGGTATGCGTTCACGTCGATGAACGACACGCGTTCGGCGGCCGTCCTGGCGGAGCGGCTGCTGTACATGTTCCGGTCCGGGCCGTCGGAGCCGACCGCCCCGCGCGGACGCGCCTTGGTGTTCGTGCCGTTGGCGCAAATGCAGGCGATGGCCATGCACGGTGCGCGCGCGCTTGTGCTGCGCCGTGTTCCTGCGTGATCGGGTGACGGAGGCGATCAGCATGCCCTATGACCGCATCACCGAATTGCCGGATGCCGTGCGCGATCATGTGCCCGAACATGGGCAGGAGATCTACAAGAAAGCGTTCAACAGCGCGTGGGATGAGTACGGTGATCCGGATCGTCGTCGTGGCAACGAGTCGCGCGAGGAAACCGCGCACAAGGTGGCTTGGGCGGCGGTCAAGGACCAGTACGCCAAGGGTGACGATGGCGATTGGCATGCCAAGTAGTCTTGCGCTGCGCACACGCTGACGCCGTACTGTCATGAGTCAGTCGGCCAACCGCTTCGTGGTTTTCGTGGCGATCGCTGCCAATCTCGGCATTGCGGTGGTCAAGTTCATCGCTGCCGGCCTGTCCGGAAGTTCGGCGCTGTTGTCCGAGGGCATCCACTCGACCGTGGATACCGGCAACCAGCTGTTGCTGCTGTTCGGCATTCATCGCAGCAAACGTCCGGCCGACGCCGATCATCCGTTCGGCTATGGCAAGGAGTTGTATTTCTGGAGCCTGCTGGTGGCGTTGCTGTTGTTCAGTGCCGGCGGCGCGGCGGCCATCATCGAGGGCATCGACAGCTTGCTGCATCCGCGACCGCTGGAAGACCCGTTCTGGGCCTACGTGGTGTTGGCGATTGCCGCGGTCATGGAATCGGTATCGTGGACTATTGCCTTTCGCGGGCTGCTGGCCGCGCGCAAATCGGGCGACAATCCGTGGCGTGCGCTGCGGCGCAGCCACGATCCGTCGGTGTTCACGACCATTTTCGAGGATTCGGCCGCGCTGCTGGGATTGGCGATCGCGTTCCTGGGCATTTTCCTCGGTCATGCACTGGACAATGTTTACGTCGATGGCATCGCATCGGTCGCCATCGGCGTGATGCTGTGCATCATGGCTCTGCTGCTCACGCGCGAAAGCAAGGGGTTGCTGGTCGGCGAGGGTGCCCACGCCGAGGTGGTGTCCGACATCACCGACATGGCCATGCGCGAGTCCGATATTGTTGCCGTGCATCGCGTGCTGACGATGATCCTCGGTCCCGACGAGACTTTGCTGAACCTCGACGTGCAGTTCCGCGAAAGCCTGCCGGCAGCCGAGGTCGCAGCCACCATCAAACACCTGGAAGGCGTGATTCGCGAGCGCTACCCGCATACGCGCATCTTCATCGAGGCGACCGCGCTCGCATCCCCTCCGTCCTCATCCGAAGCGAAAGCGTGACCGGCTTCTCTTTGCGAATCCGCTTGAACACGGCACACTTGCAGCATGCTTGTTGCCGTGCGCCAGGGGGAAGGTGTCGGCCCGCTTCTACGCGCTTTCCCGCATCTTGGAGCCATCCACTGGTCGTGGGTGGTTTTGGCGTGTCTGTGCCTTGGATTTGTCGGTTGGCCGCGCGCGGCGCATGCGGCCACGTACCAATGCCGGGGCGGGCATGGCGAAACGGTGTATACGCAGCATCCGGCGGGGTTTTCGCATTGCCGCGCCATCCATGTCGGTACGCAGAAGCGTATTTCCCGATATACAGGACCTGATGGGGCCGAGCATGCCGACGCCGTGGTATTGCGCGGCTCGGTATATCGGGTCGAGCGTGCGGACGGCAGCATCGAGTACACCAATGTGCGTCCGGGTCATCACCGTGGCCGCAAGGTGACGCGGTTGTTCACCTACATTGATACCTGTGCGGCCTGTTCGCTGCA
>DASSKC010000013.1:0-6377 GCA_035690885.1 Oleiagrimonas sp. | reverse complement strand
GCGGAATTCCGGCTTGGCCGACACGTCGACCTGCCACGTCCGTCCGAAGCGGTTGAAGTCGTTCACGTACAACGAGCCGAGGTAGGCCTGCATGGTCTGATACGCATCGCTCAGGTTCACGTCCTGGGCCTTGGCCTTTTCACGGTTCACGTCGACATTGAGCTGCGGCACGCTGACCCGGAAACTCGAGAACAACCCCGTCAGGCCGGGGGTCTGCCGTCCCGTGGCAATCAGCTTGTGGGTCTGCTTGAACAGCTCGTCGAAGCCGTGGCCACCACGGTCCTCGACCTGCATGCGGAAACCGCCAATCGTGCCCAGGCCCTGCACGGGTGGTGGCGGGAACACCGCCAGATACGCACCCTGGATGGCATGGAATTTCTTGTTCAGTGCCGCCGTGATGGCAGCCGCAGACAACGCACTGTCACCGCGTTCCTCGAACGGTTTGAGCGACACGAACACGATGCCGGCATTCGATGCATTGGTGAAGCCGTTGATCGACAGGCCGGGGAAGGCGATCGCGTCGGCCACGCCCGGCTGCTGCATCGCGATCTTCGACATGCGCTTGATCACGTGCGTGGTGCGATCCAGCGACGCGGCGTCCGGCAACTGCGCAAACGCGACCAGATAGCCCTTGTCCTGCTGCGGCACGAAGCCGGTCGGCACGCGCGCGAACAGGAACACGGTCAGCACCAGCAGGCCGGCATACACCACCAGCGCCGCCGGCGAACGGCCGAGTATCCAGCGCACGCCTCCGACGTAACGGTTGGAGCTGCGGTCGAAGAAGCGGTTGAACGGGCGGAAGATCCAGCCCAGGCCACGCTCCAGAATGCGCCCGAAGCGATCCCGCGGCGCGTCATGCGGCTTAAGCAGCACAGCCGCCAGCGCCGGGCTCAGGGTCAAGGAGTTGAATGCCGAGATCACCGTGGAGATGGCAATCGTCAGCGCAAACTGGCGATAGAACTCGCCGGTCAGACCGGTGATGAACGCGGTCGGCACGAACACCGCACACAACACCATCGCGGTGGCGATGATCGGGCCGGTGACCTCGCGCATCGCCTGCCGCGTCGCCTCCTTGGGCGACAGTCCCAGCGCGATGTTTCGCTCCACGTTTTCGACCACCACGATCGAGTCATCGACCACGATGCCGATGGCCAGCACCAGCCCGAACAACGACAAGGTGTTGAGGCTGAATCCGGCCACGAACATGACCGCGAACGTGCCGATCAACGACACCGGCACGGCCACCAGCGGAATGATCGACGCGCGCCAGGTCTGCAGGAACAGGATGACCACCAGCACCACCAGCACCAGCGCTTCGAGCAGGGTCTCGGTGACCGCGTGGATCGACGCGCGCACGAACACGGTCGGATCGTAGGCGATGCGGTAGTCCACGCCCTTGGGGAAATGCTGCTTCAACCGCGCCATGGTCGAATGCACCTGATCGGAAATCTGCAGCGCATTGGAGCCGGGGCGCTGGAACACGCCCATGCCGACCGCCGGCTGGTTGTTGAGCAGGCTGCGCAGCGCGTACTGGTTGGCACCGAGCGCAACACGGGCCACATCGCCCAGATGCACCACCGCGCCATCGGCATAGGTATGCACGATGATGTCGCGGAAGTCGTCCGCGTTCTGCAGGCGCCCGCGCGTATGCACGCTGAGCTGGAAGGCCGCGTTGCCGGGTGCCGGCTGTGCGTTCAGCGAACCGGCCGCGACCTGCACGTTCTGCTCGCGAATGGCCTTGATGACATCGCCGGTGGTGAGGTTGCGTGCGGCCAGTTTCTGCGGGTCCAGCCAGATGCGCATGGCGTATTTGCCGGCACCGAACACCTGCACGTCGCCGACGCCGGACAGACGCGCCAGCTCGTCCTTGACGTGCAGCCGCGCGTAGTTGGCCAGATACAGCATGTCGTAGCGGTGATCGGGCGAGACCAGGTGCACGACCATGGTCAGGTTGGGCGAGGACTTCTTGGTCGTCACGCCGAGCCGCTGCACTTCCTGCGGCAGACGCGGCAAGGCCTGGGTGACGCGATTTTGCACCTGCTGCTGGGCCTTGTCCGGATCGGTACCGAGCGCGAACGTGACGGTCAGTTTCATGCGTCCGTCGGCGGTCGACTGCGATGAGGTGTAGAGCATGCCCTCGACCCCATTGATCTGGTTTTCCAGCGGCGTGGCCACGGTCTGCGCGATGGTTTCCGGGTCCGCGCCGGGATAGCTGGCGCTTACCACCACCGTCGGCGGCACCACTTCGGGATATTCGGTGATCGGCAACAACGGCAAGGCGATGAGGCCGGCGATCACGATCAGGATCGACAGCACCGCCGCCTTGATCGGGCGATCAATGAATGATTGGGCGATATTCATGACAATTCCGTGGCAATGATTGACGCGCGCAGTGGCAGCTCGATCCGTCGATCAGCGGCTGGCCACCGCGGCCTTCGATGCGCCGCCAAGCGGCCCGCTCTTGCGCACCAGTGCGCGTTGCTGGTCGGTCAGGCGCGCCACCATCGGCGCCTCCTTGGCCTTGACCTTCTGGCCGGGACGCACGCGCTGCAGGCCGTTGACGACGATGCGATCACCGGCCTTCAAGCCCGTGCGCACCACGCGCAGGCCGTGGAACAACGGCCCCAGTTCAACGCGCCGATAGCTGGCCTTGCCGGTCTTGTCGACCACATAGACGAAGCGATGGCCGAGATCGGTGCCGATGGCGCGCGGGTCGATCAGCACCGTCGGCTTGGGCTCCTCGGTCGGCAGACGCAGGCGCGCGAACAGGCCTGGCACCAGCGTGCCGTGGGCGTTGTCGAACACCGCACGCAGGCGGATCGTGCCGCTGTTGCCGTCGACGCGGTTGTCGACGAAATCGACGTGACCGCGATGCGGGAAGCCCTTCTCGTCGGACAGGCCCATCAGCACCGGCGCATGCGTGGCTGCGCCGCTGGCGTGCGCATTGGCGCGACCGTGATCAAGCAGCGCCAGATAGGCGTTCTCGTTGACATCAAAGTACGCGTACAGCGGTGCCGTGCTGACCACTTCGGTAAGCACGTCGGCACTGGTGACCAGGTTGCCCGGGGTGATGCGCACGTTGCTGATACGCCCGTCGATGGGCGAGCGCACGTGCGTGAACTGAAGGTTCAATTGCGCCGATTGAAGCTCGGCACGCGTGGCCGCGACCTTGGCCGCGGCGCTGCGTTCGGCACTGTCGAGCGCCTGATGCTGCTTGACCGAGATGTAGTGCTTGCCGATCAGCTTGTCCCCGCGCGCGGCGTTGGCACGTGCCAACGCCAAACCTGAACGGGCAGCGGCCAGACTGGCCTGCAGGCGATCGACCTCGGCCTGATACGGGCGCGGGTCGATGCGAAACAGCAACTGCCCCTTGTGCACCATCGAGCCCTCGTTGAAGGCGACCTTGGTGACATAACCGCTGACACGCGGGCGCACGCTCACGACATCGACGGCCTTGAGGCGACCGGTATAGGTTTGCGTGGCCGCAATCGGTCGCACGACGACCTGCGACACGGTCACGGCAGGCGCGTGCGCGCCGCCATGCCGCGGTGCCGCGGACGCACCACCGGTCAGGTAGCGCGCGCCAAACACAACGGCCACAATGGCCACCACGACGACAATCCAGCGCAAGGCTTTCATGGGTTTCTCCGGGTATGTGGGGTGCCGCGATCAAGCCCCTATCGCGGCGTCGGCGAGAAACTTGGGTTGCGAAAGGGGTTGAAAAAACCCGGATGCCGCGCATATCTGTGTTGACTTCCAGTCAGCAATCGCTGGCGGCCGTGCCGACAAGGGGGAGGGGTCTGCCTTGTTGCGAGGGAAAACCGATGGAAGATCTGTCTGCGATTTCCGCCTTCGTCCGCGTGGTCGAAGCGCACAGCTTTGCCGCCGCCGCGCGGCAGCTGGAGCTGAGCGCATCCGGCGTCAGTCGCGCGGTATCGCGACTGGAAGCGAGCCTGGGTGTTCGCCTGCTCGCGCGCACCACGCGTTCCTTGAGCGTCACCGAAGAAGGCCGCGCCTTCTACGAACGCTGCCGGCGCATCCTTTCCGATCTGGACGAGGCCACTGAAAGCATCAGTGAAGCGCGCGAGCATCCGCGCGGCCGCCTGCGTGTGGCCGCGGCGATGTCGGTGGGCCGTGCGCTGGTGCTGCCGCACCTGGCCGAGTTCCACGAACGCTATCCCGACATCCGCCTGGAAATGGTGCTCGGCGACCGCAGCATGGACATGGTCGAGGAAGGCATCGACTGCGCGTTGCGCGTGGGCGAGCTGGCCGACTCGTCGATGGTCGCGCGACGCATCGGCCAGTTCCGTTCGCTGACCTGCGCCTCGCCGGCGTACCTGGAAAAGTTCGGTCGCCCGACGCGTCTGGATGAGTTGGGCGACCACCGCTGCATCGGCTACACGCGGGCCGTGCACGGCCTGATCCCGTGGGAATTCTGGACCGCCGAAGGCCGCACCAGCGTCGAGATCTCACCGATGCTGACACTCAACGACGCCGAATCGGTGATCCAGGCCGGCGTACAGGGTCTGGGCCTGATCCAGACCGGCTACGCGGTCGCCGCGATCTACCTCAAGTACGGCAAGCTGGTGCCGGTGCTCGAAGATCTCGAAACCAACGGTCCGGAGATGTGGATGGTCTATCCGCAACGCCGCCACCTGTCCTCACGCGTGCAGGTGTTCATCGACTGGATCAGCGAAGTGTTCGAACGCGAAGGCCGCTGCTGCCCGAATGCGACGCAGACCATGACCGCCCACGCCAAGGCGGGCTGACCTCCGCTACGAACCGGCCTGCGCCTGCAAACGCTGTTGCCTGCGCGCTTCGCGGCGTTCACGCCGCCTGGCCTTGCGCGCCAGACGGTCATGCCGGCTGAGGTAAATCGCCGGCGTGGTCAGCAGCGTCAGCAGCTGCGACACGAACAGGCCGCCGATCATGGCGATGCCCAGCGGCTGGCGCATCTCCGAGCCGACACCGAAACCGATCGCCAGCGGCATCGCCGCGCCCATGGCCACCAGCGTGGTCATCAGGATCGGACGAAAACGGACCAGCGCCGCCTCGCGGATGGCATCGACCGGATCCTGATCGTCCTTGCGCTCGCGCACCAGGGCGAAGTCGACCAGCAGGATCGCGTTTTTCTTGATGATGCCGATCAACAGCAGCAAGGCAATGATGGCGACCGCCGAGATCGGCGTGCCGGTGACCAGCAAGGCGAGAAACGCACCGGCGCCGGCGGCCGGCAGCGTGGACAGGATGGTCAGCGGATGGCGCAGGCTCTCGTAGAGCATGCCCAGCACCACGTAAATCACGATGATGGCGGCGATCAGCAACTCCAGAAAGTTCGATTTCATGTTGCTGAAATTGAGACCCGGAGCGGAAAAATCCGCGCGGATGCCGCCCGGCAGGCGCAGGTTGGCGACCGTCTGGCTGATCAGGTCCTTGGCCTTGCTGGCGGTGATACCCGGCGCCGTGTTGTAGCCGATGTTGACCACGCGCACCTGGTCCAGGCGACTGACGACCGGCGGCACCGAGGTCAACCCGATATGCGCGATCTGCGACAACGGCACCATGCCACCGCGCCGGTTTTGCACGTACACGTGTTCGAGCGCGTCGGCGCTGGCGGTCTGTTGCGGCAACGTGCTCAGTACCACATACGACTCGGTGACATCGGAATGGATGGTCGACACCGTCTGTCGGCCGAACGCGCTGTAAAGGGCGGTGTCGACCGCGGCCATGGAAATGCCCAGCCGCGC
Organism: Oleiagrimonas sp.; assembly: GCA_035690885.1. Classification (GTDB taxonomy): domain Bacteria; phylum Pseudomonadota; class Gammaproteobacteria; order Xanthomonadales; family Rhodanobacteraceae; genus Oleiagrimonas. Next base: position 630 of record DASSKC010000013.1, on the reverse strand, counting down.
GGCCCGCTTGCGATCCACGATCACGCGCAGCTCCTGCCCGTGCGCATCGTAATCGCTGGTGATGTCGCGCAGCTGCGGCAACTTGCGCAGGGCCCGCGTCACCGCGACACTGGCCTGGCCAAGGTCGCCATTGCCGCTTTCGGCGCGCAACTGGAAGCTGTTCTGGGTACCGCCACTGCCGCCGCTGCCGCCGCCGCCACCGATGAACTGCAGCATGCGCACGCTGGTATCGACGCCGGGCAGATCCGCCACGCGCTTGCGCAAACGCTCGATCACGGCTTCGCCATGCAGCTTGCGATCGGTCTTGAGGTCGATGAACATCTTGCCCGTGTTGCCCACGGCACCACCGAACTGTCCGCTGAGCAACGCCGTCACGTCACGCACGGCCGGATCGGCCTGCAGCAGACTGGCCACATGCCGGACCTTCGCCTGCATCGCGTCCGGCGTGATGCCGGTGGCCGCGCGCACGCGCACCTGCACCAGGCCGGTGTCCTGGGCCGGCATGCCGACGAGGCCCGCGGTGCTGGCCACGGTGACCGCCAGCACACCGGTCAGCACCAGCAGAAGAAACGGTTGCCAGCGCATCAGGCGGCGATGGTGCAAGGCCCAGTCGAGCATGCGTGTGTAGAT
>DASSKC010000012.1:0-4332 GCA_035690885.1 Oleiagrimonas sp. | reverse complement strand
GAGGGTCAGCAAGGTGTCGGCATCACGCCACGGCTCGGGCTTTGTGCCCAGCAGCAGGTATTCCCACGGGCGTACGCGCAAGTGCTCAAGACCGGCGTTGACGCCATCGCGATAGGCGTCGAACAGTCGGTGCTGCCGCGGCGGGAGTTGCTGGACGTAGTGCTCGGCGCGCTCGCGGAAGCGGTGGCGACGATGATTGAGATCGGCTTTCAGTGCCACGGGTCCCAACAGCGCGGCCAGTTCGCCAGCCGCCAGCCGGCGTTGCAGATCCATCTGGAAAAAGCGTTCCTGTGCATGCACGAAGCCGGTCGCCCAGGCCAGGTCACGGCGGTTGGCGGCGTCGATGGTGACCACGCCGATATGATCGCGGGTGATGGTGACCGGTGCAGACAAGGCCGCCACGTTGATGGTGCCGTCACGTTGCGCCTTGCTGCCGGCCAGCAGGTACCAGCCCGTGGCGATGACGACGATGATCAACGCGACAACGACATAAATGATTGTTCGCAACCAGCGCATCGGCCCCTCCCGTGCGAATCGTGGTGACAGCATGCCGTATTTCGGGATTTTCTGCGGGGGCGGATCCAAATGCGATGATCTGCCGTCCGCGCTACGTGATTTGCGCGATGGCGTGGAAGCCGTCAGGGGACGATGCCGACCCATTCGGGGGTGCCGATCTTGTTTTCGACCAGCGCCGTGGCCTGTTCTATTTCATGGGCGTGCAATGTCCCGTCGGTCAGGCCGTGCTGTTCGCGGAATGTGTCGATCATGCGCGCGATGATGTCCTGGCGTGCCATGCCGGTCTGGCTGCGCAGCGGATCCACGCGTTTGGCCGCGCTTTTGGTGCCCTTGTCGGACATTTTTTCGCGGCCGATGCGCAGTACTTCGAGCATCTTGGCAGCGTCGATGTCGTAGGCCATGGTGACGTGGTGCAGCACCGCGCCACCACGGCGGGCCTGGGCGGCACCGGCGATCTTGCCGTCGGCGGAAGTGATGTCGTTGAGTGGCTGGTACCAGGCCTTGATGCCGAGCTCGCCCAGCGCGTCGATGACCCATTGGTCGAAGAACGCATAGGACTCCTGAAAGCTCATGCCTTCGACCAGCGACTCGGGCGCGTGGATGGAATAGGTGATGCAGTTGCCCGCTTCCATGAACATGGCGCCGCCGCCGGTGATGCGACGGACGACGTTGACGCCGTGGCGTTGCGCGCCTTGCGGGTCGACTTCGTTGGCCAACGACTGGAAGCGGCCGATGACCACGCAGCGCGAATCCCATTCCCAGAAGCGCAGCGTGGGCGGGCGTCGGCCAGCGGCGACTTCGTCGGTGAGGATCTGGTCGAGTGCCACGTGCAGGGCCGGGTCACGCGGCTCCTCGTGGATCAGTTGCCAGTCGAAATCGCGCCACTGCGAGCGACTCATGTCTTGGCCCCCAAGGCACGCGCCACGGCGGTCGCGATGGCTTGCGACGAGATGCCGTACATGGCCACGTCAGCACCGAGTGTCGCGTCGATGGCGTCGCTCATGGTCCGCTCGTCGACATCGACTGCCAGGCCGGTGAGAGCACGGTTGATGGTGTCGAGCGCGGTATCCGGTTCGAGGAAAAAATCGCCGCTGATTTGTACTGCTGCCAGACCTCCGTCGGCGATCTCGACATCGGCCACGATCAACTTGCCGCCGGGCATCTTGTATTCACCGTGCACGGGTTTGCCTCACTCGGTTGCGATGATGCGTTCGACCCGGCGCAGGCCGCGCGGCAGCAAGCTTCCGCGGGTCGCGCGAGTGCCACCGTATTCGACCAGGTCGCTCCAGCGCAGGTTGAGCTTGCGCTGTCCGGCATACAGGGTGACGCCACCGCTGGCTTCGCTGACTACGGCCACGCCGGCCACGCGTTCGTCGCCCGATTCCAGCTTGGCCTTGGGGATGGCGATCAGCTTGTTGCCCTTGCCGCGGTCCAGTTCCGGCAGTTCGGCCACCGAGAACATCAGCAGGTGGCCTTGCGTGGTCACCACCACGATGCGGTCGCGCGCCGGCTCGATGCTGACCATGGGCGCGAGCACGCGCGCGTCATCATGCAGTTTGATGAATTGCTTGCCGGCCTTCTTGCCTGAAAGCATGGCCTCGAAACGCGCCACGAAGCCGTAGCCGAAGGTGCTGGCGATGACCAGATGGGTGTCCTTGTCGCCACTGGTCACGGCGTCGAAGCTGGCGCCCGCTGGTGGACTGAAGCGACCGGTCAGCGGCTCGCCATTGCCGCGTGCCGAGGGCAGGGTGTGGGTGGCGGTGGAATAGCTGCGGCCGGTGGAGTCGATGAAGGCGGTTTGCTGATTGGTGCGCCCGCGTGACCAGGCTGCCAGATGATCATCGCCACGATAGTTGAGGGCTTGTGCATCCACGTCATGCCCTTTGGCGGCGCGCACCCAGCCCTTGGCCGACAAAACCACGGTGACCGGCTCGGAGGTGACCAGCGCGCTTTCATCCAGCGCATGTGCGATATCGCGTTCGACCAGCGGCGAGCGGCGCTCGTCGCCGTACTTGTCGGCGTCGTCGCGGATTTCCTTCTTGATCAGCGTCTTCAGTCGCGCCTTGGATTTCAGCAGCACGTTGATGCGCGCCCGTTCTTCTTCCAGCTGGTCGCGCTCGGCCGTGATCTTCATTTCCTCGAGGCGCGCCAACTGGCGCAGCTTGGTTTCGAGGATGTAGTCGGCCTGGATCTCGGACAGCTCGAAGCGTGCCATGAGCACGGCCTTGGGCTCGTCCTCGGTGCGCACGATGCGGATCACCTCGTCCAGATTGAGGTAGGCGATGCGCAGGCCTTCGAGCAGGTGCAGGCGTTTTTCGACCTTGGCCAGACGATGTTCGAGGCGACGCGTGACCGTGTCGGTACGGAAACGCAGCCATTCTTCCACGATCATGCGCAGGTTCTTGACCTGAGGACGGCCATCCAGGCCGATCATGTTGAGATTGACGCGGAAGCTTTTCTCCAGGTCCGTGGTCGCGTTCAGGTGCTGCATCATCTGTTCGGTGTCGACGCGATTGGAGCGCGGCACCAGTACCAGACGGATCGGGTTTTCGTGATCGGACTCGTCGCGGAGGTCCTCCAGCATCGGCAGCTTTTTGGCGCGCATCTGCGCCGCGATCTGCTCGACCACCTTGGACGGGCTGACCTGATGCGGCAGGGCGGTGATCACCACGTTGCCGTTGGCTTCCACGTCAAATACCGCACGCGCGCGAACCGAGCCGTGGCCGGTCTCGTACAGTTTCAACAAGTCGCTGCGCGGCGTGATGATTTCCGCCGGCGTGGGATAGTCCGGGCCGCGCACGTGCTCCATCAGGTCGGCGACGCTGGCCGATGGTTCGTCGAGCAATCGGATGCAGGCCGTGGCGATTTCGCGCAGGTTGTGCGGCGGGATGTCGGTGGCCATGCCCACGGCAATACCCATCGAGCCATTCAGCAGGATGTGCGGCAGACGGGCCGGCATCCAGCTGGGTTCGTTGAGCGTGCCGTCGAAGTTGGGCGTCCAGTCGACCGTGCCGTGCGCGAGCTCGCCGAGCAGGATGTCGGCGACCGGGCGCAACTTGGACTCGGTGTAACGCATCGCCGCGAAGCTCTTGGGGTCGTCCGGCGAGCCGAAGTTGCCCTGGCCGTCGACCAGCGGATAGCGCCACGAGAATGGCTGCGCCATCAGCACCATGGCTTCGTAGCAGGCACTGTCGCCGTGCGGATGGTACTTGCCGATCACGTCGCCGACGGTGCGCGCGGACTTTTTGGGCTTGGCGCTGGCGGCCAGGCCCAGCTCGCTCATGGCGTAGATGATGCGCCGCTGCACCGGCTTGAGCCCGTCGCCCACGAATGGCAACGCGCGGTCCAGCACCACGTACATGGAATAGTCGAGATACGCGCGTTCGGCGTATTCCTTGAGCGGAATCTGTTCGAAATTGGTTTGTGTGTTCATGGACGTGCGTTGGAGGTGACCGCGACGAGGCGTCGGGTCACGGGTTCAGACGAGTGGCGTGGATACCCAGTTCGTGCAGTTGTACCTGCACGCGGTCGGGTCCGACCAGGTGGCCGGTGCCCACGGCAATGAAGAAGGTGCCCGGCGCGGTTTCCATCAAGCGGGCGATTTGCCGCGACCAGTTCTTGTTGCGATCGAGAATGAGCACCTGGTAAAGCCGTGGCGAACGGTCCTTGATCTGCTTGACGATGGTCCTGGCCAGGGCTTTGGTGTCACCGCGCTTCCAGGCATGCACGAGCCGAGTCAACATGGTATCGGCATGGGCGTACTCGTGCAGGCTCTTTTGCAGCAGTTTCAGCTGTACTGACTCGGGCAACTGGCTC
>DASSKC010000011.1:0-5909 GCA_035690885.1 Oleiagrimonas sp. | reverse complement strand
CCGCGATCCGCATGGCGTGATCTACGCGGTGAAGCGTCTGGATCGGCAGACCGGTCACATCGAAACCCTGATCCACAGCCCCGGCGGCGCGGTGCGCCCGCAGCCTTCGCCAGACGGCAAGTCGCTGGCCTTCATCAAGCGTGTCGGCGACAAGACGGTGCTGCACGTGATGGACCTTGCCAGTGGCGCGGTGCGGCCGGTGTGGGACGGGCTCGATCATGACCAGCAGGAGGCCTGGGCCATTTTCGGCCCGTATACCGGCTATGACTGGACGCCGGACAGCAAGGCGGTGGTGATCTGGGCCCAAGGCGGCCTGTGGCGCGTGAACATGGCCAGCGGCGAGGCCAGCGAGATCCCCTTCACGGCCAAGGTGACCCAAACCCTCACCGAACCGCTACGCTTCACGCACGACCTGGTCGAGGGCGCCTTCCAGCCGAAGATGATCCGCGACGTGGCCACCAGCGCCGACGGCGACGCGCTGGTGTTCCACGCCGTGGGCAAGCTGTGGCGCAAGGCGCTGCCGGACGGCAAGCCGGTGCGCCTGACGCGCAACAAGGATGTGTACGAATACCAGCCGGCTTTCAGCGCCGACGGCGAGCGTCTGGTCTACACCACGTGGTCGGATGACAAGCTCGGCACGCTTTACATACGCGACGCCGATGGCTCCTCGCGTGGCCGTCGCCTGACGCCCGAGCCGGGTTACTACTACCACCCGCGTTTTTCGCCCGATGGCGAGCAGGTGGTGTATGCCAAGACCGGCGGCAGCGGTCTGACCGGCAACCTGTGGTCGTTGCGCCAGGGCATCTACGTGGTGCCGGCCAAGGGCGGCACGCCGGTGCGGGTTGCCACTGAGGGCTACGCGCCGCAGTTCAATGCCGACGGCACGCGCGTCTACTACATGACCGGCGGCGGCATGGACAAGCAGCTGATGTCGGTGGGCTTGAATGGCGAGGACCCGCGCGAGGTGCTCACGCTCAAGTATGCCGACAACCTCGCCATCAGCCCGGACGGCAAGTGGGTCGCCTTCACCGAGCTGTTCGGCGCTTACGTCGCGCCGATGGTCGCCACCGGCAAGCCGGTTGAATTGTCCAAGGACACCAAGGCCATCCCGGTGACCAAGGTCAGCGCCGATGCCGGTTCCTGGCTGCACTGGGCGGCCGATTCCAGATCGCTGCACTGGATGGTGGGCAACCGCTACCACTCGCGTGATCTGGCCGAGAGCTTCGCTTTCCTGGCCGGCGATGGTGCCGAGGTGGAAGCGCCCGAGCCCGGCGGCGGCGTTGCCGTGGGCCTGACCGTGCCGGGCAATCATCCCGAGCAGGTGGTCGCGTTCACCCACGCACGCATCATCACCATGCGTGACGCCGAGGACCATCAGGAGGTGATCGAGGACGGCACCATCGTGCTTGACGGCGACCGCATCGCGGCGGTCGGCCCGAGTGATGAGGTGCAGGTGCCTGCCGATGCCCGCGTCATCGAAGCGCGCGGCAAGACCATCATGCCCGGCTACGTCGACGTGCACGGCCATGCTGCCAACTTCGGCGAAGGCGTGGTGCCGCAGGAAAACTGGGCTTACTACGCCAACCTCGCCTTTGGCGTGACCACCATCCACGACCCCTCGGCCAGCACCGCATTCGTGTTCTCGCAATCGGAGCTCATCCGTGCCGGACGCATGGTCGGACCGCGCATCTTCTCCACCGGCTCGATCCTGTACGGCGCCGATGGCGACTTCAAGGTGGTGATCAACTCCAGGGAAGACGCGCTGCGCCACTTGCGTCGGCTCAAGGCGGTGGGTGCGTTCTCGGTCAAGAGCTACAACCAGCCGCGTCGCGAGCAGCGCCAGCAGATCAATGCCGCCGCGCGCGAGCTGGGTCTGCTGGTGGTCGAGGAAGGCGGTTCCACCTTCCACCACAACATGACCATGATCGTGGACGGCGTCACCGGCATCGAGCACAACATCCCGATTGCGCCGCTGTACGAAGACGTGGTCACGCTGTGGTCCAAGACCGACGTGCGCAACACGCCGACCCTGGTGGTGAGCTACGGCGGCATCTCCGGCGAGTACTGGTGGTATGCCCACGACAATGTGTGGGAGAACGAGAAGCTGCGCCGCTTCTACCCCACCGCGCAGCTGGAGGCGCGCTCGATGCGCCGCCTGAAGACGCCGGAATGGGACTACCACCACATCGACGTGGCCAAGGCCGCCAAGACCTTGCGCGAGGCGGGCGTCGGTATTCAGGTCGGTGGCCACGGGCAGCTGCAGGGCCTGTCGCCCAACTGGGAGATCTGGATGCTGACCCAGGGCGGCTTCAGCAACTTCGAGGCGCTGCGTGCGGCCACCATCGACGGTGCCGACTATCTCGGCCTTTCCGGCGACATCGGTTCGCTGGAAGTCGGCAAGCAGGCGGATCTGGTGGTGCTCAACGCCAACCCGCTGGAGAACATCCGCGCCACCATCGACACCCGCTACGTGATGGTCGACGGGCGCCTGTTCGACGTCGCCGAGGACATGGCCGAAATCGGCAATCAGGCGGTGCCGGCGCCGACGTTCTTCTGGCAGGCTCACGGTGTGGCCGAGCCGCTGGGGCTCAGCCATGGGCCGGCCGGCATGGAAGACTGACGTTGCCGTGCATGACGGCAGGATGCGGCAGCTCACGCATCCTGCCGCGGCGCGTTTCACGTACACGCTCCGACTCCGGCGACCTGCAGGTTGGGTCAGCATCCATGTCGGGTTGATGAAGCCAACCCGACCTACTCCGGCTCCCGCAGGTCGGATCATGGAGCGCAGCGACGAATCCGACACCGCACCACGGTGGATTGACGAAGCCAGCCCGGTCGACGCCACATGGGCTTGAACCCCTGCCATCGCCATCTGAGGCGATTCGCCAGACGGCCCCGTGTCAGGTTATATACGCATGCATGTTCATCCTTTCAGCCGCATATAGCCGTGCCCGTACCATTTGACGCCTTATTTGGACGTCCAAACAGGTTCCGGCATGACCTCCGCGAGCGCCAGCGTTCTACCCACTCCCCCGCTTCCCGTTGAAAAGACCCGCCTGGCCGCCGAGCTGGTGCAGGGGCTGGATGCGGCTTCCCTCAATTGGCTGTCCGGCTACATGGCCGGTGCCGCTTCGCAGCTGGGCGGTTTGCCGGCGGCTGCGGTGCCGGCAAACCAGTCCGATGAACGCCTGACTGTTTTGTACGGCAGCCAGACCGGCAATGCCAAGCGCGTGGCCGAGGATCTGGCCCAGCGTGCCGAGAAGGCCGGCTTGACGGTGCAGCTGGTGCGCGCCGATGCGTACAAGCCGCGTGATCTGAAGAAGGAGCGCCTGCTGTACGTGGTGATCAGCACGCACAGCGAGGGCGACGAGATCGACCCGCCGGATGACTCGCGCGGGTTCATGGAGTTCCTGCTGGGCAAGCGCGCACCGAAGCTGCCGGAGCTGCGTTACGCGGTGCTGGCGCTGGGCGACACCAGTTACCCGGATTTTTGCGGCATTGGCCGGCAGGTCGACGAGCGCCTGGCCGATCTGGGTGCCACGCGTCTGTTCGATCGTGGCGAGGCCGATGTAGATGTCGATTCGGTGGCCGAGCCGTGGACACGCGAGGCGCTGGACAAGGCCGGCGAGGCGCTGGCACCGAACGCGCAGCCCGCACCGGCGGCGTCGAGCGTGGTCACGCCCTTGCATCCGGCGACGCAGAGCTGGACGCGACAACGACCGTTTGCCGCCGAGATTCTGGTCAACCAGCGCATCGTGGCCAATGACAGCGGCAAGGATGTGTGCCATGTCGAGTTGTCGCTGGAAGGCAGCGGCATCACCTATCAGCCCGGTGATGCGCTGGGCATCTGGCCGCGTCAGGCCGATGCGTTGGTCGATGCGGTGGTCGCCGAACTCGGGCTTTGCGCCGACGACGTGATCGAGCATGGCGACGACAGCGCCACGCTGCGCCAGTGGCTGACCGAACGGCGCGAGCTGACGGCGCTGACGCGCCCGTTCATTGTCGCCCACGCCGAACGCGGCGGGCACGCGGACCTGGCCGCCAAGCTCGAGCCCGATGCGCGCGCCGAACTGACCGACCTGCTGGGCAGCTGGCAACTGCTGGACCTGCTGCGCCGCTGGCCCACGCAATGGTCGGCGACGGATCTGGTCGCCGCGCTGCGCCCGCTGGCACCGCGCATGTATTCGATCGCCTCCAGCCAGTCGCAGGTCGAGGAAGAAGTCCACCTGACCATCGCCAACGTGCATTACCAGCACGACGGCGAGGAGCGCTGGGGCGTGACCACGCGTCACTTGAGCGGTCTGGACGAAGGCGACACGGTGTCGGTGTTTGTCGATCACAATGATCGTTTCCGCCTGCCCGCGGACACCTCGCGCGACATCATCATGATCGGCCCCGGCACCGGCATCGCGCCGTTCCGCGCCTTCCTGCAAGAGCGCCAGGAACAGCAAGCCGATGGCCGCCAATGGCTGTTTTTCGGCAACCCGCATCGACGTACCGACTTTCTGTATCAGCTGGAATGGCAGCAGGCGCTGCGCGACGGCGACCTGACCCGGATGAGCGTGGCGTTTTCACGCGATCAGGAAAACAAGGTCTACGTGCAGGATCGTCTGCGCGAGGAAGGCGCCCAAGTGTGGTCGTGGCTCGAAGGCGGCGCGCACTTGTACCTGTGCGGCGACGCCGACCGCATGGCACCGGACGTGCACGCCGTGCTGATCGACATCGTGGCCGAGCATGGCGGCAAGTCGCGCGAGGACGCCACCAGCTGGATCAAGCAATTGATGGCCGACGGCCGTTACGCGCGCGACGTTTATTGACCCATATGCGTAGGTCGGGCATTGCCCGACAAACAGGTCTCCACGCGTTCACGTGCGCCATGTCGGGCAGTGCCCGACCTACCTCGCTCCCGCACGTGCCCGCATGGACACCCTTGCAAACAGAACGAACATGACCGACAAGCTTTCCCATCTCGAACACATCAAGGCCAAGAGCCGCTTTTTGCGCGGCACGATCGCCGAGGGCCTGGCCGATCCGCTGACCGGTGCCATCTGCGATGACGACACCAAGCTGATGAAGTTCCACGGCAGCTACATGCAGGACGATCGCGATATCCGCGACGAGCGTCGGCGCCAGAAGCTGGAGCCGGACTATCGCTTCATGGTGCGCGTGCGCTTGCCCGGTGGCGTGCTCACGCCGCAGCAGTGGCTGGACCTGGACGAGCTGTCGACGCTTTACGCCAGCAGCGGCCTGCGTATCACCACCCGACAGACCTTCCAGTTCCACGGCGTGCGCAAGGAACATCTGCGCCCGATGATCAGCGGCATCAACGCGACGGGGCTCTCCACCCGCGCCGCGTGCGGCGACGACACCCGCAACGTGGTCGCTTCGGTCAACCCGCTGCTGTCGTCCGCGCATGCCGAGGTCTACGAATGGGCCAAGCGCATCAAGGACCATGTGGCCACGCAGACATCCGGCTACGAAGCGCTGTTCATCAACGAGCTGCCCGAAGACCCGGACGCGTGGAAAAAGGACGAGGAGCCGTTGTACGGCCACGACTACCTGCCGCGCAAGTACAAATTCGGCATCGCCATTCCGCCGGTCAACGACGTGGATGTGCTGAGCCAGGATTTCGGCCTGATCGCGATCATAGAAGACGGCAAGCTGCTCGGCTTCAATCTCGCCCCCGGCGGCTCGATGGGTGCCACGGCCGGCGACCCCAAGACCTGGCCGGCCATCGGCGACCTGATCGGATTCGTGACCACCGACCAGCTGCTGGAAACCTGCTGGCAGTCGATCACCGTGCAGCGCGATTTCGGCGACCGCGCCGAGCGCAAGCACGCACGCCTCAAATACACCATCGACGACCGCGGCCTGGATTGGTATCGCAACGAGCTGCAATCACGCCTGTC
>DASSKC010000010.1:0-22561 GCA_035690885.1 Oleiagrimonas sp. | reverse complement strand
GGCGAAGGCCAGTCGGCCGGCGACATCGCCGCGCGGCTCAATCTGTCACAGGGCACCGTGCGCAATTATTTGTCCGAGGCGATCGGCAAGCTGGGCGTAACCAATCGCATCGAGGCCTATCGCACGGCTCGCCAGAAGGGCTGGCTGTAGGCGTCTCGAACAAACCCGCCGATGTTCGTTCAAAACAACGGTAGGAGCGGCGGAAGCCGCGATTGGGCAATGCCGCAAGGCAACAGCCGTGAAAGCACGCCTATCGCGGCTTCCGCCGCTCCTACGTTCGCAGGTGCTTGAGCACGTCGAGCAGCCATGCCTCGACCGCGCGCGGATCGCGCAGGCCGAAGCGCGCCTGCGTGGGTTCGCGGTCACCGACGCGGATGCTGATGCCGGCGCGCACGTTGACGGCGGCAAAGGCGTGCTCGTCGGTCAGGTCGTCGCCCACGTACACCGGCGTGCGACCCGCAAACGGTGACTCGTCCGCGAAGGCGGTGACCGCACGTCCCTTGTCGATGCCGGCCGGTTTGATGTCGATCGAACAGTTGCCGGGTTGCGTCTCGTAGCCGTCGAGCTGGTCGGAGATGGCGCGTGCGGCGTCCGTGACGGCTTGTTCCAGGGCCGGCGTCGCGCGGTAGTGCAGAGTCATGCACACGCCTTTGTCTTCCACCCCCAGCCGCGGCATGCGCGCCGCCAGCGCGTCGACGTGCCGGTGCAGGATGTCGGCCTGATCGGATGCGGGAGCGATGTCGTCGCGGCTGCCGTCGGCGCGACGCCGTTGCAAACCATGCAGCCCGGAGGCGGCCACCAGCGGTGGTCCCAGCAGGCGGTCCAGATCGCGCAGGTGACGTCCGCTGACCAGCGCCACGGCGCCACCCGATACCGCGTGCAATGCGGCGAGTGTCGCCTTGAGTGATGCCGGTACGCGCACGTCGTCGGGGTCGTCGCGAAATCCGGCCAGGGTGCCGTCGACATCCAGGAACAGCGCCCATGAGGAGCGCGGTTCCGGCAACGGTGGCAACGGGCGGCGTGTATTTTCGCGGGCGGCGGACATCGGTCGGTCCATTGTGACCGACGATGTCGAAACGGTCCACGTTGACCGATCAGCCGCTGTCGCGCGACAGCGGCGCCGCGACGTCCTCCAGACTCTGGCGCTCGGCGGGAATGCACCAGCGCCAGGCCGCGACAGCGGCGATCACCATGAGCACGGCACCGATCAGGTAGCCATGTGCGACCTGAACGCGCTCGCCGCTGCCGATCAGGATGCCGAAAAACCACGGCGCGACCACGCCGCCGAGGCCGGTGCCCAGGGCATAGAACAGCGCAATGGCCAAGGCGCGTACTTCCAGCGGAAAGCTTTCACCCACGGTCAGGTAGGCCGAGCTGGCCGCCGCCGAGGCAAAAAAGAACACCACGCTCCAGGCCACGGTCTGGCCCACGGCTGTCAGCCAGCCGTTGACGAACAGCCATGCGGTCAACGCCAGCAACAGGCCGGAGATGGCGTAGGTGGCGGTGATCATCACGCGTCGGCCGAGCGTGTCGAACCAGTGGCCGAGCAGCCATGGCCCGAGCACGTTGCCGGCGGCAAACGGCAGAAGGTACAAGCCAACCTCACCGGCCGGCACGCCGAAAAAGCGGCCCAGCACCAGTGCGTAGGTGAAAAAGATGGCGTTGTAGAAAAAGGCCTGCGAGGCCATCAGGATCAGGCCCAGCGCGGCGCGTTTCGGGTACAGCCGGAACAGCGAGCGCAGCACGTCGAGCAATCGCGTCTGGCGGTACTTGAGTCGCAAGCGCGGCAGGTCCGGTGGCACGTCGGAGACGCCGGCGCGCCTTTCGATGCCGGCCATGACCTGTTCGGCCTCGTCGATGCGTCCGTGCACCATCAGCCAGCGCGGACTTTCCGGCAGCCAGGTGCGCAGCAACAGGATGAACAACCCGAGCACGGCACCGATGCCGAAGGCCGCGCGCCAGCCAACGTCAACGGGCAACCAGCCGGGCCCGAGCAGTATCACCGTGCCCAATGCACCAAAGGCGGCACCGATCCAGTAGCTGCCGTTGATGCCCAGGTCGATGCGTCCGCGGTAGCGCGCCGGGATCAATTCCTGGATAGCAGAGTTGATGGCCGCGTATTCGCCGCCAATGCCGGCGCCGGTGAAAAAGCGGAAGATGATGAAGCTGGTGACGTCCCAGCTGCACGCCGTCAGCGCGGTGGCCAGCAGGTACACGCCCAGCGTGATGCTGAACAATTTCTTGCGCCCGAGCTTGTCGGTCAACCAGCCAAAAAAACAGGCGCCGATGACGGCGCCCGCGAGATAGATGCTGGCCGACAGCCCTACTTGGGCATCGGTCATTTGCAGGACGGGGCTGGATTTCAGCGCGCCGGAAACCGCGCCGGCCAGCGTCACTTCCAATCCGTCCAGCACCCAGGTAATGCCCAGCGCCACGATCACCAGCGTGTGGAAGCGGCTCCATGGCAGACGGTCGAGGCGGGCAGGGATATCGGTTTCGATCCCGGCGCCGTTGGCAGTGTCATTGCGTGGCATGTACACGTTGTCCCGGTGGAAGATAATCTCGGAAAACCATTCAAATCGCTCGAATGCCACCGTAGGAGCGGCGGAAGCCGCGATCGGCAATGTCACAAGGCATTATTTGTCTCGGCATATCCAATCGCGGCTTCCGCCGCTCCTACATTATGGCGCTCAGAAACTGTACTTGGCCGAGAGCTTCCACGAGCGTCCGAAGATGGATCGTCCGTAGATGACACTGCCACCGGTGTTGCCACTGAGTGCCGCCCGGTTGTTGCCTTCGGTCAACGCCAGGGTGTCGGTGATGTTGGTCCCGTTCAAGCGGAAGTCCCAGTGCTCGCCGACGACCAGTTCCGCGCCCACGTCGATGGTGTGATACGCCGGCAGGATCTGGTTGTTGGCGATATTGCCGTAGCGCTTGCCGACATGCGTGTAGGTGGCAAAAAAGCGCGCCATGCCCCAGCTGGTGGGTACGCGCAGGGTCGGTGTCATGCGGAACTGGAATTTCGGCTGCCGCTCGACCCGGTTGCCCGAGTATTTGCCGTAATCGACATAATTGGCATTGAGATAATCGCCGGTGAAATGGACGTTGAAGTTCTCGACCGGGCGGATGGTGAAATCGAAACCCAGGCCCTTGGCGTGCGAACTGCCGGAAAGCACCACGTTGACCAGCTGCCCGTTGCGCATCACGAAAGCCTGGAACGGCAGATTTTCGAACTTGTTGTAGAACGCGGTCAGGTAGGCGCTGTAATAGCGGTTTTCGGTCTTCAAGCCCAGCTCGTACTGCTTGACGGTCTGGATTGCCGGTTTGCCGCCCTGGATGTCGTCGAACATCGGGAACAACTGGCCGGAGTTCAGGCGCACGAAGGCCGATACATGATCGGTGAAGCTGTAGTTGGCGCCGGCCGTCCACGACACGTGGCTGTCGGTTTCGTCGAAATACTTGAGCGTGCCGTCCAGCACCGAGGCGTTGTTGTTGTAGAGCGTGGCCGGGTTGCCATCGAGGTCGATGCTGGTGGCATTGGCACTGTGGCCTTCGGCGTGCTGACGCTCGTAGCGCAGGCCAAGATCCACGCGCCACGGGCCGGTGACCCAGGTGTCGCTGATGTAGCCGGCGATGTTGCGCCCGCTCCAGGATTCGGCGAACGCGTAGGTGGAGGGGCCGCTGAAGCCCGCGTGCGAAACCGCCACGCCGTTGTCCAGGGTCACGTCGATCAGCTGCGCGTTGTTCTCCAGCGTGGTCAGGATATTGTTGCCGAGGTTCCAGCGGTCGCGCGTGCCGTAGTTGGCGTAGTAGCCGCCGAAGGTCAGCGTGTTGCCTTCGAACAATTGCTTGCTCAGACGCAGCTCGTCGGTGAACGAGCGGATGTGCTTGTGCACCGTCCACAGGCCGGTCTCCAGCACCAGCTGATTGGGATTGACCGCCTCGCCGCCGTGGGTGTACACGGCATTGCCGCCATGCGCCATGCCGGCCTGCGCGACCACCGCCGCATTGGCGTTGGCACCGGCCACGGCACCGTTGATGTAGGCGCTGATGGTTTGCGGCGCGGCGGTGCCGTTGAACAGCGCCACCGTGGGCACGTCGCCGTGGACGAAGTTGGCGTGATTGCTGATGCCCCAGCCGTCACCGAATTTCAGGTGGAACTTGGAGCCGTACACGCTCAGGTTCAGACCGCGGCCGGTGGACAGGTCCACTGCGCGCGTGCCCGGCGGGTTGCCCGGCGTGGTCTGCATGACCGTATGCTGCATGTCGTCGCTGAGCAACGTGTCGCTGCGCGGGTCGAACTGATCCAGGCGGTGCAGCTCGCCATTGATGCTTAGCATCGGCACCGAGGTCAGAAACGCGTTGTCGTCGTTGGTGTGGCGTGCGTAGAACGCGACCGAGCCGTTGTCGTTGGCAAACGTGTGGGTCAGGATCGCCTCGAACTGACCGCCGCGGTTGATCGGGAATTGCGCATCGTGCACACCGTCGCCTTCGCGCGCGAAGCCGCCGCCAGCCAGATACCAGTCGTCGGCGATTTCACCGCCCCAGTACACGTCGATGCGGCGGAAGCCTTCGGTGCCGACGGTGGCGCGAACCGAGCCGGCGCCGTAGGGCGTGTCGGTGCCGTCCTTCTGGATGAAGTTGACCGTGGCGCCGGGCTGGCCGCTGGCGAAGATCGGGCTGGGTCCACCGCGCAGCACTTCCACGCGCTTGACCGTGTCGTCCAGACGGAACAGGCCGGGCGTGCTCATGAACGACAAACCGGACGCGCCGTACAACGGCGAGCCGTTCAACTCCACGGTGACGAAGCGCGCGTCACCGGCGCCGGGAAACCCGCGCACGAAGACGTTGGCGCCGGTCTGGCCACCGCTGGATTCCACCCACAGCGTCGGCACCGCCTTGAGCAGGTCCGCGGTGCTGTGCGGGGCCAGGTCCTGAATGTCGTAGGACGACAGCGAGGTGATCGAGTAGCTGGCGTCCATTTGCTTGACGCCGCCGATGTTGGCCGAACCGGTCACCACGACCTGGTTCAGTGCCGTGGCCGTGTCGTGCCGCTGGCCGGTGGATTGCGCGGTTGTCGACTGATCCGTGTCGTTGTTCGATTGCGCGGCGGCTTGTGCTTGCAGCGGTGCAACCAGCAGGGCGGCGATGACCGCGGCGGGCAAGGCTTGTCGCGTAAATCGGATGATGTTCATGCACTGACTCTCCCGGATCGGTGGTGGTTGTGTTGAGTTCCCGGCCGATGGCCGGCCGCCTCCTGCGCTTGGTGCGTGTCCACGAGTAGCCGACTGATGTCGAAGTCGGCGATGGTGCCGAGCGTGATGTCGGCGTCGTTCAATTCGTCACCGCGGCCGATGCCGACCGCCGGCATGCCAGCGGCATGGATGGCGGCGACGCCGGCGGCGGCATCTTCCACCCCGAGGCATTCGGTCGGGGCAACGCCCAGACCGCGCGCGGCGGCGAGGAATATTTCGGGATCCGGCTTGTGGCGCTCGATGCGACCGGCGTCGACGACGTAGTCAAACAGCTCGCCGATGCCCAGCCGTTCGAGCAGCAGTGGTGCGTTGCGGCTGGCCGATGCCAGTGCGGTCTTCAATCCGGCCCGACGTGTGGATTGAACGGCCCGGCGTGCACCGGGAAGCAGGTTTACCGGGCCGAAGCGCTCGATCTGTTGCCGGTAATAATCGTTCTTGCGTGCGGCCATCGACGCTTTCTCGGCATCGGAATACGTGCGCCCGGAACCTTCCAGCAACATGTCCAGCGAGGTCATGCGGTCGACCCCTTTGAGTCGCCAACCGAGACTGTCATCGAACGGCAGATCAAGTTCTTCGGCGAGCTTTTTCCACGCCGCGTGATGCACGGTCGCGGTATCGGCCAGCACGCCGTCCAGATCGAAGATGACGCCTTTCAATGCTCCGCCGGGGTGCGTCCGCGCGGGCAGCGCAAAACGGACCGGATGGCCGGGTTCGACAACGACGCGCTGGTCGTGGTGACGAATTTCCAATGCCGGTCCCGACATCAACGTGTAGGTGACCGCGTCTGCTTGCACGGCAATGCGCAACTTGCTGCCGCGCCAGCGAAAGCCGAATTGATAACCGCTTGCAGCCGGCGGCAGGGTGGGGGCAAAACGCGGCACGTCACCCTGGCAGACCAGACCGCCGAAGCCCCAGGTCAGCGCCATCCAGCTGCCTGCCATGGCCGCCAGGTGCACGCCGTGCGAGGTGTTGCCGTGCAGGTCGTCCAGATCGATGCGCAGCGTTTGCTGGAAATAGTTCCACGCCTTGTGCGGCGCGCCGGCTTGCGCCGCGGCGATGCTGAAAACGGGCAGCGACAAGGTGGAGTCGTGGGTGGTGATCGCTTCGTAGTAGTCGAAATTGAGTCGCCGGCACGCGATGCTGGTGTCGTCGCCGGCCAGCACCAGCGCATGCAGTACGTCGGCCTGCTTGCACACCTGGTGGCGGTAGATCGTCAATGGATGAAAGTCCAGCAGCAGCGGTTTGCCCGGGTTCTTGCACACCAGCGAGGCCGGTGCCGCGGGGCGCTGCAGAAAGGTGTCGTCCTGCGCCAACACGCCAAGCTGCGGATCCGGTGACGGCAGGTACATGGCGTTGGCGGCATGGCGCCAGGCGATGGCTTCGTCGGCATGCAGGCGGATGCGTGCCGTCAGTGCGCGGTAGGCATCGGCGTGCGTGGACGCCAGCCAGTCGACCACCTCGGCGGCATATTCGAGGTGCTTTTGCGCCATGCGATTGGTGTAGTAATCGTTGTCGACCAGCACCGTGTATTCGTCGGGGCCGGTCACCTGGTTGATGCAGAACGCATCACCACGGCGCGTGTTGTAGCCGCCCACTTCGAGCCACAGGCGCGCGGTCTCGATGAGCACCTCGGCGCCGCCGTCGAGCAGGAACGCTTCGTCGCCGGTCGCATCGACGTAAAGTTTCAGCGCAAACGCGATATCGGCGTTGATGTGGTATTGCGCCGAGCCGGCGGGAAAGTACGCCGAGCATTCGTCGCCGTTGATGGTGCGCCACGGGTACAAGGCGCCGCGTGCGTGGTCCATTTCGCGCGCATGGGCGCGGGCGTTGTCCAGCGTACGCACGCGATAGGCGAGAATGCCGCGCGCCAGCGTGGGCGCGATGTTGACCAGGGCCGGCAGCATGAACACTTCGCTGTCCCAGAAATGATGTCCGCCGTAGCCTTCGCCGGTCAGCCCCTTGGCGGCCGCGGTCGAAAGTCCGTCGTCGGCCATCGACTGACGCAGGTGAAACAGGTTCACGCGCAAGGCCTGTTCGCTGGCCGGGTCGTCGTCGATGGCCAGGTCCACGTCGTTCCAGAAATCGGCGCAGCACTGGCCTTGCACGGCAAGTTGCTGGTCGAAAGTGGAGTCCAGCACGTGGTCCAGTTGCTGGCGCGACTTGTCCAGCAGTGCATCATGCGTGATGGATTGGCCGGGTTTGCTCCAGGCGTAGGCGACGTACTTTTCCAGGGTGACACTGTCGCCGGGATGCAACTCGGCACGGTAACTCTGGTGGACGCCGTCGGACTGCGTGGACGCGGAGGCGAACGTGAGTCGCTCGTCCGGCAGTCGATGGTGTTGCGCGCAAGCCAGGCCAATGTGGCTGTAGGTGGTCTTCTGGCCAATGCTGGCGTCGGTGGCGTCAGCATGGCAATGGGTGGTTGTCAGGCCGCCGCCGGGACTGACGCCGACACGCGGGTCGTCGCCCTGCGCGCTGGCGGCGATATCCGCCCTGAGCTTCGAGTTCAGCGTGACGGGCCCGTCATAGTCGATCGAGCGCACCCGGTAGCGAATGCACAGCAGGGCGTCGGCAGTCCAGGGCACGATGCGTTCGACGTCGATGGCGAGCGTCGCGCCGGCTGGCGAACGCCAACGCAGATGGCGGCGCGAGCAGCCGTTACCGAGATCCAGCATCTGCTCGAAATCGAGCCATTCGCCATCGTCCAAACGCACCGACTGTGCGCCCAGTTGGAGCTCGATGCGCGTGCCGTCGGCAACCGGCAAGCGGGTGTTGGTGTGACGCGCCAGCCCCGGCATGCGCTCGTGGTAGTCGATCGGCGTGCTTTCCCAGACGCCGGCCAGAAAGCTGGCCTGGTCCGGCGTCGGCGCCTCCTCAAGACCGTCGCGGACGCCGAGGCGGCCGTTGGACAGCGCGAACACGCTGGCATGGTGTGCGGCACGATGGTGCTTGTGGTGTGTGCGCACCAGCCGCCACGGGTCGACCGTGGCGGCGTCGGAGGCATGCTGTGGCATGGGTCGTGCGGTGGTGCGCGGCGGATTGTCGGATGGCTGCACTCACGGGTCCCGGTTGGTTTGCTGGCAGTCGAGTCGAAGCGTCGTTTGCGACGTGTCGCGAACAAATTATGAACAAATGTTACCGATGTCAAGGTATCGGTAACATTTTATTTCCAGGCGCCACGATACACTGCGTCGCAGCGTGTTCATGGGGCATGCGTTGAATCGGCGCGGATTTGGCGCAAGACTGGCGGGATGATGGCGTTGAGGCACGGATCTTGAGTCGCGGCAAAAAAAAGCGCTCCACCGCAGCGCGGCGCAGCCCCACCATGGCAGATGTGGCCGCCGCAGCCGGTGTATCCAAAATCACCGTGTCGCGTGCACTGGCCGGAAGCCCGCTGGTGTCGCCGGCCACGCGCGAGCGCATCACGCAGCTGGCGCGCGATTGCGGTTACAAGCTCAATGTCAGCGCGCGTAATTTTCGCCAGCAACGCAGCCATCTGGTGGCGGTGATCGTGGAAATGACGCCATCCTCGGATCGCACCATGCTCGATCCGTATCCGCTGTCGTTGTTGGGCGGTATTTCCCAGGAGCTGGCCGAAGCCGGTTACGGCGTGTTGCTGACCACCCGGGCCGGCATGGCCAGCAGTTCCGTGCGCACGGCCGACGGCGTCATTTTGCTGGGTCAGGGCGTCAATCGGGATTCGGTGAAACTGTGCGACGAAATGGGCGTCCCTCTGGTGGTGTGGGGTGCCGACGACGACGGCGACGATCACGTCATCGTCGGCAGCGACAACGTGCGCGGAGGCGCCAGCGTGGCGGAACACTTCCTCGCGATCGGGCGTCACTGTCCGGTGTTCATCGGCGACTCCGATCATCTGGAAGTGGCGCAACGCCTGACCGGTTTCGTCAACGCCTTGGCCGAGCACGACATCAAGCCGTTGTTCTCCAAACGCGTGGGCTGGACCATGGATTCCGGCGCCGAAGCGGTGCGCTCGATGATTGACCGCGGCGTGCAATTCGACGCGGTGTTTGCCGGCAGCGACCTGCTGGCCATGGGCGCCATTCGCGGTCTGGAGGCGCGCGATCTCAAGGTGCCCGATGACGTGTCGGTGGTCGGTTACGACGACATCCCGCTGGGTCTGGCATTCACGCCGCCGTTGTCCTCGGTACGGCAGGACTGGCACGAAGGCGGTGCGTTGCTGGCGCGCAAGGTGCTTGCATTGCTTGACGGGAAGCCGGCCGAATCGCAGAAGATGTCGACCGCGCTGATAGTGCGCAAGACCTGATCGGCGCGGCGCATCCGGCGGCGCCTTGCAATGGTGTGGCGACGACCGCACATCTCTGAAATCGCGGCAAAACTTGTCGTCACATTGTTCGGAGGGAAAACCCCATGCGGATGGACAAACTCACCTCGCGCTTCCAGCAGGCCCTGGCCGACGCGCAGTCGCTGGCCGTCGGGCGCGATCACAACATGCTCGAACCCGTGCACGTCATGCTGGCGTTGCTCGATCAACAGGGTGGCTCGACCACGCCGCTGTTGTCGCAAGCCGGCGTCAACGTGCCATTGCTGCGCCAGAAGCTCGACGAGGCGCTGACGGCATTGCCCAGCGTCGCCGGTCAGGAAGGCAACATCAATGTCGACAATGCGCTCAACCGCCTGCTCAATCTGACCGACAAGCTGGCGCAAAAACGCGGTGACGCGTTCATCGCCAGCGAGTTGTTCGTGCTGGCGGCGCTGGATGACAAGGGCGTGGTCGGTCGCGCGCTCAAGGACGCCGGAGCCAACAAGGCCGGCATCGAGGCGGCCATCGACAAGGTGCGCGGCGGCGAAAACGTGCAAAGCGAAAATGCCGAAGACCAGCGCCACGCACTGGAAAAATACACCATCGACATGACCGCGCGCGCCGAGTCCGGCAAGCTCGATCCGGTCATCGGTCGCGACGAGGAAATCCGCCGCACCATCCAGGTGCTGCAGCGGCGCACCAAGAACAACCCCGTGCTGATCGGCGAGCCCGGCGTGGGCAAGACCGCCATCGCCGAAGGCCTGGCCCAGCGCATCATCAAGGACGAAATGCCCGAAGGTTTGCGTGGCCGCCGCGTGCTCGCATTGGACATGGGCGCGCTGATCGCCGGTGCCAAATTCCGTGGCGAATTCGAGGAACGCCTGAAGGGCGTGCTCAAGGATCTGGCCAAGGAAGAGGGCCGCGTGATCCTGTTCATCGACGAGCTGCACACCATGGTCGGTGCCGGCAAGGCCGATGGCGCCATGGACGCCGGCAACATGCTCAAACCCGCGCTGGCGCGTGGCGAGCTGCACTGCATCGGCGCCACCACGCTGGACGAGTACCGCCAGTACATCGAAAAGGACGCCGCGCTGGAACGCCGCTTCCAGAAAGTGTTCGTGGGCGAACCGAGCGTCGAGGACACCATCGCCATCTTACGTGGATTGAAGGAGCGTTACGCCGTGCACCATGGCGTGGAAATCACCGATCCGGCCATCGTCGCCGCCGCCACGCTGTCCAACCGCTACATCACCGATCGCCAGCTGCCGGACAAGGCCATCGACCTGATGGACGAGGCGGCCTCGCGCATCCGCATGGAAATCGACTCCAAGCCGGAGGAACTGGACCGTCTGGAGCGGCGTCTGATCCAGCTCAAGATCCAGCGTGAAATGCTGAAAAAGGAAACCGACGACGCCTCCAAACAGCGCCTGGCCGACCTCGAAGAAGACATCGCCAAGCTGGAACGCGAATTCTCCGACTTGAACGAAGTGTGGAAGTCGGAGAAAGCCGCCATGCAAGGCACCACCCAGGTCAAGGAGCAGATCGAACAGGTCCGGCTGGAACTGGAAGCCGCCCAGCGCCAGCAAGACTACGGCAAGATGAGCGAAATCCAGTACGGCAAACTGCCGCAACTGGAGAAACAACTCGAAGCCGCGCAAGCCGCCGAAGGCCAGGACTTCCAGTTGGTACAGACCAAGGTCACCGACGAGGAAATCGCCGAAGTCGTCTCGCGCTGGACCGGCATCCCGGTCAACAAGATGCTCGAAGGCGAGCGCGAAAAACTCCTGCGCATGGAAGACGAACTGCACCGCTCCGTCATCGGCCAGGACGAAGCCGTCAATGCCGTCGCCGACGCCATCCGCCGCGCCCGCGCCGGCCTGTCCGACCCGCACAAACCGAACGGTTCGTTCCTGTTCCTCGGCCCCACCGGCGTGGGCAAGACCGAGTTGTGCAAGGCGCTGGCCACCTTCCTGTTCGACACCACCGACGCCATGATCCGCATCGACATGAGCGAGTTCATGGAAAAACATTCCGTGGCCCGCCTGATCGGCGCGCCGCCGGGCTACGTTGGCTACGAAGAAGGCGGCTACCTCACCGAAGCCGTGCGCCGCCGCCCCTACAGCGTGATCCTGCTCGACGAAGTCGAAAAAGCCCACCCGGATGTCTTCAACATCCTCTTGCAAGTGCTCGACGACGGCCGCCTCACCGACGGCCAGGGCCGCACCGTGGATTTTCGCAACACCGTCATCGTGATGACCTCCAACCTCGGCTCCAACCTCATCCAGGAAATGACCGAAAGCGACGCCGGCGACAGCGAGGCCGAATACACCCAGATGAAAGCCCAGGTCATGGGCGTCGTACAAGGCCACTTCCGCCCCGAGTTCATCAACCGCCTGGATGAAATCGTGGTCTTCCGCCCGCTGGGCAAGGCGCAAATCCGCGCCATTGCCCGCATCCAGCTCGAAGGGTTGGACAAACGCCTGGCCGAAAGGCAATTGAAGCTGGAAGTGGGCGACAAGGCGCTGGATCTGCTGGCCAACACCGGCTTCGACCCCGTCTACGGCGCAAGGCCGCTCAAACGCGCCATCCAGCAACAACTGGAAAACCCGCTGGCGCAGAAGCTGCTGGCCGGCGAATTCGCCCCCGGCGACAACATCAGCGTCGATGCCGAAGGCGGTCAGCTTCGCTTCGACAAAGCCTGAGCTCGCAGCTACTACCGGGGCACGCTTGCCCCGGCGCAGTAGATCGCTGGTGAATAATGCAGGTTAAGCCCGAGCGCGGCACTGTCGCCCGTGTGGCACTTGACGCTCCTGTAGGTCGGGTTGGCTTCATCAACCCGACGCCAAATCTCGGCGGAAGTTGTGGGCAACGCCTCATCAGGCAATCGGTAAGCTGATTGTCGGGTTACGGCCTTTGGCCTAACCCAACCTACCGGGCATCAGTGCGACACCTGCCCGAATACGTGCTGTTATCGGAAGGCGAAATTTCGTAGGTCGGGCATTGCCCGACAATCGGCCTGCACGCGTTCATGACAGCTTGTTGGCGGGCAGTGCCCGCCCTACGGTGCTGCGGTTCGGAGATATGTAATTCCAACGAGTTACGCGTTAAGCAAGTGCCATTCGTTCCCGGGACGATTTCCCACCGGGACGGATTTCGTTTATGTTCGGGGATTGTTTTTAACCAAGCAGTGTCCCACGCATGAATGCAACATCCGAGCAGCCGGCCGAGCTGCAGCGCAGCCTTTCCAACCGTCACCTGCAATTGATCGCGATCGGCGGCGCCATCGGAACCGGATTGTTCATGGGGTCGGGCAAAAGCATCAGCCTGGCCGGGCCGTCGATCCTGCTGGTCTATCTCGTCATCGGCATCATGCTGTTTTTCGTGATGCGCGCCATGGGCGAGTTGCTGCTCTCGAACCTGGAGTACAAATCGTTCCTGGATTTCACGGCTGACCTGCTCGGACCCTGGGCGGGCTTTTTCTGTGGTTGGACGTACTGGTTTTGCTGGGTCATCACGGCCATTGCCGACGTGATCGCGATTGCCGCCTACGCGCAGTTCTGGATGCCGGACTTGGCGCCCTGGGTCCCGGCGCTGTTTTGCGTGGGCATCCTGTTGGCCTTGAACCTGGTGGCGGTGAAGCTGTTCGGCGAGCTCGAGTTCTGGTTTGCCCTGATCAAGATCGTGGCCATCGCGGCGTTGATCCTGGTCGGCTTCGGCATGGTGGCGTGGGGTTTCACTTCGCCCACGGGGCACCAGGCGGCATTGAGCAACCTGTGGGCTGACGGCGGTTTCTTCCCCACGGGTTGGGGCGGGTTCTTCGCCGGGTTCCAGATTGCGGTGTTCGCCTTCGTCGGCATCGAGCTGGTCGGTACGGCGGCGGCCGAAACGGCCGACCCGGAGCGCAACCTGCCAAAGGCGATCAACTCCATTCCGGCGCGCATCCTGCTGTTCTACGTGCTGGCGCTGGTGGTCATCATGTCGGTCACGCCGTGGGGTCTGATAGAGCCCGACGAAAGTCCGTTCGTGGCCCTGTTCGTGCTGGCCGGCATTCCGGCGGCAGCCAGCCTGATCAACTTCGTGGTACTGACTTCGGCATTGTCCTCTGCCAACAGCGGCATTTTTTCCACCAGTCGCATGTTGTACGGGTTGGCTGACGAGGGCCATGCGCCGCGTGGATTCAAGCGCTTGTCGAAAGCCGCGGTGCCGGCGCGTGGACTGTTGTTTTCCTGCGGATGCCTGCTGGTCGGCGCGACCATGGTCTACGTGATCCCGGACATCGTGACGGCCTTCACGCTGGTTACCACACTGGCGGCGGTGCTGTTCATGTTCATCTGGTCGCTGATCCTGTGCTCGTACATCGCGTACCGGCGCCAGCGTGCGGCCCAGCATGCGAGTTCAAGCTACAAGATGCCGGGCGGCATCGCGATGTGCGTGGCCTGCCTGGCGTTTTTCGCGTTCGTGATCGTGCTGCTCACCTTGCAGCCGGACACCCTCAAGGCACTGCTGGCCGCCCCGGTGTGGTTCGCGTTGCTGGGGATTGGCTACATGTGGAAAGGACGCCGTTCCGGCCCGGCGCGTCCTGCGGCATTCGAGCAGTAATGTGGCGGAAGCGGGGCGAAAATGGGATTGGGTTCACCTCCTGGCAAGCCGTAAGTGAACCTGACCCCGTTCTTGAGCCGGGTGCGGGTGGCGGTGTCAAGCAGAGTGATGGTGGGCAGGAAAAGGCGGGCGCGCCCGACGTTGACGATCCGATAGCGGGCGAGGGTGGTCAATGGCGCGGGCAGGGAGCCTGGTGCACCGGGAGCCATCGGGGCAAGGCTGCAGGTCCCGAACAGGAACGGCGTGGTGACCACGGCCCCGGTGCCGGGGAGGTATTGGGCGGCCTCGTCGGGATCGACCGGACATGATCCGGTTCCACCCCCGGTCATGGGAATGTTGTAGACCACCTCGTACGTGGGTGGCTGGCTGTTGCCGAAACGCGGCACGTAATAATGGTCGCCCGGCATCAGGCGGTTCAAGCCGATGACCAGCAGGACCGACAGCAAAACACTGCCGGTCGCCGCAAGGAGTTTCGTCGCGGGGAGGTTCTTGCCCGGCAACCACCACGCGGCATCGCCGCCTACCTGACGGCTCTTGCGAACGAGCGGGTTGCAGCTCCATCGCGCGATGGTGACGAGCCAAAGCAGGAAGGGAACGATCAGTTCACCGCTTGCTTCATGGCCCAGCAGACCGAGCCAGACAGCAAGGCCGAACAGCAAGGTCAGATACCAGATCGTGAGGTCGATGGCCTGGGCACGTCGGTTCGGTGGCGTGTTTCCCGGTGGGCTTGCGCGTGCGTGTCTTGCCTGCGTGATGCCCCGGGTGACGGCTGCGGCCATCAAGACGGTCCACACGGCGGTCGTCACCCAGGAGAACCCCGTCATCCACTTTACTGCCTCCGCGAAAGAGTCGACGGGCAAGCCGAGCGTGTCGAGCACCAAGGCGACAATCAACGTACACGTCAGCAGTGCCATGCCTTTCCAGTGGTGCGCGCTGGTCGGGGTCAGGGCAAGAAAAAACAGGGTGATCAACAGGACGGTGGGCATGGCGGGACGTTCCTTGTCGGCAGGGTGGCGGCGAGGTTCCGGCGTTCTTGTTCATCGCTCCGGGGAATTTCGAAAAACACCTATTCATCCGTCATTCCGGCGAAAGCCGGAATCCATTGGGTTCGGAGCGTAGACGCTTTAAATTCAGTATTTTGGCAAGCGCGAAAATGGATCCCGGCCTACGCCGGGATGACGGTATGGCATGTGCATGCGGCACGCGTAATTTTTGATTCTGGTGCCTCGCGGACCATCTGAGAAACAGGCGCATGAAGGTTCTCGAGAAATCCTGCCAAATTATTCCGGACAGCAGTGAGCCTTCGCTGGGGTGACGGGGTTATTCGAGATTCTCTCCGGTACGCCAGTTGGCGAGTGGCCCTGAGTGTGCCAGAAGGTCACGCTGCGGGCACTGCCCGCCCCAAGCGTTCCCGCGAACACCAGGCGTGATCGTCTGGCCGTGCCCGCCCCACCCACTGAAGTTGATCAAAGCCTCCCGCGGGAATTGATTTCCCGCGGGGATGGGGGATTGCGTGTGACCCAAACGTTAAAGGTTTGTGGAGGGACCCGATTCCCCGGGGGATCAGGGGAGGATCCGCGCCTGGATGGCATGGGATACGGCAAGCATTGCGATGCGGTTCGGCGGGGGCCCGTCACGAACCGGCCGTCGGATCGAAAAGCTGTCTGGTCAACTGTTTTTTTGGGAGGTGTCTATGAAGCACATGCCTTTGGCATACGCAATCCGGAACGCGCTGGTACTCGGCGTTTCGCTTTCCCTCGGGGCCGTGGCCCTGGAGCCGGCGCTGGCATCGCCCGCGCCACAACAAGCGGCCGACAACGCGGCGGCACAGCAGAAGAAGGATGACGTGACCTCGCTGCAGGCGGTCCAGGTCACCGGCTCGCACATTCCGCGGACCGAAATCGTCACCTCGCGTCCGGTCGTCACCATCGGTCGTCAGCAGATTGATTCGACCGGCCTGCAGACGGTCGGCCAGATTCTCCAGGAACTGCCGTCGATCACGCCGACCATGAACGCCGCCTTCAACTTCGAAGGCAATGGTGCCTCGCACATCAATTTGCGCAATCTGGGGGCCAGGCGGACCCTGATCCTGGTCAACGGCAAGCGTTGGGTGACCAGCATCAATGGCACCACGGATCTCAACTCCATTCCATTGAGCGCCGTGGATCGCATCCAGGTACTGAAGTCGGGGGCATCGGCCGTGTACGGCAGTGACGCGATCGCGGGCGTGGTCAACATCATCCTGAAAAAGCACATGAATGGCGGTCACGCCTCGGTGTATTACGGCATCTGGCACGGCAACGGCCATTGGGGCGGGTTGACCAAGAAGTACTCGTTCACGTTCGGGCATCAGGCTGAAAATTACGGGTTCCTGTTCAATGCCGAGTACAGCCACAACCGCCGCATTCCGGCGATCAACCGCGTGTTTTCGGCCACGCCGGTGCCGCATACGGGCGTGACCCGTGGCAGTTCGTCGACGCCGCAGGGGCGCTTCGAGTTCATCGCGCCGACGCTCGACAATCCGAACAATCCCAATGTGGCGCCGGCACCGTATACCGGTTTGACGTCGGTGCAATGTCCGGCGCGCAATTACGGCACCGCGGCCAATCCGCGCTGGTTGCCGTTCTGCGATCTGACAGTCATTCCCGGAACCGCCGGGACCAGCGCTTCGGATTTTCGCCAGTTCCAGGGTTCGGATCGCTACAACTGGACCGAGCCGGCAGGTCATTCCAAGGGTGATTCGATTCTCAACCCGCTGACCATCAAGGCCGCCTACATGAGTGGCCATTACGACATCACCGACAAGATCCGCTTTACCGCGAGTCTCAATTACGCGCAGCGCAATACCAAGACCTATTCCGCGCCCAACCTGATGACCTTGTCGCACGAGGCGACGATTGCCGCCTCGCAAAAGTACAACCCGTTCAATTTCACCATCAGCAACCAGCCCGTGGTGGTGGCGCCGACCGGTGGCGCCAATGGCGGGCCGCTGAAGATGCCGACGCTGTCGTTCATCGGTCGTCGTCTGGCCGAGTTCCCGGAGCGCGTGCGCATATACGAGTCCGATTCGATGCGCTTTACCACCGGCTTGAATGGCTTGTTCAACACCGGCGACATTTACTGGCACTGGGATACCGGCTTCCAGTACATGACGTTGCGCAACAAGGAAATGCAGAGCGCGGGTACGCTGGGGCCGAACTTCAATCTGGCCGTGGGCGATGCCGCCACGTGTGCCTCCAACCCCGAGTGCGTGCCGTTGAACCTGTTCGGCGGTCAGGGCGTCGATGGCAACGGTTCGATCACGCCGGCACAAGTGGCGTATCTGTATTACCCCGAGCACTACAGCAATGGCACGACGCAGCGCATCGTGCATTTGAACCTCGCCACCGGCAACCTGTTCGAGTTGCCCGCCGGCCCGGTCGGGTTTGCGGTCGGCTATCAGTACAACACCATCGAGGGCTATTTCAATCCCGATGCGATCACCGCGGCCGGTCTGGCGCAGGGCTCGGCCAAGACCTATCCGACGCGCGGCGGCTACCACGTGAACGCGTTCTACACCGAGTTCAAGGTGCCGTTGCTGTCAGATGTTCCGGGCGCATACCGGTTGAACATGGACGTGGCCGCGCGGCACTCCAAGTACAACACGTTCTCCGGTTCGACTCGCTTGAATGTCGGCGTGAAATGGTTGCCGGTGCAGGATCTGGCCATTCGCCTGAACTGGGGTCAGGGCTTCCGCGCGCCGAACATCAGCGAGTTGTTCACCGCGCAGAACATCAACAACCCGACCGTGTTCGATCCGTGCAGCGGTTACACCAAGCCGGGCGTCAATCCGACCGTGGCGGCAAACTGTGCGGCGGCCGGTGTGCCGGGCGGCTATTTGCAGCCCGATCAGCAGATCCGCACCCTGGCCGGCGGCAACCGTCATCTGGACGCGGAAACCTCGACCGCCGAGCAGGCCGGCTTTGTCTACAGCCCGCACCAGTTGCCGGGCCTGTCGTTCTCGGCGACGTATTACCGCATCAAGATCGAAAACTCGATTCAGCCGTACGGACCGAACAACATCCTGGAGGCGTGCTACATCGCCGGTGCGCAGAAGTTCTGCAATGCCATTCACCGTTCGCCGCTGGGTACCATCAACCAGATCGACAACCTGCAGACCAACATCGGCTCGACCTCGACCAGCGGCGTGGATCTGGGTGCGTCGTACCGCAACCTGCAAACGTCGTTCGGTCGCTTCCACTTCTCGATGCATGCCTCGCACACGATCTACTTCACGCAGCGGCTGCCGTTGGCCGGTGGCGTCAAGACCGTGAACCTGGTCGGCATCGAGCGCGCCGGTTACACCTTCCCGCTGTCGGTGCCGTCATGGAAGGCCGTGTTGAACGTCGGCTGGCGTCTGGGTGACTGGGGCGCGTCATGGCGCGTGCATTACACCAGTGCGCTGATGGAGAGTTGTTCGGACAACTACGACGGCACGCCGATCAGTCTGACGGCATTGGGCCTGTGCAACCGTCCGAGCTCCAAGAGCGATGCCTTGTCGATGAACCGACTGGCGCCCGTGGTGTGGCATGACGCGCGGGTGGTGTACCACGCGCCGTTCGACATGAACTTCACGCTCGGCGTCAACAACATCTTCGACAAGAAGCCGCCGAACGAGACCCAGCCGATCCAGGATCTGGCGTTCGACCCGACCCAGTATGCCGCCTTGATGGGGCGTTTCATTTACGCACGCGTCGACTACAAGTTCTGATTGCGGTCCACGCACAGTGCAAGCAGGCAAGCGCCCCCCGACGGTGTCGGGGGGCGCGACCTGTAGGAGCGGCGGAAGCCGCGATCGCCGTGCCGGAAACAGATGCCGAGGTGAAGTGTTGTAAACCGTTGTTCGAGGCCGCCGCAAAAGGCGATTCGGCTTCAGCGCTTGCGCACGAACGGCGCATCCGTGGCTTGACCCGCTTCACGCACCCAGGCATTGAATGCCACCGTGATGCGTTCGCGCTGGCCGAAATACGGCGCCACTTCGTGCATCAGATACGACGGAAACAACACCAGTTGACCCGGCGTGAGGAACAGGGCGCGTGAGCCAAACCCGTACGGGCTCTTGAGGTGTGCATTGCCGGCGTCGGTATACATGCCGGCGGGCCCGCGCGAATCGAGAAAACGCAGCGCGCCGTTGTTGGCGCGCTCGGGCACATAGTCGCCCGGATCGACGCAGTACACGCCCGACCACGAAGCCATTGGGTGGTTGTGCTGCGCGGTGTAGCCGGCGTGGCGGGTCAGGTGGTACCAGCTGTGTTCGTGAATGCGCAGGTTGGCCATCTCCGCGTTGCTGTATCCGTTCAACTGCGCGATGACCCAGCCCAGCGTGTTCAGGCAATAGTGCCGCAGCGCCTGGATGTCGGATTCGGGATGGGAAAACAGGTCGAAACCGCTTTCGTATACGCCGACCTTGGCGACACCGGTGGGCGCGGAGCTGCGCTCGCGTTCGTTGTCGTTTTCCCAGTGCAGAAACAGCTCGCGCAAACGCGTGTTCAACGGCGTGCAGTCGGGCATGCGCGTTTCGACGAGGGGGCTGGCGAAGACCGGTGTGATCGAAGGCGGTGACGGGTGTGTGGCGGCCATGGCGCCATGTTATCGCAATCGGTGACCGCGACCGGCCTTGTCGCGTGGTGCGGCGCCGACATGTGCGCTACCATGCGCGCAGCCTGAGGTGACTGCCAGCCTGGCTGGTGGTTGAAACGGGAATCCGGTGCGTCGCGTGTCACCCGCGCGGCAAGTCCGGAACTGCCCCCGCAACGGTGGGCGGGCGCGGCCAATGATGGTCGTCGGATCGGCATCAAGCCACTGTGTCGCTGGACACGGGAAGGCGCCGATCTCGGGAGACATGTGTCTCCACCCGCAAGTCCGGAGACCGGCCCCAGGCATGTTCCGACATGCGGTGGGCTGGTGTCCGGGAGGCGTCGTTCCGACGTGTTCTTTTCACGCTTCTTTGCCGCTTGTCGTCACCTTGTCAGGTGCCGCACGGGTTGGTGTGGCCGAAGGAGTCGTGTTCGTGTCGTTTCGTTGTTCCCGCCAGTGTGTGCTGGCCGTTGTTCTTTCCTCCGCGGCGTCGATGCCGGCGCTGGCCGCGGCGCCGGCTGCCGAACTTGACGGCATGGTGGTCACCGCCAGCCGTACCGAGCAGGCGCGCGAGCAGACGCTGGCAGCGGTCACCGTCATTGATCGCGCCGAGATTCGGCGTCTGCAACCGAGCTCCGTGGCTGATTTGTTGCGTGGTCTGCCGAGCCTGTCCATTTCCAACAATGGCGGGCCGGGCAAGGCGACATCGATATTCCTGCGCGGGACCGGTTCGGGGCATGTGCTGGTGCTGATCGATGGCGTGCGTGTCGGTTCGGTGACCAGTGGCGGCGCGGCGATCCAGGATATTCCGGTGGGCCAGATCGAGCGCATCGAGATCGTGCGCGGGCCGTTTTCCAGCTTGTATGGCTCGTCGGCGATCGGCGGTGTGATTCAGATTTTCACGCGTCGCGCGCAGGGGGCATTCGAGCCGCATGTGCGTGTCGGGTTCGGCAGCCATGCCGATCGTCGTGCCGGTGCCGGCGTGTCGGGCAAGGCCGGCAACGGCTGGTACGCGATCAGCGCCACCCATCGCGATACCGATGGCATCAACGTGAAGCGTTGCGTGCCGCAGGCCGGCTTGCCGTGCGTGGTCGCGCAGCCTGATCGTGACGGCTTCCGCAATACCTCGGTCAATCTTCGCGGAGGCTATCGCTTCAACGATGCGTGGGACGGTCAGGCATTCGTGTACCGCACGCGCGGCGAAAGCGAATACGACGGCACCGTCACCGACATGGCGCGCACGCGGCATCGGGTGACCGGCGCGCGGCTGCGCTATCGGCCGGGCAAGCATGTGACGGTCAGCTTGCGTCTGGGGCGCAATGCCGATCTGAGCGACAACTATCTGCGCGATGTCTACAGCGGCCATTTCGACAGTTATCGCGATATCGGCTCGTTGCAGGCCGATATCGGCGTGGCCGGCGGCTTGCTCAGTGTCGGTTATGACTGGCAGCGCGCGCGTGTGGACTCCAGCACCGTCTACGCGGTCGACCATCGCATCAATCGCGGTGTGTTCGCGCAGTGGCAGCAGGACTTCGGCTCGCAATCACTGCAGGCCAGCGTGCGCCACGACGACAATCAGCAGTTCGGTGGTCAGACCACCGGCAGTGTGCTGTGGGGTTGGCACATGACCGACAGTCTGCGCTTGACCGCAAGCTACGGCACGGCGTTCAAGGCGCCGACCTTCAATCAACTGTATTTCCCGGGCTACGGCAATCCGCGGTTGGGGCCGGAGACATCGCGCAGCTTTGCCGTCGGTCTGCGTGGTACCCGCGATTGGGGCCATTGGTCGCTGCATGCCTACGAGACGCGCATCGACGACATGATCGCGTTTGACGCGGCGATCTTTGGCCCGTCGAACATCGACAGCGCACGTATCCGCGGCCTCGAGGCCTCCGTCGACGGCAAGGCGGCGGCATGGGATTGGCGGGTCAGCGCGACCTTGATGGACCCGCGTGAACTGACGCCGGGCGCGAACCACGGCAACGTGTTGCCGCGCCGACCGAAACAACAGGCGCGCGTCGATCTGGGCCGCAGCTTCGGCGATTTCCATGTTGGCGGCAGCGTGTACATGGCCGCGGCCCGTTACGACGATCTCGGCAATCGCCGTCGCATGGGCGGCTATGCGCTGACCGATCTGCGTCTGGCATGGAACATCCACCCGGCGTGGCACCTGCGTCTGTCACTGAACAATGTTTTCGATCATCGCTACGAAACGGCGATGTACTACAACCAGATGGGGCGCAATTACCTGCTGTCCCTGAGCTGGCGTCCGACCCGTTGAGCGGGTCATTTCAACCTGGAGGACTCCCATGAAGTCGTTGTCCCGCAATGCATCCATCGGCGTGTTTGTCGCCCTGGCCGTGGCCATGGTGGCCACGCGCTACCATCATTTCGGATCGGTGCTGCACTTGCCGGACGCGTCGATGGCGGTGTTCTTTCTGGGCGGGTTGTACCTGCGCAAGCACCTGCAGTTTCTCGGCTTTCTGGCGTTGTCAGTGGTGATCGACTGGCTGTCGGTCGGCGTGATGGGCAACAGCGCGTTTTGCATCACCGCCGCGTATGCCTTCCTGCCGCTGGCCTATGGCGCGTTGTGGTATGCCGGACGCGGGTTTGCCGCTTCGTTCGACGCGTCGAAGTGGTCGTCGCTGGCGTTGACCGTCGGCGTGGCGTTCCTCGGCGCATCGGTGTCGTATCTGATTTCCAATGGTTCGTTCTACTGGCTGGGTGGCCGTTACGCCGACCCGCATTTTGCCGAGTACGTGGCGCGTGCCTGGCAGTGGGGGCCGATGTTCGTGCGCACCACGTTGAC
>DASSKC010000009.1:0-3926 GCA_035690885.1 Oleiagrimonas sp. | reverse complement strand
GGGCGCAGCTCGATTTCCGCACCCCCGTCGAACGGCGCGCGCTTGATCCACTCGATGGCCTCGTCCATCGAGCGCACTTGCCACAACCAGAAGCCGCAGACCAACTCCTTGCTCTCGGCGAATGGTCCGTCGATGACCGTGCGCTTGTCTCCCTCGAAGCGCACGCGCGCGCCCTTCGAAGTCGGATGCAGGCCCTCGGCCATCAGCATCACGCCGGCCTCGACCAACTTCTCGTTGAACTTGCCCATTGCGGTCAGCCCTTCCGTGCTCGGCAACACGCCGGCTTCGGACTCCGCACTGGCCTTTACAAAAACCATGACTCGCATGTCGT
Organism: Oleiagrimonas sp.; assembly: GCA_035690885.1. Classification (GTDB taxonomy): domain Bacteria; phylum Pseudomonadota; class Gammaproteobacteria; order Xanthomonadales; family Rhodanobacteraceae; genus Oleiagrimonas. Next base: position 3,595 of record DASSKC010000009.1, on the reverse strand, counting down.
TTCTCCTCGTTGGATTCGAATGAGGAGCGCATGCCGTCATGCGCATCCTTCACCCATGCAACGAATGACGGAGGTCAAAATCGACAGGGCATGACGAAATGATGCGCAACGACGCCCATGAATAGACACGTGAATAGATACTTCATGAACAACCCGTACAAACAATCAGTTACGGGTAGGCCGTGTGTATTGGCGAATGGATTTGCGAGTGTGATCGGCACGGTGCATGAGCTGGCGTCGGATGCTTTCCCGATACGCTATGCGGCCTTGATGAATCCCGCTGCCAGCAGAGTGTGGCAATCATGCGTTTTGAGAGCGTGATCGAGCGCCTTCTCGTAGTCTTTCCGCGCCTGGTCCAGGTGAGCGCGGCCCTTGTCGGTGAGCACGGTGTACACCCCGCGCTTGTCGTCCGGGCACAGGTCGCGGATGGTGAACGCGTTGCGTTCCAGACGCTCGACCATGCGCGAGACCGAACTCTGGTTCAAACGCAGGTAGGTGGCCAACTCCTGCATGCGCAATTCGGAGTCCGGCGAGCGCGTCAGGACTTCCAGTGCACGGTATTCGGACAGGCCCAGGCCGTGCCGGGCTTGCAGCATCTTGCCGAGCTCGGCTTCGATCTCGGCGACGACGTGGATCAGGTTGAGCCAGGCATCACTTTTCTTGGACATGTCGCGACTCGTGCGGAGCGGGTAGCTGAAAGGTTATCAAATCACATGTATGGCCATGCACAATCAGCGCTTGCGCATGCGCGAGCGAAACGCCTCGGACGACTACAGACTTTCCGCAACGGCCAGTTTGCCGGTGGCCATCGGTGACCAATGGACCGAGTTCAAACGGGCACGCGGCGCTTCCGGGACTGAAACTTGACGCTGTCGGCCAACTTCAGCCACACCACCCCGGCAATGATCACCGCCAGCCAAAAGGCCTGAGTGAGGGTCAGCGGCTGGTCGAACAGCACGCTGCCGAACAAGGCTGCACCGACCGAACCGATGCCGGCCCATGCGGCATAGCCGATGCCCACGTCGATGCCGCGCAAGGCGGCGCTCAGGAAGTACAGCGTGAGCAGGAAAAACACCACGGCCGCGATTGACCAGCCGAGCACCGTGAAGCCCTGACTGCCGTCGACGCTCAGTGCGTAGCCGATTTCGAAAGCGCCGGCGAACGCCAGCATGAACCACGACCGTTTGCTGCTTGGGGTGGTTTGAGTTGGGTTTGACATGATGGACTCCTTGGATGGATGCAAAGAAAGTGCAAGACAGGTGTGTGATTACGCCGCGCCGCTCAGACGCAGCCCGACCACCCCGACGAGAACGACGACGATGCCCAGCGACTTGCCCCAGGTGGGCCGCTGACCGAAAAACAACGAGCCCAGCACGGCGATCACGACGCTGGCAACCGACGTCCAGATGGCGTAACCGACACCGACATCAAAAGTCAGCAAGGCAAGGCTGAGAAAGAACGTGGCGATGGCGCCGCTGGCCAGCGTGGCGAGGGTCCACCACAACTTGGTAAAGCCCTGGGCCTTGCCTGCGGAGAGGGCGACGGAAACCTCGAAGACAACGGCGACGGCGAGATAAAACCAGCTCATGGGATGGCTCCTTTTACGCGGGTGAAGTGTTGAAAAACGTGGATTCAGGCATTGCGTGAAGCGGTGACCGCGACGTCGTCGGCGCCGCTTTGCAGGCAGTCGATGGCACGTCGCAGTTCGAACGCGCGCCACTGGATGCGGATACCGCGCTCGCCGATCGCCTCCGACAACACACTCCCGGCGAGCAGGCAGCGGGGGGGGGCAGACGTAATCGGCATAAACGGTGACGGATTCCATGCAGGCCTCTTTTAAATATATTTGCATGTGCATGCACATTATCGGAGGCATCCAGCCTTGTCAATATGCTTGTGCATGCACATAAATAGGTCCACCTAGCGAGGGTGGACCGTGCCTTGACGGCGCCCGGAACCCTGTCGGGACATTGCCGTTGTCCCGGCGCCCCGATTCAAGCGAATGTCGCGAGCCCGTTGGCTCTTCCGGCGATCCAGCAGCCTGCGGTTTTGATCCGACCGCCAGCCACGCCTTGCCATGGATCAGGCAGCGAGACCGCCGACCAGGAACACGCTGTCGTGACCGGCCCGATCAGCCAACATGCCCGCCACCGGACCGGTCACGCCACAGGCCAGATCCTGGGACGCGGCAGCGCGCCCGCCAACCTCAGGCATTCGCGCATTTGCCGACGGTACCCAGGGTGCGCGTGGTCACGTTCTTGCCGAGCGTTTTTTCGATCACGGTCATGAATGCCGGGCTCCCGGCGTGCGGAACATAGGCGGAAAACACTTCCCCGCCAACAACCGCGAGCATGCGCGCGCCGTCTTTTTCAGGCGGCAAAGCGATGGTGTCTGACAACGGTGCCTGCAGGAAGGTCACGATACGCTTGGCCTCGGGCGGCAGATCGAATGCCGCCCAAGGATCTTCATCGACCAGCTTTTGCAAATCGGTGGTTCGACGCGCAAACGTCATGAAGCTGCGCCCAAGCCGCACCGACATGGCCGCTTCCAGCTTGCGCGCGACCGCGACCTGGCTGCGTGACGAAGCATCGAACGCGACATTGCCGCTGGAGCGCAGCGTCTTGACGTTGCCGAAGCCGGCATCCTCGCAACAAAGCTTCAGATCGGGCATCTTCAGGTTGATCGGGCTGACACCACGAAGAAATGCAACATAGCGGGGCATGCTTTTTCCTCGGCTTTGGTCCGGAGCGGTCGCAACTATCGCGTGCCGGCGACCATATTGCCAGCTGGCAGCAAAGGCACGATGAACTCTGCCCGCCACCACGCGCTCCGGTTCGCACGAGACATGCGATCCGGAGCGCCTTGCCGCTCAGCGCCGAGCGTACATCCAGATGTCGGATTCAACGGACTGCGTAAGCATGCGCCCGGTACGCCGGATGACGTGCTCGGTGCCGCGCGCACGAGCAAACAACATGTCGCCCATCTTGATCGTTTGCACCACCTTGACCGTGGCCGACTTGCCGTCGGGCGCGAGCTCGATGTGCTTGACCTCGATATCGTAATGCGGCAAGAAAGCGCTGCCGAGCAACGGTCCGGCGCGCTCCCTGAGCGTAGCCATCTGCTTGAAGTGCTTGCAGGCTTGCGACTTGCCCAAGGCCCTCTTCTTCGTACCACTACCGGAATGGACGGTACCGGTTTCGTCGTAATCGTCCGCCAGATGGTCACACAAATACTCACCATCCATCTTGTTCAACGCCTGCACCTGTTCCTGGTAGGACGCGGTAATGCCTTCCACGGTCATCCGGCGACTGTAATCGAAGTACCAGAACGCCAAGCCGGCCAATATGACAACCAACATGATCTTCTTCACACGCATTCCTTGTACCTGATTAGCCCTCAAGCTCAGCCAGCTTTTCCCTTCTCCCCCCGGGAGAAGGTGGCGCGAAGCGCCGGATGAGGGTACGAGCACGCGAATGATGAACATCTTGCCACCATTCAACGCTTACGCGAAAACGGACCCTCTCCCGCCCCCTGCGGGGCACCCTCTCCCGGAGGGAGAGGGATCGTTGCCAGCTGAGCTTTGAGGCTAATCAGG
>DASSKC010000008.1:0-41051 GCA_035690885.1 Oleiagrimonas sp. | reverse complement strand
GGCCAGATCAACCAGCTGCGCGGTGACGGCCTGGCGCGCATGTCCGGTGCCGACGAAGACACCATCGACCTGGTCGGCATGCTGTTCGAGTTCATCCTCGAGGACCGCAACCTGCCCGCGCAGATGCAGGTGTTGCTGGCGCGCCTGCAGATCCCGTACCTCAAGGCCGCCATCCTCGACCGGCGCATGTTTGCGCACACCTCGCATCCGGCCCGGCGCCTGCTGGACGCGCTGGCCGACGCCGCCAAGGGCTGGTCCGCCGAATCGGATCGCGACCGGCGCCTGTACACACGCATCCATTCCATCGTCGAGACCCTGCTGCAGGAGTTCGACGACGACATGGACATCTTCGCGCAGCTGGAGCGCGATCTCACCGACTTTCTCGAGACCGGCCGCAAGCGCGCCGAGTTGTCCGAGCAGCGCGTCAACGAAGCCGTGCGCGGGCGCGAAAAACTGCAACAGGCGCGTCGCCGCGCCGCCCAGGAAATCCTCGCGCGCGTAGACCGGCAGGACCTGCCGGAGCTGATCCACGGCATTCTCACCCGCGCCTGGGCCAACTACCTGGTGTTGACGTTGTTGCGCCAGGGAGAAGATTCACAGGAATTCCGCGTGGCGCTGCGCTTCGTCGACGACTTTGTCTGGAGCACCCTGCCCAAGCGCAACGATGCCGAACGCGAACGCTTGCGCCAGCTGCTCCCGTTGCTGGAAAAATCGCTGCGCCATGGTCTGGCTACGGTGGCTTTCCAGGATGCCGATGTCGAATCGCTGATGACCCAGCTGAACGCGCTGTACCGCGCGCAGCTCGGCGAAACCACGGCATCCGACGCGGACGCTGCCGCACCGCATGGTGCCCCGTTGCCGATCCCCGACTCGGTCGACACCATCGCCAGTCCGGAAGTGGCCGCTGGAGCGGACGCGCCGGAGGATGCCGATGCCGAGCCTGACGAGGACGACCCGAACCTGGCACGCGTGCGAGCCCTGCAGGTCGGCAACTGGCTCGAGTTCGGCGCCGGAGAAGACAACACCGGTGAACGCGCAAAGCTGTCGTGGATCAGCCCGATCAGCGGCAAGTACCTGTTCGTCAACCGTCGCGGCCTGAAGGTCGGAGACAAGACCGCGGCGCAACTGGCGCGCGAGTTTGCCGACGGCACCACCGTGGTGCTGGAAGAGCTGCCGTTGTTCGACCGTGCACTGGATGCCATCGTCGAACGCCTGCGCAAGACGCAAGGCGACAACACTCCATCGCAACCGACCGGCGGCGAGCAGGCATAGGAGTCTGGGCGGCAGGAATCGGCCGGGCTGCAAAAGCGCCTGCGCGGTCCATATTTCCGCCACTTTTTCGCCTCGACAGTTCCTACCGCCCAGGCTCCAAGGGCGGGCACTGCCCGCCCAAGCAAACCCTCATGGCCGCACCACCGCTCGCCGGGCAGTGCCCGGCCTGCGCCGCGTGGCGCACATGCCGTATCATCGGCCCACCCCACGCATCCTGATCGCCATGTCCACCGCAGCCCGCGCCATGACGCGCACTCCCGCCTTGCCTCCGGCCTCCATCATCAATGACGACGTCACGCGCGCCCTGGCCGAAGACATCGGTGACGGTGATGTCACCGCCGCACTGCTGCCGGCTACCGACACGGCGCGTGCCCACGTGATGTGTCGCGAAGCGGCCACGATCGCCGGAGCCGCCTGGTTCGACGCCTGCTTCGACCACATCGACCCGGCTACCCGGATCGACTGGCATGTGGCTGACGGCGAGCGTGTCGACGCCGACACCATCGTCTGCTCGCTGCACGGCAATGCCCGCGCCCTGGTGACGGCCGAACGCACTGCGATCAACTTTCTGCAAACCCTGTCCGGCACCGCCAGCATCGCGGCCCGCTACGCCGATGCCGTGGCCGGCACGCACACGCGTATCCTGGACACGCGCAAGACCGTGCCGGGCCTGCGTGCCGCGCAAAAATACGCGGTGCGCTGCGGCGGGGCCTGCAATCATCGCACCGGCCTCCACGACGCCCTTCTGGTCAAGGAAAACCACATCGCCGCGGCCGGCGGCATTGATGCAGCCGTGCATGCCGCACGTGCGCAGCACCCCGAATTGTTGCTGGAAGTGGAAGTGGAAACCCTCGCCGAACTGGACCAGGCCATCGCCGCCGGCGTCGACCGCATCATGCTCGACGAGTTTTCGCCCGAAACCATGCGCGAAGCCGTGGCACGCACGGCCGGACGGGTTGCGCTGGAAGTCTCCGGCAGTGTCGAACTGGATCGCCTCGCGGCCATTGCCGCCACCGGCGTGGACTTCATCTCGGTGGGCGCACTGACCAAACACGTCCAGGCCATCGACTTCTCGATGCGTCTGCAGTCCGACTGAGGCTTCGATCACGCGAATCAGGCACGACCGGACTTGTCCACCGCACGCAGTGGACCCACACTGTAACCATGCCTGTCGAAATGCTCGCGCTGCTGGTCCTGGTCGTTGCCATCGGTATCTGGCTGGATACGATGCGCCAGCGCGAGCACGCGCTGCATGAAGCGCGTCGGGTATGTGCCGATCACGGGGTACAACTGCTCGACCACAGCGTGGGCCTGAGCGCACTGAAGCTGCGCCGGCACGACGGACACCTGGCATGGGAACGCCATTACAGCTTCGAAGTCAGCACCGATGGCAGCAACCGCGTCGGCGGCTCGCTGTGGTTGCGGCACGGCCACCTCGCCGGCGTCAGTGCCGCGTGGCTGAAACCGGCAAGCGATGCGCGCCCCATTGATGCCGACGCCAAGGTCACCAGCCTGCTCGATCGCATCCCGCGCGACCGCTCACTGTAGGAGCGGCGGAAGCCGCGATGGGGCGTGTCCGCATGGTTGTTGCCTTGCGGCGTAGCTAAATCGCGGCTTCCGCCGCTCCTACGAGCGTAGCGCGTCGCCCGCGATGTGCTACTTGACCACCTTGAGGTGCGGTGCGCCGCGCTTGGCGGGAGCGTCCGACTTGTCGGACTTGTTGCCCTGATCGGATTCGGGCTCGTCGCCGCCCGGCGGACCCGGTGGTGGCGTCGGGCCATCGCCCTCGTCGGCAAACATCATGCCCTGGCCGTTTTCCTGGGCGTAAATGGCCAGCACCGCGGCAACGGGAAACATCACGGTGTGGCTGGCGCCGGAGAAACGCGCCTTGAAGCGCACCCATTCGTTGCCCAGATCGAGGTCGGCCACGGCCTGCATCGCCAGGTTGAGCACCACCTGGCCGTTGCGGATGGTTTGCGGCGGCACCCGCACGCCCTCGACGCTGGCGTCCACCAGCACATAAGGCGTGAGGTTGTTGTCGGCGATCCAGTCGTAAATGGCCCGCAACAGGTACGGGCGATTGGATGTCATGTTGATCGTGCTGTCGTTGCTCATGCCTGCTCGCGTGCGGCCCTTTCTGTCTTGGTCAAACTGCGGGCAAAGGTCTGGGTACGAAAGATCCGGTCACCATAATCGATGATCGGCTTGCCTTCGCGCCCGAGATCCACGCCCAGCATGGGTAGCCGCCAAAGCACGGGTGCCACCAGGCAATCGGTCAGGCTCATTTCCGGATTGAGGAAATACGGCGATGCCTTGAACAACGGCACCGAGGCAAGCAGTTGCTCGCGCAGGTGCTTGCGCGCCGTGTCGGCCGGGCGCCCGCCTGCCTGGATGGTCTCGATCAGCGGCAGCCAATCATACTCGATGCGCACCGCCGCCAGGCGCAAACGTGCACGCGACAACGGGTCGATCGGCATCAGCGGCGGGTGCGGATAGCGCTCGTCGAGGTATTCGCACACCAGCGGCGTGTCGTACAGCACCATGTCGCGCTCGACCAGCGTGGGCACGTCGCCATACGGGTTGAGATCGACCAGATCCTCGGGCGGGCGCGCGGGATCGACCATCTCGCGTTCGTAGGTGACGCCCTTGGCGGCAAGAATCAGGCGGACCCGGTGACATTGAATGCCATCCTCCGTGGTGTACAGGGTCAACACGGTACGCGGACGCGTCGCGACTTGGTTCATGCGGGATTTCCCTCCAGAACGCATGGGCGGTATCCGTCCATCATAGTGGACACCGCCATCGCGGTCAGTGAACGTCCTTCCAGTACTCCCGCTTGAGCAGCCAGGCAAGGAAAGAGAATGCCGCCAGGTACAACAATACCCACGGCGCGATGCTGCGCCGCTGCAACGCAGCCGGCTCGGACACGTATTCGAGGAATGCCGTGATGTCACTCGTGGCCTGGTGGTACTGGGCCGGCGTCAGCCGCCCCGGCTGCGCCAGTTTGAGATCAACCACAACGGGCTTGACCTTCTTGCCCTTGGCCTCGGCTTCCTTGGCACCCTCGGGAAGCCCCATCACCGGCACCTGGATACCTTGCAGCTCCCACAACACGTTGGGCATGGCCGCATTCTTGAGCAACGTGTTGTTCCAGCCGACCGGGCGCGACGGATCGATATAGAACGAGTTGAGATAGGTGTAGACCCAGTCACTGCCGCGAACACCAACGATCAACGACAGATCCGGCGGTGCCTTACCGAACCACTGCTGGGCGCCATCGATCGGCATCGCTGACACCACCGGATCGTGAAATCTCCCGCCGGTGAAGTTGAGGTTTTCCATGACCTGCTGCTTGGTCAGCCCCAAGTCCTTGGCGATGCGCGAGTAGCGCATGAAGTGCAGCGAGTGGCAGCCGGCGCAATAGTTCATGAACAACTTGGCGCCACGCTGCAACGAAGCCTGGTCGCGAATGTTCGCACCCGACTCCATCAGCGGCACGCTTTCTTCGGCCGCTTGCGCGCTCATCGCGCCAAACAGCAGGCCGACCGACAGTGCGAGGCAAACAAGAATGCGCTTAGTCATGCGTGGTCACCCGTTCCGGAACCAGCTTGGTCGTCTCGAAGCCGAAATACGTATAGACCCAGAGAAAGGCGAAGAAGCCGAAGTAGATGGCGATGCAGATCCAGCCGATGAAATGCTGCCAGAAGACAATGTCCGCATCCGGCCCGCCAATGCTGGTAACGATGTGCGGCACCACCTCGGCACCGATCAGCCCGAGGACAACGAAGGCAATCGCGAACAGCGTCAAAACCACCTTGTACAACAGACCGCGATAGCGGATCGACTTGACCTTGCCGCGATCCAGCCATGGCGTGAAAAACAGCACCAGGATCGACAGCGCCATGGCCAATACGCCCAGCCCCTTGTCGGGAATGGTGCGCAAGATGGCGTAGAACGGCGTGAAGTACCACACCGGCTTGATCGCCGACGGCGTCACCAGCGAATTGGCCGGCGTGAAGTTGTCGTGCTCGATGAACCAGCCGCCCATGTGCGGCACCAACAGGACGATGAAGGCGCAAACGAGCAGGAACACGCCCACGCCCATCAGGTCCTTGACCGTGTAATAGGGATGGAACGGAATGCCGTCCTTGGGCACGTCGGGACCGAACCGGTTGCCCTTGGGGCCGTGCTTGACGTCCACGCCGTCCGGGTTGTTCGAGCCCACTTCGTGCAACGCGGCCAGATGCAACACCACCAGCAACAACAGCACCAGCGGCAAGGCAATCACGTGCAGAGAGAAGAAGCGGTTGAGCGTGGCGTCACCGGGAATGAAGTTGCCCATGATCCACGTGACCAGCGTGTCGCCGATCCACGGCACGGCGCTGAACAGCGACACGATCACCTTGGCGCCCCAGTAGGACATGTTGCCCCACGGCAGCACGTAGCCCATGAAGGCCTCGGCCATCAGCGCCAGGAAGATCAGCATGCCCAGCAGCCACACCAGCTCGCGCGGTTTCTTGTACGAGCCGTACATCAGGCCGCGGAACATGTGGAAATAGATCACGATGAAGAACATCGAGGCGCCGGTGGTGTGCATGTAGCGGATCAACCAGCCCCACTGCACGTCGCGCATGATGTACTGCACCGACGCGAATGCCTGCGAAATGCCGGGAATGACTTCGTGTGCGCTGGGGTTGTAGAACATCGCCAGAAAGATGCCGGTGACGATCTGGTTGACCAGCACCAGTATCGCCAGCGAACCGAAGAAGTACATGAAGTTGAAATTCTTCGGCGCGTAGTATTCGGTCAGATGCTTGCGGTACATCGGCATCAGACCGGGCGCGCGATCCGTGAACCAGCCCCCCAGGCGGGTAAACACCTTGGCCATTACGCTGCCCCCTTGTTCTTGGGATCAACACCGATTTGCACGTGGGTGTCATCGACGAAATGATACGGCGGCACGACCATGTTCAATGGCGCCGGCACACCTTCGTAGACGCGTCCGGCAATGTCGTAACGCGATTTGTGGCACGGGCACAAAAAGCCCGACTTCCAGTCGGGATCGAACGGCTCCGGGCCGATCTTGGGTTTGTAATCGGGCACACAGCCCAGGTGCGTGCAGATCAGGATCATGACCAACCACTCGGGCTTGATCGAGCGTGTGTTGTTCTCGCAATACGGCGGCTGCTGGTCTGCTTTGCTGTCCGGATCGCGCAGACGACTGCGCACGTCCTTGGTCGACAACGTGGCGACCTGTGCGTCGGTGCGGTTGATGATGCAAACGGGAACGCCGCGCCAGCCGTAATCGACCTTTTGCCCCGGCTTGATCTTGCCGATATCCACCGTGACCGGAGCACCAGCCGCCTGCGAGCGGGCGCTGGGTTGCCACGACTTGATGAATGGGGCAATCGCCGTTCCGACACCGCCCAAGCCGACCACGGCCGTGGTCACGGTGAGAAAACGACGACGTCGATGATCGACCACGTCATTCGCCATCTGGATCTCCGCAAATAGCCATCGAACTGATTGAGCTGGCCACACCCCAAAAAAGTCAGTGTATCGTCAGCCCCGAAACCCTACCATGTGGAAAAATGCCGCAAATGGGCAACCCCTTTTTACACTTGCCCGCCGTCGTGCCCGCACGGGTATTGAACACGCGTCAAAGTCCCCCTTCGACGTGCATTTGGCCCACAATACAACGCTGACGGCGGTTTGCCATCCCCCGGCGTCATGATTTTCGCCTCCCTGCGGCAATCCGCACACATTGCGGACCAGACCGCCCCACGACTGCCTGCCCACGACGCCCATGAGCCGTTTTGCCCGTACGCTTGCCTTCGTCGCCCGCTTTGCCGTCATCGGTCTGGCAGCGGCATTCGTGATCAGCCTGTTCTGGCCGGGGACCGGTCAGTTGCTGCGCGCGCGACTGGGTTTGACGCCGCCCGCACCGACCGCGTCCACCACCATCGCGCACGCCCCCCCGGTGACGAGCACGCCGTCGCCGCCAGCCTCCAGCGGACCCGTGTCCTATGCCAAGGCCGTGGCACGGGCCGCGCCATCGGTGGTCAACATCTACGCCAACAAGCTGGTCACCGAACAACCCACGCTGAGCGGTCCGCTGGGCCGCATCTTCGGCAATATCCCGACCGGACCGGCCTACACGCGCCGCGAGCAGAGCCTCGGCTCGGGCGTGATCGTCAGCCCCAAGGGCTATGTGCTGACCAACAACCATGTCATCGCCGGCGCCCAGGACATCCAGATATTGCTGTACGACGGTCGTGTCGCGCGCGCCCAGGTGGTCGGCGCCGACCCCGATACCGACCTGGCCGTGCTCAAGCTCGATGTCGGCGACCTGCCGGCGATCCAGATCGCCACCTCCAAGCCGCGCGTGGGCGACGTGGTGTTGGCCATCGGCAACCCGCTCGGCATCGGGCAAACCGTCACCATGGGCATCGTCAGCGCGATCAGCCGCCAGTTGAGTTCGGCCAACCCGGAAAATTTCATCCAGACCGACGCGGCCATCAACGTCGGCAATTCCGGCGGCGCCCTGGTCAATACGCAAGGCCGCCTGGTCGGCATCAACACCGCCCTGCTCGGCCATGCCAGCGGCGCCGAGGGCATCGGTTTTGCCATTCCGATGGACACTGCCCAGCGCATCATGCGCGAAATCATCCAGACCGGCCATGTGGTGCGCAGCTGGCTGGGCATTACCTACGCCAAGGTGCCGGTGCGTGCCAACAGCGGCCTTCCCGCGGCCGCACGCGGCGTGATCGTGACCGGCATTTATCCGGGCGGTCCGGCGGCCAAGGCCGGTATCCAGCGTGGCGACATCCTGCTCGACATCAACTCGAAACCCATCGTCGGCCCGGCTCACCTGTACCGTCGCGTGTCGGTGATGAAGCCGGGCACAGCGGTGAAACTGGCCGGCATCCGCTCGGGCAACAGCTTCCACGTCACGCTGACGCTGACCGCGCGTCCGCCGTTGCGGCAACCGCGCACACGTCGGTGATCGATGGCTACAATGCGCGACTGCACCGCGACGGCCTACACTTCGCCCCATGCGCATCTACATGCAAACCCGACCCGCTGCCGGCGAAGCCCCGCGCTACGTCCAGCTGGTCCTCGAGCAAGACCTTCTCGGCGCCTGGACGCTATATCGCGAAACCGGTACCCAGGGCGGCCGCGCCACGCTGCGCAAGGAGGTGTACCTGGAGCGCGACGCGGCGCTGGACGCCTTTGAAAAGACCCGCGACAAGCAGGTCAAGCGTGGCTACCAAGTCATGATCACCCAGGGGATGGAATCGCCGCATGGCCAATGAACCACTCGCCAACGACCGCCTGCTGCGCGCACTGCGCCGCGAGGCGACCGACACCACGCCAGTGTGGATCATGCGCCAAGCCGGTCGTTACCTGCCCGAGTACCGCGCCGTCCGCGAGCGCGCCGGCAGCTTCCTGACCCTGGCACAGACGCCGGAACTGGCCTGCGAAGTCACCTTGCAGCCGATCGAGCGCTTCGATCTCGACGCGGCCATATTGTTTTCCGACATCCTCACCATTCCCGACGCCATGGGTCTGGGCCTTGAATTCGTGACCGGCGAGGGCCCGCAATTCAAGCACCCGCTGCGCACGGCCGCCGACATCGAGCGCCTGGCCGTGCCCGACATGGACGGCAAGCTGCGCTACGTCACCGACGCGGTGCGCCTGTGCCGCCGCGAACTGGCCGGCCGCGTGCCGTTGATCGGGTTCGCCGGCAGCCCGTGGACGATGGGCTGCTACATGGTCGAAGGCCACGGCTCGCGCGATTTCGGTCGCTTCAAGGCGCTGTGCTGGGACCAGCCGCAACTGGCGCACCATTTGCTGGACGTTCTGGCCCGCAGCGTCGCCGACTACCTCGCCGCGCAGGCCAAAGCGGGTGCACAAGCGCTGATGATCTTCGACTCCTGGGGCGGCATGCTGGCACCGGGCATGTTCCGCGAATTTTCGCTGCGCTATCTGGCCCGCATCACTGAGCAACTCAAGGCCGACGCGCATGCGCGCGAGCTGCCGATCATCCTGTTTTCCAAAGGTGCCAACGGTCACTTGGAAGCGCTGGCCGACACCGGCTGCGCCGCGCTCGGCGTGGACTGGACCATCGACATCGGCGACGCGCGCCAGCGCGTCGGCGAGCGCGTCGCGCTGCAAGGCAACATCGACCCGGCCATTCTACGCGCCGACGACGCGGCCATCGAGCGCGAAGTGAACGCCGTCATCGACGCTTTCGGTCCGCACCCCGGCCACGTCTTCAACCTCGGCCACGGCATCACCCCGGATATCGAACCGGACAAGCTCGGCGTGCTGATCGACGCCGTGCACGCGGCCGGGCGTCGCATCCGCAACACCGCGTAACGCCAGCCACAAAACTTGCCGCAAGCTCCGGGCTTGCCGGGGTACCGGGTACACTTTCTGGCGCAGGCTCCTCGCATGGCAGCGAGAAACGGTAACCAGAAAGTGTACCCGGTACCCTCGCACTCGCTAGCTTGCGGCAAGGTCCGAGCTTGCCGCCCCGCACTCGCTAGCTTGCGGCGAGGTCCGAGCTTGCCCCCGGCACTCGCTGGCTTGCGGCGAGGTCCGAGCTTGCCCCCGCACTCGCCAGCTCGCCGCACGGCTCAACCCCACCCCTCTCCCTCGCACTCTGCCTGGCCGCGCCGTACAATCACCGGTTTCGCCTGCACGCGCGCCCTGCCCCATGGACAAAAGCTTCCAACCCGGCCCGATCGAATCCAAGTGGTACGACTACTGGGAAAACCACGGCTGCTTCAAGCCCACCGGCAAGGGTGACCCGTACTGCATCGTGCTGCCGCCGCCGAACGTGACCGGCACGCTGCACATGGGCCATGCGTTCCAGCAGACCGTGATGGACATGCTGATCCGCTACCAGCGCATGTCCGGCAAGAGCACGTTATGGCAGGTCGGCACCGACCACGCCGGCATCGCCACACAGAAAATCGTGGAAAACCAGCTGGCCGCGCAGGATACCGACAAGCATGCGCTGGGCCGCGAGGCCTTCATCGACCGCGTGTGGCAATGGAAAGGCGAATCCGGCTCCACCATCACCACGCAGATGCGCCGCCTGGGCACCGCCGCCGACTGGTCGCGCGAGCGCTTCACCATGGACGAAGGCCTGTCCGCGGCCGTACGCAAAGTGTTCATCGAGTGGTACCGCGACGGCCTGATCTATCGCGGCAATCGCCTGGTCAATTGGGACCCGGTGCTGGGCACGGCGGTGTCGGACCTGGAAGTGGACAACGTCGAGAGCCAGGGCTCGATGTGGTACATCTGCTACCCGTTCGCCGACGGCCCCATCGACGGCGTGCGCGGCATGACGATCGCCACCACACGCCCGGAAACCATGCTCGCCGACGGCGCGCTCGCAGTGCATCCCGAAGACGAGCGTTACCGGCACCTGGTCGGCAAATACGTCGACCTGCCCTTGTGCAACCGGCGCATCCCGATCATCGCCGACGACTACGTCGACCGCGAGTTCGGCTCGGGCTGCGTCAAGATCACCGGCGCGCACGACTTCAACGATCACGAAGTCGCCAAGCGCCATGACATCGAGATGATCACCATCATGACGCTCGATGCGCACATGAATGATCTGGCGCCCGAAGCCTACCGCGGCATGGACCGCTACGAGGCGCGCAAGGCGGTCGTGGCCGACCTGGAACGCTTCGATTTCCTGCTCAAGGTGGAACCGCACACCTACCAGCTGCCGATCAGCCAGCGCTCCGAAGCCGTCATCGAGCCGATGCTGACCGACCAGTGGTTCGTCGACCTGACCTCCGACAAGGGCCGCGAAAAAATCTCCGGACCGGCGCTGGACGCGGTGCGCTCGGGCAAGATCAAGTTCGTGCCGGAAAACTGGACCAATACCTACACGCAGTGGCTGGACAACATCCAGGACTGGTGCATCAGCCGCCAGCTGTGGTGGGGCCATCGCATCCCGGCGTTCTACGACGAAGCCGGCAACATTTTCGTCGGCGAGGACGAGGCCGACGCGCGCGCCCATGCCACGACCGAGCCGGTCGGTGCGCTGCGCCAGGACGATGACGTGCTCGACACCTGGTTCAGCTCCGCACTGTGGCCGTTCTCCACCCTCGGCTGGCCGCTGGACGGCCCGGTCACCGACGCCGACGGCAACGTCGTCGCCAACTGGAGCGCCGACAAGATCTACCTGCCCAGCGCGGTGCTGGTCACCGGCTTCGACATCATCTTCTTCTGGGTGGCGCGCATGGTCATGGCGACCTTGTACTTCACCGGCGAGATCCCCTTCAAGGAGGTCTACATCAACGCCATCGTGCGTGATGCCGAAGGCAAGAAGATGTCCAAGTCCAAGGGCAACACGCTGGATCCACTGGACCTGATCGACGGCATCGAGCTCGAGCCGCTGGTCGTCAAGTCGACCGAAAAACTGCTGCTGCCGAAAGTCCGAGACAAGGTCGAGAAACGCATCCGCAAGCAATACCCCGACGGCATCCCCGCCATCGGCACCGACGCGCTGCGCTTCACCTTCGCCGCGCTGGCCAGCTACAGCCGCACCATCAACTTCGACATCAGCCGCGCCGAGGGCTACAAGGCGTTCTGCAACAAGCTCTGGAATGCCGCGCGTTTCGTGCTGATGAATGTGGGTGACGAGCCCCTCTCCCCTCGGGAGAGGGGTTGGGGAGAGGGTGCGCCCGGAGCGCACACTTCCGAAAACACCGAACCCTCATCCGTCGCTTCGCGCCACCTTCTCCCGGAGGGAGAAGGACAAAATCCGGCCACTGCTGCGGAACGGTGGATTTTGACGCGGTTGAAAAGCACACTGGCGGAAGCCGAACAGCACTTTGCGAGCTATCGCTTCGATCATCTCGCGCAAGCACTGTACGAGTTTGTCTGGAACGAGTACTGCGACTGGTTCCTGGAGCTGGCCAAGCCGGCGTTGAACGGCGATGACGAAGCGGCCGCGGCATCCACGCGTCGCACGCTGCTGACCGCGCTGGAAAACGTGCTGCGCGCGCTGCACCCGGTCATCCCGTTCATCACCGAGGAAATCTGGCAGGAAGTGGCGCCCAGGCTGGACATCGACGCCGACACCATCATGGCGCGACCCTACCCCCGCGCCGCCGATTTCACCGCCGACCCGGATGCCGACGCCGACATCGAATGGCTCAAGGCCGTGCTTTCGGGCGTGCGCCGCATCCGCGCCGAAATGAACATCGCGCCGAGCAAGTCGATCGATTTGCTGTTGGCCGATGGGGAAGCAAGCGATCGTCAGCGCGCACGGGAGTTCGCCCCGTCACTGGCCTTTCTGGGCCGCCTGCAATCGCAGGACTGGCTGGCCGCCAACGATGCCGAACCGCCCGCCGCCGCGTCCGTGGTCGGCAAGCTGCGCGTCCTGATTCCGCTGGCCGGCTTGATCGACCTGGATGCCGAGAAGGCCCGCCTCGAACGCGAGATCAAGCGCATCGGCGGCGAGATCAGGAAGTGCGAAGGCAAGCTCGGCAATGCGCGTTTTGTCGACAACGCGCCGGCCGAAGTGGTGGCGCAGGAGCGCGATCGGTTGGGTGACTGGAGCACGCAACGTGATGCGCTTGCCGAGCAGTTGAAGCGGCTTGAGGCGTGATCGGAGGCAGACAATGCTTGCCGCCAGCTCGGAGCTTGCCGGGGTAAAAACAATGCTTGCCGCGAACTCGGAGCTTGCCGGGGTACCGGGTACACTTTCTGGTTGCGGTTTCCCGCTCCATGCAAGGAACCTGCGCCAGAAAGTGTACCCGGTACCCTCGCCCAATCAGGCGTAGCGTGTACTTGGCACCCTCTCCTCGCCCAATCAGCCGAGAATCCGGTTCAGCACCCCGGCCAGCCGCGCCCCCGCCTCACGCAAGCGCCGATCGGCCACCGGCAACCACTTGTGCGTATACGCGGCACCAATCTTGTGGCTCGACGGATAAATGTCGCGCGTGATGCGACACGATTCCTCGGCCCATTGCACCGGCGGCTTCACGCCCGGTTCGGCCGCGGGCAGATTGACCGGCCCCTCGGCTTGCAGGCGCTTGGCGTAGGCCTTCCACGTCAAACCGCGTGTATCGAGCATTCCCGAGTCCCACACCCGGTGCAGATTGCTGCCCTCGCCATCGAATTGCACCTGAAAGAAATTGCCGCCAGCGTCGTGCCGATAACCGGCATGCAGGGGCTGGTGCTCGTCGCCGATGAAATGGACCACGAATTTCAACGCGCGCAAACGCTGGCTGGCCGGCAGGTCGCGGTTGGCGAGAATGGCTTCGTAGTGCTCGATCGCAGCCACCACACATTCGCCGTTTTGGCACTGGCGCGCCGGCTTGTACTGGCAATCGCTGCTGCTGAAATTGATGTAGTGCATGCGCCGCGTGCGCTTCCACAGGCGCTGATGGTCGGGATCGTGGCGCAGATGGTCGGCCCAGCTGGCTATGTCGACCAGCTTGCCGGCGTCACCGGACGCCAGCAGTTTTGTCACCGCCGCACGCGCCGTCGGCGTCATCTGGCTCCACGCCAGCGCCGCCACCACACGATGCCCGAGCGGCCCCCAGGCCATCGCGGCCGGCGCAACCAGCAGGCAGGACACGAAAACCACAGCGGCAAAGCGACGTGACAGCATGACGATCTCCATGTGCGTCAAATAGTCGCTCAAGTATGCCACCGCGGCCCGCAAGGCATAACGGCGCGCGGCAGCCGATGCATGTTCACGCTAAAATGGAAGTTCTCCCGGCCGCATTGGCCGGTTCCCCGCACGAATCCGGAGGGCCCCGCCCCATGGCCATCAAGGTCGCCATCAATGGTTACGGTCGTATCGGCCGCAATGTGCTGCGCGCACTGTACGAATCCAATCGCACCAACGAAATCCAGGTTGTCGCCATCAACGATCTGGGTGACGCCGAAACCAATGCCCATCTGACCCAGTACGACACCGCTCACGGCAAGTTCCCCGGTGAAGTGTCCGTCGACGGTGGCGATCTGGTCGTCAACGGCGACCGCATCAAGGTCTGCGCCGAGCGCAATCCGGCCGACCTGCCCTGGGGCGACCTGGGTGTCGACGTGGTGCTCGAGTGCACCGGCCTGTTCCGCTCCAAGGCCAAAGCCGCGCCGCACCTGGCCGCCGGTGCCAAAAAGGTCATCATCTCCGCGCCCGGCGACAAGGACATCGACGGCACCTTCGTGATGGGCGTCAACTCCGACCAGTTGAACTCGGGCCTGGAAGTGATCTCCAACGCCAGCTGCACCACCAACTGCCTGGCGCCGCTGGCCAAGGTGCTGAACGAATCGATCGGCATCGAGCACGGTCTGATGACCACGATCCACGCCTACACCAACGACCAGGTGTTGTCGGACGTCTATCACAAGGATCTGCGTCGCGCGCGCAGCGCCACGCACAGCCAGATCCCGGCGGCCACCGGTGCGGCCAAGGCGGTCGGCCTGGTGCTGCCGGAATTGAACGGCAAGCTGGACGGCTTCGCCATGCGCGTGCCAGTGATCAACGTATCGGTGGTCGACCTGACCTTCGTGGCCAAGAAGGCCACCAGCAAGGACGAAATCGACGCGGCCATCAACGCCGCCGCCAACGGCCCGCTCAAGGGCATTCTCGACGTCAACGAAAAGCCGCTGGTGTCGATCGACTTCAACCACAACCCGGCCTCGAGCACCTATGACGCAACCCAGACTCGCGTCATGGATGGCACCCTGGTCAAGGTGTTGTCGTGGTATGACAACGAGTGGGGTTTCTCCAACCGCATGCTGGACATGACGGTAGCGTTGATGGCAGCCAAGTAAGACGGTCTCGCCGGGCTGTCGGGGGACACGTTCCGGCGCATGACAGCCCGCTGAAAGCGAACAACGTCAACCGAAAACACGTCCCCGCCGCGTTCGTACAGAATGATTTCGCCCCGGACTGCACCGGGGCGAAATCATTTGTATCTTGCATGCCATGGCAAGGCACTGTGACATCCTTTCATGCAAACCCCCGTGACAGACACGCTCAAGCCCGAGTCACGCCATATCGCTGAACGGGTGTGCTGAAGACACCAGCGCGGTACATTGAAGCACGCATCACGGGTGCCACACGGCAACATCATCGTTGGCGCTTGGCATTTACCACACTCGCTTGCACAGGATCATGCATGGCCGTCATTTTCATCCCCGGCATCAAGGGCTCCGAACTGGTCGACACCTACGCGCCCGATTGGCCCAGCCGCTGGACGCGTCCGGTCGCCGACCCGATGGCACTGGCGCTCGATGGCGGCATGGATCATTGGTTGCAACCGACACGACTGCTCGATGAAGCTTACGGCCCGATCATGCACAAGCTTCGCGCCTGGCTGGCACCGGAGCCGGTATACGCTTTCAGCTACGACTGGCGGCAGCGTCTGGAAGTGTCGGCCAAGCGACTTGTGGCAATGCTGGAAGAAGTCTGCGAACGCGAGCACCAGGCCGGGCGCTCGCCGCAGTTGAAGTTCGTCACGCACTCGATGGGCGGGCTGCTGCTGCGCTCGGCGCTGACCTTGCGCAACCGCCGCGAGCCGCTTTCCGGCATCGAACGCGTGGCCTTCATTGCACCGCCGTTTCGTGGCTCCATTGGCGCAACCTATGCGTTGGTGGTGGGCGAGACCGATGCCTGGTTCGGTACCGACCGGAGCGAGCGACGCATCGTGCGCGGATTCCCGTCCGTCTACCAGATGACGCCCTCCTGGCCCGGTGCGGCGGTCAACGAGCATGGTCGTGGCGTGGACTTGTTCAATCCCGACAACTGGCAAGCCAACGTCGCTGGCGGCGAGACCTTCCAGCCGACATTCCTGCGTGATGCCGGGGCCTTTGCCCGCGGCCGGAAAACACACCGGGGCGGACACAGCAACGCGCCGATGGTACCGGACGCGGCACTGGCCAAGGCTGCCGACAAGGTGCTCGTCATCTGCGGCAGCGGCCAACCGACACCGTGCGCATTGCCGGTGCTGACGAAAAACCGTCCCAACCCGAACTGGTTCGACTTTGCCCATGCCGACGTGGACACCCGCGGCGACGGGCGCGTGTGGCTGCCCAGCGCCGCGATCAAGGGTGTGCGTCTGGCCGCCTTCGACAATATCGGCGAGCACGCGCTGACCTGTCGTGACCCGCGCGTGGCCAGCCTGACCTCGTTGTGGCTGCAAGGTCATGGCGCGCTGATGCTGAAACCGCGTACCGCCAGCGACCCGGTCAAGCGTCGGCGTCGCTACTTTCCGGTCTTTGATGGCGACATCGACAGTCTCGGCAAGCACATCGCCTGAACACACCGATCGGACCGCGGACATTCTGTCCGCATACGGGCGGAGACGCCCGCGGTCCTCGAGTTCGCTCGATTGCGACAGCGTGCCGCAGGGCATTTGCGCGCGATTGGACGGCCATTTGATCCAGGTCAAATGAAGCACGTGACGGCGCCACGACAATGCGCGCCATGCACAAAGAACTTGCCCCGTTGGCACTGACCGGCACCGACTCGGTTCCCCAGGCCGAGTCGACTGCGGCCGCTCCCGTGGAGACCTACAACGACAAGGTGGTGCGCCGTTTCATGGTCGCCACCATCGTGTGGGGCGTGGTCGGCATGTCGATCGGGCTGCTGGCCGCGGCGCAGTTGCGTTGGCCGGCGCTGAACTTCGATACGCCGTGGTTGACCTTCAGTCGCATCCGCCCCGCGCACACGTTCGGGGTGATTTTCGCCTTTGGCGGCAATGCGCTGATCTGCACATGCTTCTACGTCGTGCAGCGCACCTCGCACGCGCGCCTGGCGTTCGACAAGCTGGCGATGTTCGTGTTCTGGGGTTGGCAGTTGTGCTGCCTGGCCGCCATCGTCACCATGCCGCTCGGCCTCACCCAGGGCAAGGAATACGCCGAGCCGGAGTGGTGGATCGACATCATGATCGCCATCGTGTGGGTCAGCTATGCGGTGGTGTTTTTCGGCACCCTGGCGCGCCGGCGCATTCGCCATATCTACGTCGCCAACTGGTATTACGGCGCCTTCATCATCGCCGTCGGCTTGCTGCACATCGTCAACAACCTGGCGGTGCCGGTGTCGTGGGCCAAGTCCTATCCGATCTACGCCGGCGTGGTCGATGCCATGGTGCAGTGGTGGTACGGGCACAACGCGGTGGCATTTTTCCTGACCGCCGGCTTCCTTGGCATGATGTATTACTACGTGCCGCGTCAGGCCGGGCGACCGTTGTGGAGCTACCGCTTTTCGATCGTCAATTTCTGGGCGCTGATCTCGGTGTACATGTGGGCCGGCGCGCACCACTTGATGTACACCGCGTTGCCGGACTGGACCCAGTCGGTGGGCATGGCGTTTTCGTTCGTGTTGCTGATGCCGAGCTGGGGTTCGGCGGCGAACGGGTTGATGACGTTCAAGGGTGTGTGGCACAAGCTCAAGACCGACCCGGCGGTGAAGTTCATGGTGATGGCGCTGGTGTTTTACGGCGCGGCCACGTTCGAGGGCTCGATGATGGCGCTCAAGACCGTCAACTCGCTGTCGCACTACACCGACTGGACCATCGCCCACGTGCATTCGGGATCGCTCGGCTGGGTGGCGATGATCACCATCGGCTCGCTGTACGCGATGGCGCCGCGCCTGCTGGGGCGCAAGGCGATGCATTCGCATCGCGCCATGAATGCGCATTTTTACCTGCACACGCTGGGCACGCTGACCTACGTGTTCTCGATGTGGGTGGCGGGCGTGACCGAGGGCATGATGTGGCGCGCCACCTTGCCGGACGGTTCGCTGGAGTATTCGTTCCTGGCCAGCCTGATCGCCATCAAGCCGTTCTACGTGACGCGCTGGCTGGGCGGCACGTTCATTCTTTCGGGCATGATCGTGATGGCCTGGAACATGTGGCACACCGCACGCGACGCGCGTCGCCAGGGCGTCACGGCGGTGCCGGTACCCATCCCCACGCCGACCGGCGAGCAGCAGCCCGCGCCGCTGCCGCCGCGCGAAGCCGAACCCGTGGTGGCCTGAAGGAGTCGTTGCCATGGCTTATCGCCACTTTGAGTTCATCGAGAAGCACGCCGGTCTGCTTGGCATCCTGACCGCGATCATGGTGTCGCTGGGCGGGTTGGCCGAGATCACGCCGCTGTTCGTGCAGGCCAACGAGGTCAAGGCACCGGCCGGTGTCGAGCCGTACGATCCGCTGCGTCTGGCCGGCCGCACGGCCTACGTGGAGAACGGCTGTTACCTGTGCCACTCGCAGATGATCCGTACCTTGCGCTTCGAGACCGAGCGCTACGGGCCATTCTCCACGGCCGCCGAGTCGGTCTATGACCGCCCGTTCCAGTGGGGTTCCAAACGCACCGGACCGGACCTGGCCCGCGTGGGCGGCAAGTACTCCGATGCCTGGCAGCGCCAGCACCTGATCGATCCGCGCGCACTGGTGCCCGAGTCGAACATGCCCGCGTTCCCGTGGCTGGCCGAGCGCCCGATCGACATCCAGCAGATCCAGCAGTCGATGCGGGTACTACAGGGCCTGGGCACCCCGTATACCGACAAGCAGATCGCCGAGGCGCCGGACATGCTCGAGGGCAAGACCCGACTGGATGCCATGGTGGCCTACCTGCAGGGTCTGGGCATCGACAACGAACCGCACCCGACCGCGGTGTCGGCCGCACAGGCGGAGGCCGCGCCATGAATCCGATGTGGGGCCACATCCTGGGCGTGGTCACGGTGGTGTTGATGTGCACGTTCATCGGCATCTGGATCTGGGCCTGGCGCAAGCAGCACAAGCCGGTGTTCAACCGCATGGCGGCCATTCCGATGGAAGACGAACCCGCCGATGATGATGCGGGGGACACGTCATGCTGAGTACCGGATGGTCACTCTGGGTGATGGCGCTGGTGGTGCTCAACATGGGCATCACGCTGTTCCTGTTCCTGTGGGGTCCGCGCGCGAAGATTCCGAGCGTGGCCGACGGCACCACCGGTCACGTGTGGGCCCACGGCACGATCCGCGAGGGCCTGCATCGCCTGCCGTTGTGGTGGCTGCTGTTTTCGGGCGCGATGTTCGTGTGCGGCATCGGCTATTTGATCCTGTATCCGGGATTTGGCAATACCAAGGGGGTACTCCAGTGGACATCACACGGACAGTGGGCGGCGGCCACGGCCGCCAACAGGGCCAAGTTGGATGGCCTGGAGGCTCGGTTCGACTTGTACACCGTCGAGCAACTGGCGCATGACGACAAGGCGCTGCAGATGGGCGAACGCCTGTTCGGCGACAACTGCGCGGCCTGCCACGGCATGCGTGGCGAGGGCAACGTGATCATCGGCGCGCCGGACCTGGCCGACGACACCTGGCTGTACGGCGGGACCGGCAAGGCCATCACCGC
This sequence comes from Oleiagrimonas sp., assembly GCA_035690885.1. Lineage (GTDB taxonomy): Bacteria > Pseudomonadota > Gammaproteobacteria > Xanthomonadales > Rhodanobacteraceae > Oleiagrimonas. The sequence goes on along the minus strand of DASSKC010000008.1, from coordinate 21,393 downwards.
GTCGATCGAGAACGGTCGCATGGGCGTGATGCCGGCATGGAAAAGCCTGGGCGAGGACAAGGTCGACAACCTGGTGCAGTACGTGTTGGCTTTGTCCGATCGCCCGCACGATGCGCAAATGGCCGATGCCGGCGCCACCACCTTCAAGGCCATCTGCTCGGCCTGCCATGCCCGGGACGGTACCGGCAACCAGGGCCTCGGCGCACCCGACCTCACCGATGACATCTGGAAGTGGGGCGCGTCCAAAACAGCCATTCATCACACCATCCACGACGGCCGCCAGGGCCACATGCCGGTCTGGAGCGAACGCATGACCGACAGCCAGATCCATGTGCTGGCCGCCTGGGTCTACCACTTGTCACAACGCGACAACGGACATGCGCACTGACATCGGCCAACGCGACAGCGCCTGGTATCGCCAGCCGGTGGCATGGCTGGGCGCGCTGGTGTTCATGTCGCTGCTGGCCGGTTGCGTGTGGACGATCGTCATCGCCACGCGCTACACCGACATCCCCACCCACGGCGATACGCCGACCCTGCTCGGCGTGCCGATGCCGCAGGCCACGACGGTCGGCACGGAGGATCCATGAGCGCCGATTACGCGGCATGGAACCGGCCGGCATTGCTGGACCAGGTGCTGCACGCACGTCGTGATGGTCGCGCGGAAGTGGCCCTGCATGTGCCGGCGCTGGACGACCCGCGGCGCACGGTGGATTTGCAGCAATACCTGGAATCACTGCGCGGTGTCGTGCGTGTGCGCGTGGATGTGCATGCGCGGCGTCTGCGCATTACCTTCGACCCGCGTGCCGTCGACCTGCCGCGGTTGCTGCAAGCGTGCGCGGCCTGCGCTTGCCCGGCGCGTCCGCTGCGACGCGAGTGCCTGGATGTGCCGGAGTTGCGTGCCGCCAACGATTCGCTCAAGCGTCTGGCGGTCGCCGGCCTGTTCATGATGCAGGCGATGATGTTTGCGCTGGTGTTGTACCTGGGCGTCATCGACGCGGTGAACGCCTCTACCCTGGCGCTGTTCCGCTGGCTGGAAATGCTTGCCGCGGTACCGGTGATCGGTTACGCGGCCGTGCCCTTCTTTCGTCGCGCCTGGGCCGATCTCCGGGCCGGACGTGCGGGCATCGATGTGCCGATCGCGCTGGCGGTGATCCTGATCTGTGCAGCCAGCGCATGGAACACCTTGCGCGGGCACGGGCACATCTGGTTCGACTCGGCCAGCATGCTGGTGTTTGCCCTGTTGCTGGGACGGCATCTGGAGCTGCGTGCACGCTGCCGTCACCAGTCCGTCAACGCCGCCGCCAGCGATGCAATGCCGTTGCTGGCCACACGCCGTGCCGACAACGGACCGTTCGAAACCGTGGCGGCCATGGAGCTGGTCGCCGGCGACATCGTGCGCGTCAGCGAAGGTTCGGTGATCCCGGCGGACGGCATCTTGAAAAGTGATCATGCGCGACTCGATGCATCGCACCAGGACGGTGAGTCGCGGGTGCGTACCGCCGCTCGCGGTGATGCCATCCATGCCGGCGGTGTTGCCCTTGATTCTCCCATCGAGCTGACCGTCACCCGCGCCGGCAGTCAGACCCGCATGATGCGCGCGCACCAACTGGCCGACGGCGCGGCGCACCAGCGCGCCCGCAGCGACAGTAGCGGCGTCGGCGTTGGTCGTTTCGTGGCCGGCGTGCTGGGCCTGGCTGCAGCCACCGGAGTGTTCTGGTTGTGGCACGACCCGACACGCGCGTTCGACACCGTGGTCGCGGTGCTGGTGGTCGCCTGTCCGTGCGCCTTCGCCCTGGCCATGCCCGCGACCCTGACCCGTGCCATGACGGTGCTGTCACGTCACGGCGTCATCGTCACCCGACCGCATGCCCTGGCGGCACTGGCACGCGCCGACCATGCCGTGTTCGACAAGACCGGCACGCTGACGCGCGCACACCTGGACGCGAACAACATCGACACCTTCGGTCGCATGACGCGCGAGCAAGCCCTGCAACTTGCCGGCGCACTGGCGTCCGGCAGCAGCCACCCGCTGTCGCAAGCCATCGTGCGCGCCAGCCGTGGTCACGTGACGGCCAACGCCGACCATGTCGAAGCCATGGCCGGCAATGGCCTGCGCGGACAGTTTCGCGGTCGCACGGTCACGCTCGGTCGTGCCGGCTTCGCCAACCCCGGCCATGATGACGATGATGCTCTGTGGCTGGCCGACGACCACGGTCCCCTGGCACGTTTCCACTTGACCGAAGCGCTGCGCGACAACGCCCACGACACCATCCGCGCGCTGCGCATCCAGTCCATCGGCATCGACCTTGCCAGCGGCGACCACGCCGACCGCGTGGCGGCCGTCGCGCACCGTGTCGGCATCGAACACTGGCAAGCACGCCAGCTGCCGCGGGACAAGTACGAGCTGGTACGCCGACGTCAACACGACGGCCACCGCGTCCTCGTGGTGGGCGATGGCAGCAACGATGCCGCGGCACTGGCCACGGCCGACGTGTCGGCGAGCATCGACGGCGCCACCGACCTGGCGCGTCGGCATGCCGACATACTGCTCGGTCATGACATCGGGCACCTGCTTCTGACGCGCGCGCTGGCACGCGACGCCATGCGCATCGTGCGCCAGAACCGTCGCTGGGGCCTGGCCTGGAATATCGCCGCGATCCCGCTGGCGGCTTGCGGTCTGGTATCGCCGTGGCTGGCGGCACTCGGCATGTCGTTCAGTTCGCTGGTCGTGGTGCTCAATGCGCTGCGCCTGGGCGATCCGGCCCTCGCCGTGGAACCACCGCGACACACATCCAACATGGAGGGGCACACCGCATGAACGCCCTGATCATCCTGATTCCCGTCACCCTGGTCCTGATCGGCTTTGCCACGGGCCTGTTTTTCTGGGCCGTGCGCCATGACCAGTTTCAGGATCTGGACACGCCGGAAATACTGCCACTGATGGATGAGGCCCCGATGACCGGCACCCGTTATTCCGAAACCAAGGAGATTGCACCATGAAACGTCAACTGATCGCCCTCGCCCTGCTCGGCCTGGCCTCCACGCCGTTGTGGGCCGCCAACTGCAGCACCACCATCACGGCCAACGATGCCATGCAGTTCGACAAGAAAACCATTACCGTGCCCAAGGCCTGCAGTCAGTTCACGGTGACGCTGAAGAACATCGGCAACCTGCCACGCAGCGCCATGGGCCATGACTGGGTCCTGACGCGCAAGGCCGACATGCAGGCCGTGCTCAGCGCCGGCATCCAGGCCGGGCTGGCCAATGGTTACGTCAAGCCCGACGACAAGCGCGTGATCGCGCACACCAAACTGCTTGGCGGCGGCAAGAGCGACAGCGTGACTTTCGATGTGGCCAAGCTCGGGCAGGGTCCGTTCGAATACTTCTGCTCGTTCCCCGGCCATGCCGCCTTGATGCGCGGGACGCTGGTGGTGCAATAATCGACCGCTGGCAAGACATCGTTTGTCTCGGTATGACCCGCCCCATCGCGGCTTCCGCCGCTCCTACCGCCGCAACGCGGAATCAACGCCATAATTGTAGGAGCGGCGGCAGCCGCGATAGCTATACCGTCACCAACGCCCCCACGCGCGCCCGTCAGTCGTTCTTGTCTGCATCCAGCTCACGCTTGAGCAGCGACAGCTTGTCCGGCATGCCGTCCCACAGGTCGGCGCCTTCCATCGCATCGATACGTTCGGTCAGCACCGGCCATTTCGGGGCCAGCTCGGCATTGATCTGCGCAAAATGTTCCTGCCCGGCCGGCACGTCGGCCTCGTGAAAAATCGCATCGACCGGGCACTCGATCACGCACAAAGTGCAGTCGATGCATTCGTCCGGATCGATCGCCAGGAAATTGGGGCCGGCGTGAAAGCAGTCGACCGGACACACTTCCACGCAATCGGTGTATTTGCAGTTGATGCAGTTTTCGGTGACGACGTGGGTCATGGCAATGCCCTGGTGTGCGAGGCACTCACTGTGGACCGTGCCCGTCATATACGCACTGACCCACGTCAGCCGCACCGCCACTGACTCACGTCAATGACGTACGGACATGTGAAGCCTTATCCTTGAACCATGCCCATACCGCTGCAAATCCGCCCCAGCATCGACACTCTGGACGAGGCGCACATCGCCACCCTGGTCGATTGCTTCTACGACAAGGTCAGCGCCGACGACCTGATCGGTCCGGTGTTCAATGCCGCCATCGACGATTGGGACGAACACAAGCGCCTGCTGACCCGGTTCTGGTGCTCGGTGGCACTGCGCGCCGGTACCTATCGCGGCAATCCCCTGTCCAAGCACAAGCCGCTGGACATTGGTCGTGAACACTTCACGCGCTGGCTCGAGCTGTGGCACCAGACGGTGCCCGAAATCATGGGTGAAGACGCCACCACGGTGATGACCGATTATGCCGAGCGCATCGGCATGGGCATGCGCATGGGCCTGGGTATCGGCGACCGTCCACGCGGCCGCGACATCGGCATTCCGATGTATACCGCCAAGCCGAACCCGCCCGACCGGTCGTGACCGGCAGGACGGGAATTCGTGGCGGGAATGATCAGCCGAGCGCTTTGACAGCCGCGTCGTAATCCGGCTCGTGGGTGATCTCGTCGACCAGTTCGGCATGGATGACCTTGTCGCTCTCGTCCAGCACCACCACGGCACGTGCCGCCACGCCGGCCAGCGGACCATCGGCCAGAGCAACGCCGTAATCGTTCAGGAATTCGCGACCACGCATGGTCGACAGCGTCTTGACGTTGTCGATGCCTTCGGCACCACAAAAGCGTCCCTGCGCAAACGGCAGGTCGGCCGAGATGCACAGCACCACGGTGTTGTCGAGCTTGCCGGCCAGTTCGTTGAAGTGGCGCACGGACGCCGCGCACACGCCGGTGTCGATGCTTGGGAAGATGTTCAGCACCTTGCGCTTGCCAGCGAAATCAGCCAGCGACACGTCGGAAAGGTCGCCCCCAACGAGTTTGAACGCCGGCGCCTGCGCACCCGTGGCCGGAAACGAGCCATCGACGCGAACGGGATTTTCCTGAAAAGCAACTTGAGACATGACGAACTCCATCAAAGAAAGAACATGGCCTTGGCCAGAAACACAATGCCAATCATAAGACCCAGCACCACCCGGTGGGTGTAACGGAAGCGACACACGTTCATGCGCCCGTGCAGACCCGCCCACATCACCGAAACGAACACGCCAAGCACGGCGAAGGCCAGAAACACCTTGGTCAGCAGAAGATTGCCGAAGGTGCTGCCGATGCACTGGAATCCGTTGCAGCGAAAATCGAACAGGTAGAAGCCAGTCAGGAACAGCAAGCCGACCACCACCGGCATGAAGCGCCGCGCACGCGCCATGACGGCCGCTTCCAGCCGCTGCATGACATCGACTTCAAACTGACGATGCAGCGATTCGAGGATCACGACCTCGAACACCACCGCGCCGACAAAAATGATGGCGCACGACAAGTGCACCAGTTCGATCCAGGGATACCAGGCAGCCATCGCGCAGGCTCGTGACGAGAGGCCTCATGATGCGACGAGGCGTCGGTTGCCGCCCTGATGTGGATCATGGTCGAGTCACGTAGGTCGGGTTGGCGTCATCAACCCGACATCGCGCGATGCAACACGGATGTCGGGTTACGCCTGCGGCTCAACCCGACCAACGCATCTGGCCATGTGGGTTGCAACAGCTCAGGAAAAGAACAGGCGCTTGAGCTCGCTGCCGGGATCGTCCGCGCGCATGAAGGCTTCGCCGACCAGGAACGCGTCGATGCCGGCTTCGCGCATGCGCCGCACATCGGCGGGCTCGCGGATGCCGCTTTCGGTGACCAGGGTGCGGTCGTAGGGCACGACATCGCGCAGATCTTCGGACGTATCCAGACTGGTCTTGAACGTGCGCAGGTTGCGGTTGTTGATGCCGATCAGCGGCGCCGGCAAACCGAGCGCGCGCTCCAGTTCCTCGCCGTCATGCACTTCGACCAGCACGTCCATGTCCAGCTCGGCGGCGAGCATGGTCAGGTCGAGCAACGGACCGTCTTCCAGTGCCGCCACGATCAACAGGATGCAGTCGGCACCCATCAGCCGTGCCTCGTAGACCTGATAGGCATCGACGATGAAGTCTTTGCGCAACACCGGCAGTTTGCACGCGTCACGCGCCAGTTTCAGATAATCCGTGCTGCCCTGGAAAAACTCGGCGTCGGTGAGTACCGACAAGCACGTGGCGCCCGCCTTCTCGTAACTGCGGGCAATGCTGGCCGGGTCGAAATCCGGACGGATCAGGCCCTTGCTGGGGCTGGCCTTCTTGATCTCGGCAATGACCGCCGGCTCGTCACGCTCGATACGCGTTTCCATGGCCGCGGCGAATCCGCGCGTCGGTGCAAGATCGACGCAACGGCCCATCAACTCATCGAGTGGAACACGCGCACTGCGCTCGGCGACTTCGTCGCTCTTGCGTGCCAGGATGCGTTGCAGGATGTCGGGCATGGTGTCAGGGACCGGAAGACGGGCTCGGGCGCAAGCTTAACGCACTGATCGCTCTCGCGGGCAAGCATTTTCTGCATCCGCTCAAGCGGAGGCAAGACACTGGGTGGTGGCGACGAATTCGCGCATTTTGCGCTCGGCGGCGCCGCTGTCGATGGCCTGCGTGGCCAGGGCGATGCCGGCCTCGATCGAATCAGCCACGTCGGCGGCGTACAGGGCCGCGCCGGCATTGAGCACCACGATGTCGCGGGCCACGCCCGGCTTGCCTTCGAGCACGTCCAGCACCATGGCCTTGGAGCCCTCGGCGTTGGCCACGCGCAGGTTGCGGCTCGAATGCATCGGCAGGCCGAAGTCTTCGGGCTCGATGGTGTATTCGCTGACCTTGCCGTCCTTCAACTCACCGACCAGGGTGACGCCGCCAAGCGACACCTCATCGAGCCCGTCGCGGCCATACACGACCAGCGCGTGGCTGGCGCCGAGGCGTTCAAGCACGCGGATCTGGATGCCGACCAAATCCTCGTGGAACACGCCCATGAGAATGTTCGGCGCGCCGGCCGGGTTGGTCAGCGGCCCGAGGATGTTGAACAGCGTGCGCACGCCCATCTCGCGGCGTACCGGGGCGACCACCTTCATGGCCGGGTGATGGTTGGGCGCGAACATGAAACCGATGCCGCATTCGGCCAGGCTTGCGGCCACCTGCGGCGACTTGAGGTCGATCGACGCGCCCAGCGCTTCAAGCAGGTCCGCGCTGCCGGATTTGGACGACACGCTGCGCCCGCCATGCTTGGCCACGCGCGCGCCGGCGGCGGCCGCGACGAACATCGCCGTGGTGGAAATATTGAAGCTGCACGCGCCGTCGCCACCGGTCCCGACGATGTCGACGAAATGACTGTTGTCCGGCACCTCGACCTTGGTCGCCAGCTCGCGCATCACGCGCGCCGCGCCGGTGATCTCGCCGATGGTTTCCTTCTTGACGCGCAGGCCGGTGATGATCGCCGCCGTCATAAGCGGGCTGACCTTGCCGGCCATGATCTGCTCCATCAGCTCGATCATCTCGTCGTGAAAGATCTCGCGATGCTCGATGGTGCGCTGCAGCGCTTCGGAAGGCGTGATGGGCATGGACTTCACCGGGCAGACTCAGGCGGCACGCGGCAGCGCGCGTTGGAGAAAATTATCGAGCAGGGCATGCCCCTCGCGGGTCAGGATCGACTCGGGATGGAACTGCACGCCCTCGTACGGCAGCGAGCGATGACGCAGGCCCATGATCTCGTCGATGGAGCCGTCGTCGTTCTCGGTCCACGCCGTCACTTCGAGGCAATCGGGCACCGAGGTTTTGTCGACCACCAGCGAGTGATAGCGCGTGGCGGTCAGCGGTTCGGGCAGGCCGGCAAACACGCCCTGCCCGCGATGGCGCACCGGCGAGGTCTTGCCATGCATGATCGAGCCGGCACGAATCACCTTGCCGCCAAACGCCTGACCGAGCGCCTGATGACCCAGGCACACACCAAACACCGGAATCGTGCCATCAAGATCGCGCAGCAGGTCCAGCGACACACCGGCATCATCCGGCGTCCCCGGCCCCGGCGAAATCACGATGGCATCCGGCCCCATGCCGCGAATGCCCGGCACATCCAGCGCGTCATTGCGCACCACGCGCACATCCTGGCCCAACTCGCCGAAATACTGCACGAGGTTGAACGTGAAGCTGTCGTAATTGTCGATCATCAGCAGCATGTCGTGCCCTGCCGTCGGCCCGTCGGGCCACAAAACGCCCATTGTGGCGAGGCTTTGGCGTCGGCTCAAGCGACGCACGGTCATAAGGGCATGAGCGTGCGCGGATGTACCCTGCCCTATCCAGCCGCCGAGATCGAAATCCGCCATGTCCCACCCCTCCAGCCAGGACGCCTTCGACCCGCGCGCCGCCGCCTACGTGACCAGCCCGGTCCATGCGCAAGGCCCGGATCTGGACCGCCTGGAAGCCATCGTGCGCCAGCGCAAGCCGAAGCGGGTCATCGACCTGGGTTGTGGCAGCGGCCATGCGGCATTGCGGATTGCCGCGGCCGGAGCGGAGGCCGTCACCGCCGTGGACGTGTCCCCGCGCATGCTCGAAACCGTAGCCGAGCAAGCGTCCGCGCAGGGCCTGGACAACATCGCGACGCGGCAAACCGACGTCGCCGCCCTGCCCTTCGACGACGCCAGCTTCGATCTGCTGGTGACGCGTTTCAGTGCCCATCACTGGCATGATTTTGCCGGCGGCCTGCGCGAAGCGCGGCGCGTCTTGCGTGACGACGGCATGGCCGTTTTCATCGATGTCATCGCCGCCGAAGACACACAGGTCGACACCTACCTGCAAACCATCGAAACTCTGCGCGACCCGTCACATGTGCGCGACTACCGGTTGTCCGAATGGATGCTGGCGCTGGGCGAAGCCGGTTTCGCGCCTTGCGCCTTGTCGCGTCGCCCCTTGCACATGCAGTTCGAGCGCTGGGTCGCACGCACGCATACGCCGGACGCCCACGTGCAGGCCATCCGTTCCCTGCAGCAAGGCATGGAGCCGGCGCTGGCGCGCGCCTTCGACCTGCGCGAGGACGGCAGTTTCGGCTTCGAGGCAGTCACCATCGAAGCCGCCCCGGCGCAACAAATGGTTGTTCCTGATTAGCCCTCAAGCTCAGCCAGCTTTTCCCTTCTCCCCTCGGGAGAAGGTGGCGCGAAGCGCCGGATGAGGGTACGAGCACGCGAATGATGAACATCTTGCCACCATTCAACGCTTAAGCGAAAACGGACCCTCTCCCGCCCCCTGCGGGGCACCCTCTCCCGGAGGGAGAGGGATCGTTGCCAGCTGAGCTTTGAGGCTAATCAGGTGGTTGTTTGAGCGCCGCAGCTCAAGCCTCCGATGCCCAGGCCATCGCTTGCGCTACGACGTCACCTGGAAAACCGATGCGATCCAGCAAGCGAATGGCGTTGCGATTGCGCGAGGCACCCGGTTTCAGACGGTAGTCGAAAAAACCGTCCACGCCGGGGTTTTCCTCGAAGTGATACAGCAGGTGTGACTCACCCAACAGGCCCTGCAGCTCGACGTCGTGCGTGGTGACGAACACGCAGGCATTGCGACTCAATGCCTGCAGCACGGCACGCGCAATGGCGATGCGCTCGACGGTATTGGTGCCGTTGAACGGTTCGTCGATGAGGAACACGTTGAAACCGGGTTGCCGCGACAAATCGATGAATGACTTGATGGTGTCGATCTCGGCAAAGTAATGGCTTTTCCCCGACTCCACCGAATGCCGGTTCTGGATCGATGCCATCACCCGCCCCCGCGGCACCACTGCCGACTTCGCCAGGCACACGCCCAAGTTTCGGCCAAGAATCAGGTTGATACCGACCATCTTGATGAACGTGGTCTTGCCGGCCATGTTGGACCCCGTCACCAGCACCGACTTGCCGTGCACGCGGATATCGTTGCCCACGCCGTGATCAATGAGCGGATGCTGCCCACCGACAATGGCCAGGCGCTCGCCATCGTCATGCTCGGGCTGGCAATGCACGTGTGCACTTTCCAGCCACGAGGCCACGGCGATCGCGGCATCCACGCTGCCGACCAGTTCGAAGGACTTCACCAGATTGCCGCGCGCTTGCGCAAAACGCCGCAGCGCACGATTCACGACCAGCACTTCGATCAATAGCAATGTCTTGATGGCGCTCACAATTTCCGCCACCACCGGCGCCTTCTGCGCATCCATGCCGACGATCACACGCAAGCCCCGGAGCACGCGCGCACATCGCATCCGCGATGCCTTTTCACGTTCCAGCGCGGCCAGCTGCGGCAGCGCGGGAGCATCGGCATGCATGGCGGCAAGGCGTTCGGACACACCGATCAGATCCATGCAACGCTGCAGCACTTCCATCTTGAAGCGCACGCTGCCCATGCTCACGACCGAGATGCCGAAGTTGATGGCAAGCACCGGCACGAACAACGCCGCCGGCAACGACAGCGGCAGGGCCAAGGCAATGATCGCAATGGAGATGACGGCCCAGGCGACCAGCAACCCATGGTATTTCCCGGACTCGGGGATCGTGCCAAGCAGGTGACGTGGCATGTGCGTGCTGCCGTCGCGGTCAAGCGTGGCCAGACACAATTGAATCTGCTCGCGCATGTCACGATGCTTGCGCAACCAGGCATAGCTGGCAAAACGCGTTGCCAGCACGGCCGGATCGTCCTCGCGAGTGCGCAGTTGCCGATACAACACCTGACGCCCCAATGGCGTCACGGTCGTGTCCATGCGCGCAAAGATCTTCGGAAACTCCAGATCGCTCCACGTCCCGTCGTCAACGCACGCATCGGCGCAATCATCACGGGTCAAACCAAAATAGAGGCTGGCCAGCTGGCCGTCACCGCGTCCGGGCTGCCCCCAGCGCGCGCGCAACCGGTCCAGGCGTTTTTGCCGCGGCGCAAAGCCGCCCGCCAGATGGTTCCAGTACCCCTTGATGAACAGCGCCATCGACATGTGTTCTTCCCTGGCAGCAAGCAACTTCCACAGACAATGGGGACTCACATGTGATTTCCCACCCCTGAGGATCGCCGGAAGTCCGGACTCACCCACATCGAACGCGCCGTCGGCATGGCACACTGCAGCCACCATGCACAATTCCCGCCGCACTCGACGCCACCGCAAATGGCCATGGGTACTGGTCACTGTCGCGCTTGCCGCGGCATGCGTCTGCGTGCTCGGCGGCTGCTCGACGATCAGCTATTACTCGCATCTTGCCTGGGGCGAGGCCCATGTCCTGATGGCGCGGCAGTCGATCGAGAAGATGATCGCCAACCCGGACACGCCGGACAAATTGCGTCAGCGCCTGAAGCTGGCCCTGCGCGCCCGCGCGTTCGCCTCCGATCATCTGGATTTGCCACGCAACGACAGTTACACGCTGTATGCCGACATCGATCGGCCGTTCGTGATGTATAACGTGTTCGCCACCCCGGCGCTGTCGCTCAAGCCGGTCGAGCACTGCTTTCCGATTGCCGGCTGCGTGGCTTACAAAGGCTTTTACCAGCGGGACCGCGCCAAGGCCCTGGCCGACAAACTGCGCAAGCAAGGCGACGATGTCTACATCGGCGGCGTGCCGGCCTACTCCACGCTGGGCCACTTTGCCGACCCGATCCTGAGCACCATGAACCGCTGGAGTACCGACGAGCTGATCGGCACGATTTTCCACGAGCTGGCACACCAGAAGCTGTACGTGAAAGGCGACACCGCCTTCAACGAATCGTTCGCCACCTTCGTGCAGCACGAAGGTCTGCGCGAATGGCACCAGGCCAACGGACTGCCGCCGCCGGACACGGAACGCGCGAAGCGCGAGCACCAGTTCACGCAGCTGGTGCTGGACACGCGCAAGCAACTCAAGCAGGTCTACACCAGCGACTTGCCGAATGCGCAAAAGCGCGACCGCAAACAGGCGGCGTTCGAGCAATTGCGGCGGCACTACCGACACCTGCGCGACACGGTCTGGCATGGCTACGACGGTTACGACCACTGGTTCGACACGCCCGTCAACAACGCCAAGCTGCTGCCGTTCGGTCTGTATGACCAGTACGTGCCGGCGTTTGCCGAGGTGTTCGCGCAATGTCACGGCAATTGGCCATGCTTCTACTCCCGGATACTCGCCATCAGCCAGCAAGACGGCCAACGCCGACACGCATTCCTGACCCACGGACCACGGACGTCCCCGTCCGCATGACCCGCAGCGCGCGGTGCCATGTGCGAACGAGGACGTCTGCGGTCCGGGCATGACTGACACAGGTCAAGGTCGAACGATTCGGGCGCGCGCATGCTGTCGCCGCACCCACATGCGAGATTTCCCATGGATACTGTTTCGGACGACGTCGGCTACAAGGCCTACCCCTTGGACGCGCGCGCCATCGCGCACCGCTTCCGCCATTCGGCCATCTTCGGCGCGCTGGATGTGCTGATGCCCGGCGAAGCCATGCGTTTTGTCAACGATCATGACCCGTTGCCGCTTCTGGACCAGATCTGCACGCGCTACGGCGAGCACATCAATGCGGTCTACCGCCAGCGCGAACCGGGCGCGATCGTGATCGACTTCGTGGTGGTGGCCTGACATGAGCTTTCCCGCCTTTTTCAATGCAGCCCCCGTCGTGCGCATGCGCGACCCGTTGTCGCAATTGCTGGGCGCCACACCCGATGGCGTGATCGAATACCGCTACATCGATGCGGTTCGCCTGGCCGGCCACTCCTGCCCCACCGTCGCCGGCGCCTTCCTGATGGGCCGCGCCGCGCTGAACGCACTGTACCCGCAACAGATTCCCGAACGCGGCAATATCGAGGTCAACCTGGGCGAAGCCGAAGATGCCGGCGTGACCGGCGTGATTGCGCAGGTGCTGACCCTGCTCACCGGGGCGGCCGGCGACAACGGTTTCAAGGGCCTGGCCGGACGCCACAAACGGCGCGACTTGTTGCGTTTCGGCTGCAGTGACACGCCGGCCGGGTCCATTTCGCTGACCCGACGCGACACCGGCACGCGTGCCATCGCGCACATGAACATGTCGCCGATTCCGGTCGATCCGGAGCAGGACACGCTGCTGTCGAGCATCCTGCGCGGCCAGCCCAGTGCACAGCAGGAAAAGCAATTCGGCGCGCTCTGGCAGGACCGCGTACGCCGCCTGCTGGAGCGGGCTGACGACCCGGAGGTCATTTGCGTCACAACCGCGTAAAATAGCGGCCCATGAGTACCGCGAACCCGACCACGTCCCCGCGCCCGATCAGCGGCAACAAGTTCACCTCGCCGCAGGGCACCCGCGCCGTCCGTGACGGCATGAAATCCAACGCCAACGCCGCAGTGGCCGACGCCGGCCCCAAGCCGCCGTGGCTGCGCATCCGCATGCCCTCCGGCGGCGAATACCAGAACATCAGCGACATCGTGCGCAAGCACAAGCTGAACACGGTCTGCGCCGAGTCCAAATGCCCGAACATCGCCGAATGCTGGCAGCGCGGCACCGCCACGCTGATGCTGATGGGCTCGGTATGCACGCGCGCCTGCAAGTTCTGCTCGGTCGACACCGGCAATCCCAAGGGCTGGCTGGACCCCATGGAGCCGCTGCAGGTGGCCGACGCCGTGGCATTGATGGGCCTCAACTACGTGGTCCTGACCTCGGTCGACCGCGATGACCTGCCCGATGCAGGCGCCGGTCACTATGCCGCCTGCATCGAGGCCATCCACAAGCGCTCGCCCGACTGCGCGGTCGAAGCCTTGACGCCGGATTTCAACGGCGTCGAAGAACACGTCGCGCGCGTGCTGGACGCCGGTCTGGCCACGTTTGCGCAAAACATCGAAACCGTCGAACGCCTGACCCACGACGTGCGTGACCCGCGCGCCGGCTATCAGCAAACCCTCGACGTGCTGGCCTTCGCCAAGCGCCACAGTCCCAAGACCGTGGTCAAGACCAGCCTGATGCTGGGCCTGGGCGAGACCGAGGATGAAATCATCCAGACCATGGACGACCTGCGCGCGCACAATGTCGACGTGGTCACGTTCGGTCAGTACATGCGCCCGACCAAAAACCACCTGCCGGTGCAGCGCTTCGTCACGCCGGAAGAGTTCGACGGCTATCGCGAGATCGGTCTGACCAAAGGCTTTCTGGAAGTGGTGTCCGGGCCGCTGGTGCGTTCGAGCTATCGCGCCGAGCGGGTGCTGGAAAAGAACAACCTCGGCTTGTAATCAAGCCGCGCACACAATATTCGGTAGGAGCGGCGGAAATTGCGTAGGTCGGGTTGGCTTCATCAACCCGACATGTCGTGATGCGATACCGAAGTCGGGTTGATGACGCCAACCCGACCTACGGTTGTGTGTTGCAACCATCGCGCACGGATGAACCCCTACAGGCCCTTGGCGGCCTCGGCCACGGCGCGGAACAGGGCGCGACCCTTGTTCATGGTTTCTTCCCATTCCGATGCCGGATCCGAATCGTGCACGATTCCGGCACCAGCCTGGACGTATAGACGGCCATTCTGGATCACGGCAGTGCGGATGGCGATGGCGGTGTCGGCATCGCCCCACCAGCCGATCCAGCCGATCGCGCCGGCGTAGATGTTGCGCTTGGCCGGCTCCAGTTCCTGGATGATTTCCAGCGCACGGATCTTCGGCGCGCCGGAAAGCGTGCCGGCCGGGAACGTGGCCTTGAGCACGTCCATGTAGTTGAGCCCCTCGCGCACGCGTCCACGCACCTCGGAGACGATATGCATGACGTGCGAGTAACGCTCGATGGCAAACGACTCGGTCACTTCCACGCCACCGGTCCGACTGACCTTGCCGACGTCGTTGCGGCCCAGGTCGATCAGCATGACGTGCTCGGCGCGTTCCTTTGGGTCGGCCAGCAGCTCGGCTTCCAGCGTCTGATCTTCTTCCTCCGTGGCACCGCGCTTGCGGGTTCCCGCCAGTGGCCGCACCACCACGTCGCCGTCCTTGAGCCGGGCCAGGATTTCCGGTGACGAACCGACGATCTGGGTTTCTCCCAGATCAACGAAGTACATGTACGGCGACGGATTCAACGCGCGCAAAGCGCGGTAGACATCGACCGGACGCGCACGGAACGGCACCGACAATCGTTGCGACGGCACCACCTGGAAAATGTCACCGGCACGAATGTATTCCTTGGCGTGCTCGACCATTGCCTCGAACTCGGCGCGCGTGAACGAGGACTTGAAATCGGACTCGTCCAGCGGCTCGGGGTTGAGAATTTCCGGGTACGTGGAACCGGATCGACGCAAGCGGAACGCCAGCTCGTCCAGACGCCGACAGGCACGCGCGTACGATTGCGGCGCGGACGGGTCGGCATGCACGATCAGATACAGGCGGCCCTTGAGGTTGTCGAAGACCGCCACTTCCTCGGCCAGCATCAGCAACACGTCGGGCGTGCCCAGCTCGTCGGGGCGGTCCCACCTGGCCAGACGCGGCTCGATGTAACCGATGGTCTCGAAGCCGAAATAACCGATCAGCCCCCCGGTGAACGCCGGCAGATCCGGCAGTTGCGGCACGTCGTAACGGCGCCGCAAAGCCTCCACCTCGGCCAGCGGATCGTCGACCTCGCGCCGCTCCGTGACCACGCCGTAGTCCTCGACTTCCAGCGTGTGCGCACGCAGCTTGTACACGCGTCGCGCCGGCAAGCCGATGATCGAATAGCGCCCCCAGTTCTCGCCGCCCTCGACCGATTCGAACAGGCAGCTGTAGGGGCCATCGGCCAGCTTCAGATACACCGACAGCGGCGTATCGAGGTCCGACAACACCTCGCGCACCACCGGAATGCGGGTGTGGCCGGCGGCGGCCAGCTCATCGAATTGGGCTTGGGAAATCACGTCGATGCATGCCTTGGGACAAGTCGCTCAAGATAGCAGGGACCGTGCGTCGGACAACCTGCCGGGCCGGCATAAGGACATAGACGTCAACCGATGGCTTGACGCATGGCATCGATTTCGGTCTTGTAGTCGGCCGCGCCGAAGATCGCCGAACCGGCCACGAAGGTGTCGGCACCGGCCTCGGCCACGGCGCCGATATTGCCGGCCTTGACGCCACCGTCGACTTCCAGACGCACATCGCGGCCACTGGCATCAATCAAACCGCGCGCCTTGCGCAGTTTGTCCAGCGCCGACGCAATGAAACTCTGGCCGCCGAAACCCGGATTGACCGACATCACCAGCACCAGGTCGAGGTTGTCCAGCTCATATTCCAGATAGTCCAGCGGCGTGGCCGGATTGAACACCAGTCCGGCCTGACAGCCATGCGACTTGATCAACTGGATGGTGCGATCCACGTGCTTGGTGGCCTCGGGATGAAAGCTGATCAGCGAGGCACCGGCCTCGGCGAACGCCGGCACGATGCCGTCGACCGGCTCGATCATCAGGTGCACGTCGATCGGCACCGTGATGCCGTAACCGCGCAAGGCCTTGAGCACCATCGGTCCCATGGTCAGATTGGGGACGTAATGATTGTCCATCACGTCGAAATGCACCCAGTCCGCACCGGCTTCCAGTGCAGCGGCGGTATCCTCGCCCAGCCGGGCAAAGTCGGCCGCGAGAATGGACGGGGCAATGATGGGGGATTGCTTGGCCATGATGGGTTCGCGAGATCGGGAGTTGAAACGTATTGTAGGGAACTGCTGGGGGCTAGGGGCTGGGGGCTGGGGGCTGGGTGTTGAAACTTGCGGGAAATTCAACGTCCCTCGTCCCTCGTCCCTCGCCCCTGCTGTTTCACCACCCCCGCTCATCCTTGATCCGCTCGTACGCGGCATTGATCTCGCTGGCGCGCTCATCGGCGCGGCGACGCAGATCATCGGGCAGGTCACCCATGCGATCGGGATGGTGCTGGGAAATCAGTTTGCGGTAGGCACGCTTGACCGCACGCTCGTCGGCATCGCGCTCGACCCCGAGGACCGTGTACGGGTCCGGACCGCTTGGTGCGCGGCGCGGCGGCGTGTAGCTTCCGCCTTGCCAGCCCTGCTGTCGTCCACTGCCGCCACCACCTGGCGACCACGAGTAGCCTTTCATGGCCATCAGCGCCATCAATTCCATTTCGCTGATGCGCAGCGTCGCGGCCAGCCGGCGCAACAAGTTGAACTTGGCTTCGCTGGGGCCCTCGGCCAGCACGGTTTCGACCACCACGTCGAGAATGGTGATCGCGTGGTCACGGCGCCCGCCGGTCCACTGGCGCAATTGCGCCATGGCCGCATCAACGTCGAATCCCGGCTGCTTGCCCTGATTGAAGCCGGCGATGGCCACCTGGCGCTGCTCGGGCGACAGCTGCATGCGCGCCATCAAACGCTCGGCGATGGCGATTTCCGACTGGCTGACGCGACCGTCGGCCTTGGCCACCGCGCCGAGCACCGCAAACAGCGGCTCGACGAAGTCGCCGACCGGGCGCGCCGGCCGCATGCGGCGCACACTCGATCCGAGCATCGAGCCGATGAGGCCGCCGAGCACGATGCCCCAGAAGCTGTGCGAAACCAGGTAACCGATGATCGCGCCGATGATCGCGCCGATCATGGACACCACTCCTCGCCTCGAACGGCGCCACCCACGGCACCTGCCGCATTGATGTCGGTATGAAGCATCGGCGATTTGATCCGAACCATGAAGCCCCTCATTCTACCAGCGCCTGTCACCGCCACGTGAACCACACCCGCAGCGGCGGTTACAATGGGCGTCTTGCCCCAGCGGAACACCTGCCATGCCCACCTGCCTCGCGCGCGCCGAACTGCCCGGACTTGAAGCCAGCTACCGCGGCAAGGTCCGCGACGTGTTCCCGCTGCCCGGTGAACAATTGTTGATCATCGCCTCGGACCGCCTGTCGGCGTTCGACGTGATCCTGCCCGACCCGATCCCCGGCAAGGGCGAAATGCTCACGCAGATCTCCAACTTCTGGTTCGACAAGACCGCGCACCTGATGCCCAACCATCTCACCGGCACCGCGGTGGCCGATGTGTTGCCGCCGGGGACCGACAACGCGCTCTACGTGCAGCGCTCGGTCGTGACCAAGCGCCTGAAACCGGTCCCGGTCGAGGCCATTGCGCGCGGCTACCTTATCGGCTCGGGCTGGAAGGACTACCAGGCCACCGGTTCGCTGTGCGGCATCGAGTTGCCGACCGGCTTGCGCCAGGCCGAACAACTGGCCGAACCGATCTTCACACCCTCGACCAAGGCCGCCAGCGGCAACCACGACGAAAACATCGGTTTTGACCGGATGGTCGCCGAGGTCGGCGGCGAGCTGGCCGAAAAGGTCCGCGAGGCGACCCTTGCCATCTATCGCTTCGCTGCCGGATACGCGGCCGAACGCGGCATCATCATTGCCGACACCAAGCTTGAATTCGGCACCGACGAAGACGGCACGCTGTACGTGATGGACGAAATGCTGACGCCGGACTCGTCACGTTTCTGGCCCGCCGACACCTATCAGGTCGGCACCAGCCCGTCGAGTTTCGACAAGCAGTACGTGCGTGACTATCTGGAAACGCTGGACTGGAACAAGCGCGCACCCGGCCCGAAGCTGCCGCAACGCGTCATCGAAGGCACCGCGGCCCGCTACGCCGAAGCGCTGGAAAAGCTCGCCGGCATCCGTGTCGCCTGATCATGCGCTGCCCATGAACGCCTGGCTCGCCCTCGTCATCGCCATCGTCGCCGAAGTGATCGCCACCAGCGCGCTCAAGGCCAGCGACGGTTTCAGCAGGCTCTGGCCGAGCCTGCTGGTGCTGGCCGGCTATGCGGTCGCGTTCTATTTTCTGGCGGTCACCCTCAAGCACATGCCGGTCGGTATCGCCTATGCGGTATGGTCGGGTGCCGGGACGGTACTGATCACGTTGATCGGCATCATCGCGTTCAAGCAGAAGATCGACCTGGCCGGCTTTGTCGGCATCGCCTTGATCGTCGCCGGCGTGCTGGTCCTGAATCTTGTCTCCCGAAGCACGGTGCATTGATGCGATCCATCCACGACTGGTTTGAAAGCTACGCCAACGACCATCGTCACCCGACCAATCGGGCCATCCATTGGGTCTGCGTGCCGGTGATCCTGTGGTGCGTCATTGCCCTGCTGTGGCTGATTCCCGTCCCCACCACGCTGATGCATCAGGGTGCGTGGTCGGTGCTGGCGATGTTTGCCACCTATCTCTTTTATCACCGCCTGTCGCGCAGCATGGGCTGGGCCATGGCACTGGTGTTCGTCGCCATGGGCCTGATCACGCACGGGCTGTATGGCGTGCTCGGCTTCCACGGCCTGCTGTGGCTGGCCGTGGCGCTGTTCGTGCTGGCATGGATCGGGCAGTTCGTCGGCCATGTCATCGAGGGCCAGCGGCCGTCCTTTCTCACCGACCTGGCTTACCTGCTGATCGGCCCGGCGTGGCTCACCGGCAAGGTGATGAAACGCATCGGACTCAGCTACTGACACCTTTGCTCGCGGGAGGTTGCGGCTGAAACGATCGTGGCTCGACGCCAAGCAACGCGATCAACCGCGCATTGTCGGCGATCAGGTCCTGACCCAGACGCTCCACCACGCCGCGACCACGCCCGCTGACGCCGGCCAAAAGGTGACAAATGCCGTGTGGCAACGGTACGCCCAGGGTGTGTACCGCCAGCTGGCGGCGCGCGCGGGCGAACATCGCGCTCGCCTGAAGGCGCTCGCCACCACCGATCTGAACAATGCCCTCGCCCTGCGGTCGACCCAGCGCCGCAACCACGGCCCGGGCAAGGTCATCGGCATGCACGGGCTGGCGCAAGCCGCGGCCCCGCAACAGGGGAAACACGTGCCAACGGCGTGCCTTTGCCGACAAGCGCTCGAGACTGCCACTGGTGCCGCCGTATATGAGCGTCGCGCGCAGAATGGTGCAGGCGCTGCCCATGTCCCGGCAGCGCGCCAACAGGCGTTGCTCGGAGCTACGCAGCCGCGAAGCGAGCTCGCGCTCGGCGGCCACGGGCGAGTCGCGTTTGCTTTGCGCGCTCATCGACGACATGGCCACCACGCGCGGCGAGCCGCTGATGCGCGCCCGTTCCAGCCACTCGGTGAAGTGATCCAGCGGTCCCAGGCAAACGATGGCGGTGACCGCGTCGGGCAATGACGGCACCGCACCGGGCAGCCGACCTTGGCGCCAGCTCACACCGCCTGCGTCCGCCCGCGGCTCGCGACTGAACGCTGTCGTAGCCACCTGATCGGCGCACAAGCGCGGCAGCAGGAAGCCGCCGATCTGCCCCGATCCGCCAAACACCACGCAATTCATGCGCGCTCCTTGCGTGTGGGCTTGCGCGCGCTGGCACAATCGTCGCGCAGGCAATCGACCAGCCGGGTCAACGCCGGCAAGTGACGCCCGCGCGGCGTCACCACGGCCGTGCGCACGCGAGCGATGCGCGCCGGCAATTTGTGCACCGACACCGCATCGCGCTGCGGGTAGATGTCCAGCACCGCACGCGGCACCACGCAGCACCCCACACCGGCCGCGGCGGCGGCCAGCAACGCGTGGTAGGAGGCAAACTCCAGAATCCGCGCCGGCACCACGCGCAAGCTCTGCAGCCACTCCTCGAAGCGGCGTCGATAGGCGCAACCGTTGCCGCGAAACACCAACACCGTGCCGCCAGCCAGGCGCTTGGCGTCGCGCAGCGACTCCCCGGCCGCGGTCACGGCCACCAACTCCTCGGCATACCAGGGTTGACTGACAAAACGCTCGCCGTCGACCTCGCCGCTGAATATCGCCACATCCAGCGCGCCGGCCTGAAGCTGACGCTGCAGATCGCGCGAATGCGCCGTCTGCAGCTCCACCGACACATCGGGATAGCGCCGATGAAAAGCGGCCAGTGGCTCCGGCAGACGGGTCGCGGCCACGCTTTCCATGGTGCCCAGGCGCAGGCGACCACACACGCTGTCGCGGCGCACCGCCGCGCGTGCCTCGCTGGCCAGATCGAGCAGGCGGTCGGTATATCCCACCAGCACGTCACCGGCCGCGGTCAGGCGCAGGCGCCGACCGTCACGCTCGAACAACGGCACACCCAGCGAGGATTCCAGCTGCCGTATGCGCGCGGTGACGCTCGATTGCGCGCGATTCAACCGGGCGGCGGCATGGCTCATGCCGCCGCTGTCGACAACGGCACGAAAGGTTTCCAGTTCACGCAATTCCATAATCGTATATTTCGATTGGTTGCTTCTGAATAATTCGTTTTACACGATGGATGACGAAGTCTAGCATGCGTCCCACTTCATGACGAGGATCGTCTCGTGACCTGTTAGCCCAAAGCCGTAATGTCCCCTTCGCCCAAAGTTAAAGTGTCCCCTTTGGGCAAACACCAAGCGAGGGGCCGTGGACGGGGATGTGTTGACGATGAGTCATCAGGAGTTGGACCGGGCGACGGTCGTGCGCAACGT
>DASSKC010000007.1:0-63736 GCA_035690885.1 Oleiagrimonas sp. | reverse complement strand
CCCCACTGGCAACGCCGACCTTCACCCGCATATCGTGGACATATCCACTTGAGCGGGGTACCCGTCCCATGACTTTTCGCCACGTTTCCCAGCGCGTTCGCGGCATGCCCACTTCCGATGGTGCCGGCGTCAGCCTGACTCGCGTCATCGGCCAGCCGGCACTGGACATGTTTGATCCGTTCCTGTTGCTGGACGAGTTCGGTTCGGACCAGCCGGGCGACTATATTGCCGGCTTTCCCGAGCACCCTCACCGCGGCTTCGAAACCGTCACCTACATGCTCGACGGGCGCATGCGGCACCGTGACAATCAGGGCAACAGCGGCCTGCTGACCGCCGGTTCCGTGCAATGGATGACCGCGGGCCGCGGCATCCAGCATTCGGAAATGCCGGAGCAGGAAGAGGGCCTGATGCGCGGTTTCCAGCTGTGGGTCAACCTGCCGGCCAGCGACAAGATGACCGACCCGCGCTATCAGGACATCGCGCCGGAGCACATTCCCGAGGTGCAGCCCGCCGAGGGGGTCAAGGTGCGCGTCATCGCCGGCACTCTCGGCGAGACCACCGGGCCGGTCAACGGCGTGGCCACCGAACCGCTGTATCTGGACATCGCGCTTGCGCCCGGCGTCAGCATCGACGTACCGGTGCCCGAAGGCCACAACGCCTTCGCCTACGTGTTCGATGGCGACGACGTGCATGTTGGCACCGACGACACCCTGGCCCATCGCGAGCTGGCCGTGCTGGCTGACGGCGACCACGTGCAGCTGAAGGCCGGTGCGACCGCCGCCCGCCTGCTGCTGGTCGCCGGCAAACCCTTGCATGAGCCGGTCGTCCGCTATGGCCCGTTCGTGATGAACAACACGCGCCAGATCCACGAAGCCATCGCCGATCTGCAGGCCGGACGCTTTTGAAGCGGTGGTGAGCCGCTTCGAGCGACGGGCAGGAAGGCTCTCGCCGACAGCGTCTATTCGACACCATTGCGCCGCCCGGACATCCGGTTGGCGCAATGGTGTGCGACATTCCAGCCGGTGGTGGTTGCCCAGAACACCGGGGTCGCGCAACCGGCACCGAACCCCAGCCATCGAAACGCGGGCAAGGACAAAACCTCGCCTGCCTGCAGACAACCGAACGCAAACACGGCCGTCGAAAACGTGGGCGGCCAGGCGGCAAGAGCACGAAACCGGCAGTTCAGACACAGAAACCGCACACTGCCCCCGACAATCGGTACGCAAAGGATCACGGCAAGCACCGCGGTCGCCAACATCACCGCGGCCAGCCCGGCGTGCAGCATCGGCCCCGGATCGTGGGCGTGCAGCAGGTGGCCCAGCGCGGCCACCGCCAGGCCCGCGCAGCCCATGGCGATCCACCACGGTGCCTGAGCCACGCCACGGATACCGCAGCGGCGTATTCGCGTAGCCGCCGCTATTGCCGTGGCGCAGTAGCCGGCCCATCCGCCCAGCACGCTGCCGAGGGCGAGCCAGGTCCATACCACCGATCCGGAGTCGGCGAGCGTGAGCGTCGCCATGCCCGTGCCGAGCAATGCCGCCGGCACCAGAAACCACGCGCCGTCGACGGTTTCGAGATGCATTCCGCGCGTCATCAACGACCATGCAAAGCGGCCGATGCAGACAAGGGTCAGCACCCAGGCGAGAACAAGGCTGAAGATGGCCACGGGTTCCAGCCATGGCGCGACATCGCTCGCGCCCAGGTCACCCAGACCGCCGCTGATGACCGCCAGACCCAGCGGCACCGTATGCACTCCCGCAAGCTGGCTGGGGGAACCCATCGCCCATTGCGCTCGCCACGTCCGGTGTTGACGCCAGACACCGGTGAGCGGGATATACACCGCTTGCGCGATGGCCAGAGCCAGCAACGGCGCGGTCAATGCGGGCAGACCGCAAGCCCTGGCCAACGCCGATGCACCGGCGGTGGCCATCACCACCCCGTACGGCAAGCTGTTGCCAGCCCGCGTGTCGTCTTCCACGCTGCTTGTGCAGGCATTCGGCGGCGTCATGCTGGCAGCGTGGTCCCGCATCTGCCCATGGTATCGCGGCCACGTGATGTCCCAACCACCGGTCATTTCAGATTCGGCGCGCTTGTGCGCACAATGGTTCCCCATGTGACGGAGTGACCACCATGCCTCGACTGACGACCGCCTTCCTGTTCGACCTTGATGGCACCCTGGTCGACAGCGTCTACCAGCACGTGCTGGCCTGGAAATATTCGCTCGATCAGGAAGGCATCGACTTGTCGGTGTGGCGCATCCACCGCAAGATCGGCATGAGTGGCGGCCTGTTCACCAACATCCTGTTGCGCGAAACCGGCCTGGACGTCACCGAAGACCGCCTGCAACGCCTGCGCGCCCATCACGCCGAAGCCTATGGCCGCTACGCGCCCGGCATCCGCCCCCTGCCCGGCGCGCGCGAGCTGCTCAAATACCTGACCAGCAACGAGTTGCCCTGGGCCGTGGCCACCAGCGGGCGCATGGAAACGGCCTCGCACAACCTCAAGGCCCTCGGTGTCGATCCCGAACGCGTCCCGGTCGTCACCCGCGATCAGGTTCGTTATGCCAAACCCGATCCCGACCTGTTCCTTGCCGCGGCCGATCGGCTTGGCGTGGACATGGACCGCGCCCTGGTCATCGGCGACAGCATCTGGGACATGCTTGCCGCGCAGCGGGCACGCAGTCTCGGCGTGGGATTGTTGTCCGGCGGTTACGGTCAGGAAGAATTGCAGGCTGCCGGCGCGTTTCGTGTCTACGAAGATCCGGCGGACTTGTTGAAGCATGTCGATGAGGTGGCGGGGCGGCGGTAAGGCCGCCGCGCCCGCCCCTTCTGATCAATCGGCCCGAGGCAAATCCGAGCCGATTGACTGCAAACGCCCTTATTTGTCGGCATCCGAATCGATCGGCTTGCCGTTGGCGTCGAGTTCCTGCATGGGACCCAGGTCGAGCGCGGCAATGGGTGCCTTGATCTTGTCCAGGTCGCCGACGATCACCCAGATGAAATGCCGGGGCTGGATGACCTCCCTGGCTGCGGCTTCCACTTCGGCATCGCTCAGGCCCTGGATGCGTGATTTCAGCGTCTGCACGTAGTCGTCTGGCCGGTCGTAGAGCGCGATGTCGCGCATCGCCGAAAGCACCGCACCGTTGGTCTGGTACTGGCCCGGCATGGCGCGGATGCGGCTCATCTGGATCTTGTTGATCTCCGCTTCGGTCAGTGGCTTGGCGCCCCTGACGGCCTTGGCTTCCTGCAGTGCCGCCTTGATCGACGGTGCGGTCTTGTCGGTCTGCACCGGGGCGTAGATCAGGAACGGTCGTTGCCCGACGGCGCTGGGCAGGAAGCTGAACGCGCCGTAGGCCCAGTGCTTGTCCTCGCGCAGGTTCATGTTCAGGCGCGAGGTGAACGTGCCCCCGAACGCACCGTTCATGGTTTCGATGGCGAGGTTGTTCGGGGCCTTGGTCGAGGGCGCGACCAGGCCGGCGAAGATCACCGATTGCAGCGAGCCCGGGCGGTCCATCAGGAACACGCGCGGGTGCTCGGGTGGCGTCACCTTGGCAATGTCCTTGTGCGGCACCGGCGTGTCCGGCGCGCTCCAGTCGCCGAATGCCTGGTTGAGTTCATCGACCAGGGTGTCCATGTCGATATCGCCGGCGACCATGATGCGCACGTTGTCCGGGCGGATGTAGTCATGCATGAACGCATGCATGTCCGCGGCGGTCAGGGCCTTGATCGACGCGGTAGTGCCCGAACCGGTGAACGGCATCGCGTAGGCATGGCCCTTGCCGTACAACAGGCGCGGCATCACGCGCAGTGCCAGCGTGGTCGGGCGCGCCTTTTCATGCGCGATGCCGGCCAGCCACTGGCCGCGGATGCGGCGGATGTCGGCCTTGCGGAATGCCGGGTGGCGCACGATGTGGGCGAACAGCGCCAGCGAAGGCTGCAGCTTGTCGGTCAGCGCGTTGAGCGAGGCGGTGCACGCGTCGAGCCCGCAGCCGGTGTCGATCCGTGCGCCCAGACGTTGTTTGCGTTTGGCGATCTGGATCGAGTCGAGCTTGTCGGTGCCCTCGTCGAGCATGCCCATGGTGAAGTTGGCACGGCCGAGCTTGTGCCCCTGGTCGGAGGCGTAGCCCGAGTCGAACTGCAGGCTCATTTCCACCAGCGGCACGCTGTGGCGTTCGGCCAGGGTGACCTCGATGCCGTTGTCCAACGTGGCGTGTTGCAGTGTCGGGAAGGTGAGGTCCGGATAGTGCGTGACTTCGGGCACGCCCTTGCTGCGGTCGACATCGCTGCTCACCGCATGCCAGTCGGTTTCGGCCGGCGTGACCAGCTCGGGCTTGCCGGGTGCCGGGCCCAGGCCCTTGTCCGTGTGTTCCACATCGGCCAGCGTCTTGCCCTCGGGCAGTGGCTTGACCACCAGCGTGTAGTCGCCTTCGCCGAGCCATTTGCGCGCGACGCTGCGCACGTCTTCGGGCGTGGCGGCCATCATGTCGGCCAGGCTCTCGCGCCAGGCGCCGGGGTCATCGTGGTAGACCTGTCCGGCGGCCAGCAGGGTGGCCTTGCCGCTGAAGCCGCCGACTTTTTCCAGGCGCCTGACGAAGTAGGCGCGGAAACCGGTCTGGGCCCGATCGAGCTCGTCGGCGGTGGGGCCGTTGTCGAGGAAGGTCTGCAGTTCATCGGCGATGGCGGCCTTCACCTTGTCCGGGTCCACGCCGTTCTTGACGTCGACGCGCACCATGAACTGCGAGGCCAGTTCGCCGGAACGGTCGCTGACCGAGACGCTGTCGGCCAGTTTGTCTTCGTACACCAGGCGCTGATACAGACGCGAGGTCTTGCCGTCGCCGAGGATGCTCGCCGCCAGGCTCAGCATGTTGTCGGCGTGGGTGCCGCCGTGCGGCGTGTTCCACTCACGGTAGATGCGCACCTGCGGTACATTCGAATACATGACGTCGTGGGTGGAGCTGTGACGTTGATACGTCCACGGCTGCAGCTGCGGCACCGGCGGGCCGGGCGGGATGTTGCCGAAATACTTCAGCGCCTTGGCTTTCGCCTGCGCCGGGGTGATGTCGCCAACCATCACCAGGGTGGCGTTGTTGGGGCCGTAATAGTGCTTGAACCACTGCTTGAAGTCACCGATGGACGCCGCGTCCAGGTCGTCCATCGAGCCGATGACGGTGTGGTGATAGGGATGGTTGAGCGGATAGGTGTTGGCGCGGATGCGCTTGCTGACCTTGCCGTAGGGTTGGTTTTCGCCCTGGCGCTTTTCGTTCTGGACCACGCCGCGCTGCTGATCGACGCCGCCCTTGGTCAGGCCCTGCAGCAGCCAGCCCATGCGGTCCGATTCCATCCACAGCGCCATGTCCAGCGCGGTGGTCGGCACGGTCTCGAAGTAGTTGGTGCGGTCGTTGGCGGTGGTGCCGTTCATGCCGATCGCGCCGGCCTTCTCGAACGGCTCGAAGAACGTGCCCTGGTGGTGCGCCGAGCCTTCGAACATCAGGTGTTCGAACAGGTGCGCGTAGCCGCTCTTGCCCATCGGTTCGCGCGCCGAACCGACGTGATACCACACGGCCACGGCCACCACCGGCGCCTTGTGGTCTTCGCTGACCACCACGGTCAGCCCGTTGGGCAGCTTGAAGCGCGTCCACTCGATTTTCGGCAGCTGCGTCGCGCTGTCCGATGTTTCCGGCGTTGGCGCGCCGGGCGCGGCCGCCGCAGGCACGGCGATGCCCAAGGTGCCGGCGACGGCCAGACAAACCGTCGCTGCCAGAGCATGAATACGTTGCATGGTTCCCCTCCAATTGTTGTCGGATCAGCGCGTCAATGCGCTGTCGAGGCAAGGCTATCACTCACGCGGTCCGGTCGCAGTCGAGGGCGTGCCGACGGGGTGTGCACGAACGAGGCACGTTCACCACTGCCCCGGACAGGCGCGGCGCCAAGATACGGAATCGCTGCGAAAGTTGATCTGTGTCAGTGAGTTACGCAATAGTCGACAGCATAATGGCGCATTCGGTCCACAGGCACAGGCTGAATGGTGTTGCCGCTTCAGGAGTGAACCCGATGAACCCGCATTATCCCGGTGTATCCGCCAATATCCTCGATGCGATTGGCAACACCCCGCTGCTCGAACTGGACGGGGTGCATGCAAAACTCGAGTTCCTCAATCCTTCCGGGTCGATCAAGGCGCGTATTGCCAAGTACATGATCGAGCACGCCGAGCACGAAGGGGCGCTCAAGCCGGGTGACACCATTGTCGAGGCGACCAGCGGCAATACCGGCAACGCGCTGTCGATGGTGGCGGCGGTCAAGGGTTACCGCATGCTGGTGGTGATGCCACAAGGCTTGTCCAGCGAGCGTGTCGCCATCTCGCGAGCGTATGGTGCCGAGGTGCTGTTTTGCGGCAGCTTTCATGTCAACGAGGCACTGAAGCGAGCGCGCGAACTGGGTCGGCAACCGGGTTATTTCTGCCCCAGCCAGTTTGAATCGGAGTGGAATGTGGAGGAAAACCGGGTCTTGCTGGGTCCCGAGATCCTGGCCCAGCTTCCGGCCGGCAAGACACCCGATGCGCTGGTGCTCGGCGTCGGTACCGGTGGCACGCTGGTCGGCGTGGGGCAGGCTTTCCGCGAAGCCAATCCCGCCGTTCGCCTGTTCGCGATGGAGCCGTCCGAGTCGTGCACCATCGTGTGCGGCGAAATCTCCACCCACCAGATCGAGGGGATTTCCGATGGCTTCGTTCCGGGCATCTTCCAACGCCACGCCGACCTGGTGCGCGAGACATTGAGCGTGTCCAGCGAGGAAGCCGTCGCATCCATGCGCCGGCTGGCGCAGGACCATGGCTTGCTATGCGGCCCCAGTTCCGGCGCACACATGCTCGCCGCCCGGCGCATACGCGAACAGTTCCCCGAGCTTGATACCGTCGTGACCATCCTCTGTGACGAGGGCGAAAAGTACCTGCACGAGTATTTCATGGAGCCCGCGAACACCGATGTCGGTTCGGAGCACTTTGCCTGACCCGCGATGGTGGTAACGATTCGGGACGCAACGCGGCGTGATCCATCGGCGACCGAAAACGGTGCCGGCGACGAATGGCACTTACTTAAGCCCGCCAAACTGGCCGGCACGGGTGAGGGATTGGGTATCCAGTAGGTTGGGTTAGGCCGCAGGCCGTAACCCAACAATCAGCCATCTGCCAGCGTAATGACGTACTTGCCGCGTAGCTCGACCAGCTTGAACGTCGGGTTGATGAAGCCAACCCGACCTACACGAGCAGTAGGCGCCGAGCCGGTGACAGCGGTTAAGTAAGTGCCATTCGTGCCGGCGACAATATAATCCCGGTTCCGCTTGGGCGCCGCGCAATGGTTTGTCAGAGGACGCAATGGGAACGCATCAGGATCAGTTTCGCGGGTTTGCCAAGTACAACCGCGAGTTCAATCAATCGTTATTCGAGCATGTCGCGAAGCTCGGCGATGAGCAGCGCAGGAAGGATATGGGTGCGTTCTTTGGTTCCATCCATGGCACCTTGAATCACATCCTGCTGGCCGACAGGATCTGGCTGGGTCGGTTCGCCAAGGCGTTTCCGGAGCTGGTGTCACTTGACGGCGCGGCCCTGGTGCACGAGGTTTCATCGTTGCGGCAGGAAGTGTGCGCGGACTTTGCCGAGCTGGCGCGTGAGCGGAGAGCGACCGACGAGGTCATCGTGTGCTGGGTCGAGGAATTGTCCGATGCGCTGCTGGCGCGAACCATGCGTTACGGCAACACCAAGCGCCACGTGCGCGAACTGCCGGTGTGGCTGGTGGTGGCGCACATGTTCAATCACCAGACGCATCACCGCGGGCAGGTGACCACGCTGTTGTCTCAGCTGGGTCACGATCCGGGTGTGACCGACTATCTCGTTTACGCGCAATAGTGCGGCATCCGACCGAGACGGCCGCTTCAAGCAGTCGGTGCGTGCTGCATGAAGCGCAGTGCCCGCGTGGCGGCCGGGGCGACGACCGAGGCGTGATCCTCGCCGGCCAGCAGGTCGAAATGCACGGCGTCATCGCCGTGGGCGCGGGCAAGTGTCGTGGCCAGGTCACGGGTGCGTGGAATCATTTGGCGTTGTTGTCGGCGCGCGAGACCGGCGGGATCGGCGGCCAGGGTGTGTTGCCACGGGGCCGCCTCGCCTTCCCATTGACCGGCGGCGAGATAGGTGCGCGGTGACGGCTCGGACGCTGCCGGGGTTTGCAATGTGGCAGGGTTCCACCAGATCGAAGGGCTGATGGCCGCGAAGCAGGCGAAGGCATCGGGTCGCACGGCTTGTGCCCACAGGCAGAAATAGCCGGACAGTGAATGGCCCAACAGGCCGCGCCGCGCGCGGTCGACGGGGATGTCCGCCTCGATCATGGGGACCAGCTGCCGGTCGATGAAATCGAGGAAGGCGGCGGCGCCACCGGTCGCGCCGGTCACCGTTTCGGTGCTGCAGTGCCCGGGCGTGCAGTCGCGGCGACGGGTGGCGGCGCGGGCTTGCGTATCGCCCTCGTGGCCGATGCCGACCACCACCATCGGCGCGATGCCCGTGGACTCGGGACGGCGGCTGGCGCGGCGCACGGTGTCGGCAACGCCGGTGAACAGGTCGTGGCCGTCGAGCACGTACACCAGTGGAAATCCGGCCGCCGGGGGCGGCGTCTGCGGCCGCTGGATCTGCACGCGGTACGGTGTGTCATTGGCACGCGCGCGTACGTGTGTGGCCCAGGCGTCGGGCAGGGCCAGCGGCTCCCACGCAGTGGAGGATGGCAGATCAATCATGCGATCATCGTGCTCTTGTGTATTGCAGCAGGTCGGGAAGTCTGGACATGGCGAACGCCGCCACACGGTCACCGGAAACCACCCGTGCGGGGTTGGTGACAGCCTATCGCAAGCTGATTGTGCGCCGCACCGCCATTGTCGCGGGGCTGGCCGCGTTGTGCGTGGTGGCGCTGGTGCTGGACATGGTGACCGGCTCGTCCGGACTGGGCTGGACGGCGGTGTTGCAGGCGCTGTTCGATCCCGGCTTGATGGCGGCCAACGATGTGTTCATCGTGCGCGAGTTGCGCCTGCCGCATGCGCTGATGGCCTTGCTGGTGGGGGCGGCGTTGTCGCTGGCCGGCACCGAGATGCAGACCTTGCTCGACAACCCGCTGTCCAGCCCGTTCACGCTCGGTGTGTCGTCGGCGGCCTCGTTCGGCGCGGCATTGGCGATCGTGCTCGGCATCACCTTGCCGGGTATTGGCCAGGACTGGATGGTGTCGATCAACGCGTTCGTGTTCGCGTTCGGCTCGTTGTTGCTGCTGCAATTGCTGACGCGCTTGCGCGATGCCGGCACCGGCACGGTGATCCTGTTCGGCATCGCGCTGGTGTTCGCGTTCAATGCGCTGGTCACGTTCATCCAGTCGATTTCCTCGCAGACCGAGCTGCAGCAGTTGGTGTTCTGGACCATGGGCTCGTTGTCGCGCGGGACCTGGCCGCATGTGGGCATTCTGGCCCTGATCCTGTGCTTGGTGGTGCCGTTTTCGCTGTATGCCGCGTCCAGTCTGACCGCGCTGCGGCTGGGCGAGGACCGTGCGCGCAGTCTGGGCGTGAACGTGACACGGCTGCGCTTCGCGTCGTTGTTGCGGGTCAGCCTGCTGGCGGCGACCAGCGTGGCGTTTGTCGGCATCATCGGCTTTGTCGGCCTGGTCGGGCCGCATATCGCGCGCATGCTGGTGGGCGAGGACCACCGCTTCCTGCTGCCGGCCAGCGTGCTCAGCGGCGCCGCGTTGATGTCGCTGGCGTCCGCGCTGAGCAAGGCCCTGGTGCCGGGCGTGGTGCTGCCGGTCGGCATCGTTACCTCGTTGGTCGGCGTACCGCTGTTCCTGTTCCTGATTTTCCGGCGGCCGGGGCGCGTGTAATGGACGCTCTGGCGATACGCGAGCTCAGTACCGGCTACCGGCGCCGTCCGGTCATCGAATCGTTGACCTTGCCGGACCTGCCGGCCGGCGCCGTGCATGCGCTGCTCGGTCCCAATGCGGCCGGCAAAAGCACGCTGCTGCGCGCATTGGCCGGCTTGCTGCCGGCGCACGGCTCGATCATGCTGGCTGGCGAGGAGCTGGTGCACATGCCGTTGGCAGAGCGTGCGCGTCGCGTGACCTACATGCCGCAGACGCTGCCCGGCGGGGTCGCGCTGACGGTGCTGGAAACCGTGATCGGTGCCTTGCGCGCCGCGCATGCCGAGGCTGCGCCGGGCAGCACCGGCGACGCCGTGGGCCGTGCCGTCGAGACGCTGGCGCAAGTCGGTATCGAGCATCTGGCCATGGAGGGGCTGGCGCGGTTGTCCGGCGGTCAAAGACAGCTCGTGTCATTGGCCCAGGCCTTGGTGCGCAGGCCGCGCCTGTTGTTGCTGGACGAGCCGATCAGCGCGCTGGATCTCAAGTATCAGCAACAGGTCATGCAACTGGTGCAGCGGCTGGCGCGCGAGCAGGGCATGACGGTGCTGGTGGTATTGCATGATTTGCAGATTGCGGCGCAATGGTCCGATCGCGTGGTGGTGCTGGCGCAAGGTCGGCTGGCCGCGTGCGGCGAGCCGGCCGAGGCCCTGACGCCCGAATTGCTGGCCGAGGTCTACCACGTCGATGCGCGCATCGAGCATTGCTCGCACGGGCGGGTGCAGGTGATGGTTGACGGGTTGGCATCGTCGGACGGCGTGGCATCCATATAGCGCGCGGGGGCCATGCCCGGTCCGATTACCGCTTCAGACTCACCCAGAATGTCCCCGTGTACGGCACCGCCAGAAACTCGCGATTGATGGTGGCCAGCGTTTCGGCCGGATCGAGCCCGGCGAACAACTGCGGATGAATCCACTTGGCCAGCACCTCGATGGCGACGATATCCAGTGGTGATTTCAACAACTGATGTGCCAACCCGTGCACGTCGCCGCGGCGCACCGCACCCATGTGGGCGATGCCGTGGCGTTCGGTGATGCGCTTGAGCGAAGCGCGCGCCTGTTGCTTGCTGAAGCCGCGACCCAGTACCAAGCCGCCAGTCTTCGCCAGCTGCGGACCGCCGGTGGCGATGTACACCTTCGGGTTGCGCGAGAGGATGTATTCCATGCTCAGTTTTCCCGATGCGCCGGGAATCACCTCCGCGCCGATGTTGTGGCCGCCGACAAAGTCGATGTACGCGCCGACGTTGCCCTTGCCGGGCGAGTAGCAGCAATCGTTGGAGATGCCGGCGTGGGCTTCCAGAAACACGCCCGGTCGCTGCGACGGCGCGAGCGTGGCGACCTTTTGCCGGATCGCGTCCATGCGTTGTTTGCGAAACGCGATGAAGCGTTTGGCCTGGTCCAGCGAGCCGGTCAGCTTGCCGAGGATGCGCAGGCTGTGGTCCTGGTTCTTGAACGGATGGCGCGCGAAGTCGATGAACACGGTCTGGATGCCGACCGACTTCAGCATCGCGGTCTGCGCGCTGGTGGGGCCGTGGCCAAGCGAGAACACGGCCACGTCCGGATCGGCCGCCAGCAGTGCTTCCATGTTGAAGTTGCCCGCCGAGCTGGCCACGCGCGGCACCTGTTTGATGGCCGGGAATTTCTTCACATACAACGCGTAGGTGCGCTTGCCGAGGCGATTGATGTCGTGCGGCCACGCGGCCAGCACCTTGACCGGGTCGGGCAGCAGCAACGACAGCGCCACCAGGAAGCGACCGTCATCGATGGCGAGCTTGTGCGTCGGTTGCGACAGCGTGATGGTGCGCCCGCGCACGTCCACGATCTTGATCGGCGCGGCGATGACGCCGGCATGCATGACGATGCCGGCCATCAGGATGCAGGCAAGCAGCAAGGGGCGGACGAGTCGATTCATGGGTGCGCGTGTCGGCTACGGGGACAAGGGAGCGGACGCATCATATCATTGCGAATGGATATCATTTCCTTGATATCAACCGGGTGTTGAATGCGACTTGTTTGCAATTGAGAACTATTCCTATTTAAAATTGGCCCGACAACGGGTCTCGGAGTGCCTTCGTGCGCGCCGATGCCCGGACTTTGACGGACTTTTCATTCGCAGGCACGTTCCCATGAATCATCATTTTCCTCGCGCGCTGCGGCGCCGACCGACCGTGTGGCTGTTGGCGCTGGTGCTGACGCTGTGCTCCGCAACGGCATTGGCCGACAAGCCGCGATTCGACGTGGCGCACAACAAGCTGGTACACGGGCTGTACCAGGCCGCCTACAGCGAGCGCAATGACGTGTTGTACGTGACCAGCGCGGTCGGTCGGCCACCGATCCGGCAGTCGCAGCTGCTGAAGGTCGACCCGCAGACCTTGCAGGTGCTGGCCAGCACCACGCCGCCGACCGTGGCCGAAGGCAAGCCGGGCCTGTATGCCGTCTACGGCGTGGACGTGGATGATGCGCACGGCACCGTGTGGGTGACCAACACGCGCCAGGACACGGTGGCGGTCTATGATCAGGATGATCTGTCGCTGCGCAAGCAGTTTGCCGAAGGCACGGTGGCGCACTCGCGTGACGTCATCGTTGACGCCAAGCGCGGCAAGGCCTACGCGTCGGCGGTATCGGGCGGCTATGTCGCGGTGTTCGACACCGCCACGTTGAAGCTGGTCAAACGCATCCCGCTGCTGCCCGAAGGCGCCGACGGCACATTCGCGCCGGCAAGCCTGGCGTTGAATGCGGCCGACGGAAAACTGTACGTGCCCGACCTCAAGACCCCGCGCGTGGCCGTCATCGATACCGCGAGCGACACCGTCGACAAGCTCATCGCCCTGCCCGGTGCCGAAAGCGCCATCGGCGTGGCCTGGGATGGAGCCCACCATCGCGTGCTGGTGACCGCACAGAAAAGCCACAACCTGCTGGTGGTCGATCCGCTGAGCGGCAAGGTCGTGCATGATGTTGCCGTGGGCGCCGGCGCGCTGAATGTCGCATTCGATCCGGTCAGCGGTCTGGCTTTCGTCAGCAACCGCAAGGCCGGCACCATCGCCGTGGTCGACCCGGCCAGCGGCGAGCGGGTAGCCAGGCTGGACGGCGGCACTTATCCCAACCATGTCGCCGTGGACGGCAAGGGCCATGTCTTCGCCATCAACAAGTCGCACGGCGCCGACGACCCCGAAGGCGACCGCGTGATGCGCCTTACGCCGGCCAGCTGACCCCCGCACATCGCGGTCGGGTGGATGCGCCGTGCGTATCCACCCGACGAGCCATGAACCCGTCGTCAGTTGCCGACCAAACCAAGGTCGTCCATGTACGGCCGGCAAGGAAACACCCATGAAATCGTTTCGCGCCACTCACCTGTCCGCGGCCATCGGCTTGGGCCTTGCGGCCCTGCTGACAGGGACCGGCCTGCATGCCGAGTCGGCGCCGTCACCGTACGGCCCGCAGACCACGCAACTGGACACCGTCGTGGTGAGCGCCAGCGGCTACGAGCAGTTGACCATCGATGCGCCGGCCAGCGTCAGCGTGATCACGCATCAGGAATTGGAGCGCCAGCCATTCACCAACCTTCAGGATGCACTGGGCGACGTGCCCGGCGTGTCCGTGACCGGCTCCGATGCCAACCGCAAGGACATTTCCATTCGCGGCATGCCCGGCAAGTACACCCTGATCCTGGTCGACGGCATGCGCCAGAGCACGCGCGGCAATTCGCACCGTCAGGTGACCGGGGCGGCGCAGTCGGCGCAGATTCCGCCGTTGCAGGCGATCAAGCGCATCGAGGTGGTGCGTGGACCGATGTCATCGCTGTATGGCTCCGATGCCATCGGTGGCGTGATCAACATCATCACGCGCAAACCCACCGATCACTGGACCGGCGCGTTCGATCTGCACGCGATCGCCCAGCAACATTCAAGCCTCGGCAACAGCCGCGGCGGTGACTTCTACCTGGCCGGTCCGGTGGTCAGCGACGTGGTCGGCTTTCAGGTCTGGGGCAAGGTCAACGACCGTACCGAATCGCAAGTCATCGACGGCGCTTACGCGACCCGTGACGAGGGCGGCACGGCGCGCCTGACCGTGACGCCTGACGAACATCAGCAATGGTTGTTCGAAGCCGGAACACACACCCTGGAGCAGGACTCCACCCAGGGTCAAACCCACCTGCGACCGGCCGGCGACATGCATCTGGAGTTCGAGCGCACGCACTACTCGCTGCGGCATGTCGGCAACTGGTCGTTCGGCAGCTCGGAAATCAGCGTGTACCGCGAGGTCGGAAAGACCCACCACAATCTTGACGGCGCACCCAGCCGCTTCTACCCCGTCAACCAGATCGCCAACACCATCGTCGATGGCAAGCTCACCCTGCCGCTGGACCGCAACATGCTGACCGTCGGCGCACAGTACATGCGCAATGATCTCGATGGCACCAACAACGAGGGCAACAACACCATCCGCGGCATGGACAACACCTCGTGGGCGCTGTTTGCCGAAGACGAATACCGGCCCATCGACGATCTGGCCGTGACCGGCGGCATCCGTTACAACCACGATGAACGCTACGGCAGTGCGTGGACGCCGCGACTGTACGCGGTCTACCACCTGAGTGACCGTTGGGTCTTGCGCGGTGGCATCGCACGCGGTTTCCGCGCACCCGGCCTGCGCCAGACCTCGCCGCAGTACGTCGCCGTGACCGGCGTCGGCCATATCGGCGTGCCGCGTGGCAAGCTGCCCGGCAATCCGGATCTTGAGCCGGAAACCAGCACCAGCAGCGAGATCGGCCTGCAATACGTGGGTGCCAACGGTCTGCAGGCCGGCATCACGATTTTCAACGACGAGTTCCGCAACAAGATTTTCAGCGAATGTGTCGAGCGCTGCAGTGGCGCAAGCGGCGCCCTGTATGCCTGGGGCAACATCGGCAAGGCGCGCAACCGCGGCGCCGAGTTGAACCTGACCTGGCCGTTCGCCGACGCGTTCACGCTGCACGCCAACTACACGCACATCCAGTCCGAGCGTTTGAGCGATGACGAGTACGCGTTCAATGGTGAGTCGCTGCGTGGACAGCCACTGGCACGCACGCCCGAAGACGCCGTCGACGTGCGTCTGGCCTGGCAACCGATCGACAAGTGGTCCACGTGGCTGGCCCTGCACAGCTCCAGCCCCCAGTACTGGGCCAATTTCCGCAACGGCGCGCAATGGGTACGCAAGCGCCCCGGATCGACCACTTACGATCTGGGCGTCAGTTATACCTTCAGCGATCACCTGAACATTCGCGCCGCGCTGCTCAACCTGACCGACAAGCGCGTGCCGGTCGATCGGCGCAACCGCCTGACCGGCCTGGACGGCAACTGGATGGTCGACAACGGACGCCGATTGTGGGTGAGCGTCGGCCTCGGCTTCTGAGTCACGGACGGCCGCACTGGCGGCAACCGCACAGGGACGTGCATCCGGTTAATGGCCGTTTAGCCTTTGCGGGGCATGGCCGGGTTAGGCTTGGCAAGGCTTCCACACCCGGTATTGGTCATGCGTATTCGCCTCGTGTATTGCGCCCTCGCCGCCCTCGCGCTGACGGCATGCTCGTCATCTTCGACTCCCGAATCGCAGCCGGCATCAGCCGGCTCGGTCGCGCAGCAAGTGCCCGCTGTGCCCGCCGATGCGACGCTCGGTTCACCGGCCTGGTACGCGTGGGTCAGCCATGCGCTGCGCATCGACACCAACGCCGGACCCAAGCCAGGCACGCGTGCCTGGCAGCAAGCGGTGCAAGCCAAACTCGGCCCGGAAGCACCGCAGTCGAAACCCGGAACACCCGCGTGGCAGCAGGCCGTTGACTCATTGCTGCGCACGCGCCTGCCGGCCACGGCTACGTCGACGCATTGATCATCTGCAGCGGGCGTGGTTGAGCCCGCCAAGAGTTACGGCGCCAACCCGTAACTCTGCAGCAGCGCATCGGCTTGCGGCTCGCGGCCGCGGAAGGCGACGAAGCTGTCCAGCGCCGGGCGCGTGGCGCCCATGGCCAGGATTTCGCGGCGGAAATCCGCGCCGGTGGCGGCATCGATGCCGCCGGCTTCGGCAAAGCGCGAGAACGCATCGGCCGACAGCACTTCGGCCCACAGGTAACTGTAGTAGCCGGCCGCGTAGCCGCCGGCGAAGATGTGGCTGAAGCCGTGCGGAAAGCGTTGCCAGGCCGGCGGGTGCAACACAGCCACATCGCGGCGTACCGCTTTGAGCGTTTGCATGACGCGCGCGCCTTGCTCCGGGTCGTATTCCAGATGCAGGCGGAAGTCGAACAGGGCGAACTCCAGCTGTCGCACCAGGAACATGCCGGCGTGGTAATGCCGCGCGTCGAGCATGCGCTGGAACAACTCGTCCGGCAGCGCCTCGCCGGTCTGGTAATGGCGTGCGAACAGGTCCAGGGTCGGACGGTCCCAGCAGAAGTTTTCCATGAACTGACTGGGCAGCTCGACCGCATCCCACTCCACGCCATCGATGCCGCCGACGGAGGGCAGGTCGACCTCGGTCAGCAGGTGGTGCAGGCAGTGGCCGCATTCGTGGAACAGCGTCTGCACGTCGTCATGGGTGATCAGCGCCGGCGTGTCGCCGGTCGGTGGTGCGAAGTTGCAGGTCAGGAAGGCGACCGGCCGCGCCAGCGTGTCGCCGTCGCGCAGGCGTGGACGGCACACGTCCATCCAGGCACCGCCGCGTTTGCCCGAGCGCGCGTACAAGTCCATGTACAGGCCGGCGAATGGCTGGCCGTCGGCGTCGTGCAGCTCGTAGTAGCGCACGTCCGGGTGCCAGGTGTCGACGTCGTCACGCGCATGGAAGGTAATGCCGTAAAGCTTGTTGACCAGCGCCAGCAGGCCGTCGATCACGGCCGGGGCGGCAAAGTAGGGTTTGAGTTGTTCCTCGTCGAGTGCATAACGTTCGCGGCGCAGCTTTTCCGACACCCAGGTGACGTCCCAGGCTTCCAGATTGTCCAGGTCGAGGTGCTGGTGCGCGTACCGTCGCAGTTCGTCGAGTTCGCGTTTGGCCACGGGACGCGCGCGCTTGACCAGATCGTGCAGGAACTCCATCACGGTCAGCGGCGAGTCGGCCATCTTGGTCGCCAGAGATTCCTCGGCGGCATTGTCGAAGCCGAGCAATTGCGCCGCTTCGTGGCGCAGCGCCAGGATTTTCTCGATGCGCTCGGAGTTGTCGAACTTGCCGGCGTGCGGGCCCTGGTCGGACGCGCGCGTCTGGTAGGCCCAGTAGACCTTCTCGCGCAGACCACGGTTGTCGGCATGCATCATCACCGCCAGCACCGCTGGTTGCTGGAGCGTGACCAGATAGCCGTCCAGATCTTTTTCGCGCGCGTACTGGCGCAGCACGGCGCGACCCGAAGCGGGGATGCCGGCCAGTTTGCTCTCGTCGGTGATGTGGTGTTGCCAAGCGTCGGTGGCGTCGAGTACGGCGTTGGCAAAGTCGGTGGACAGGCGCGCCAACTCGTTGCTGATCTCGCGAAAGCGCGTGCGTGCGGGTTCCTCCAGCGCCACGCCGGACAGGCGGAAATCACGCAGTGCATGGTCCAGCGCGGCGTGTTGCGCGCGCGTGAACGAGGCGTCGGCATGCTCGGACACGGTTTTGACGGCGGCGTACAGCGCGCGGTTCTGGCCCATCTCGCTGGCAAAGTCGGTGAGCTTTTCCTCGGCCGCCATGTAGGCTTTGCGCAACGCCGGGGTATCGGCCACCGAGTGCAGATGACCGACCGGCGCCCAGGCGCGCGTCAGGCGCGATTCCAGTCGTTCCTGGGCCAGCATGACGTGTTCGAAATCACGCGTGGCGCGATCCGCGGTGATGGCATGGATGGCGGTGCGGTACTCGGCAAGGATGGCGTCGACGGCCGGCATCACGTGTTCGGGACGGATCGCCGCGAAGGCCGGCAGGCCGGACTCGGCGAGCAGGGGGTTGTCGGTGGGCATGGACCGGGAACTCTCTTGAATGGCTTGCGTGTACGCGGCATCGTATCGGAAAGGACCGTGTGAGGCTGTAGCCGGCAACATCCCGTCACCGGCTATGATGGGCCGTCCATCGTCCAGGGAGCTTGTGTGCGCTCATGACTCCGGGTCGCCTCGATACGCAAAACCTGCTGCGACGCAACATGGTGTTCGGACGCCTGAGCGCGACCGAGCTGGCCTCGGTGGAGCGCGAGCTGGTGCCGATGTCGGTGCCCGGTGGTCGGTTGTTGTTTGCGTGCGACGAGCCGCCGGACGCGCTGTACGTGCTCAAGTCCGGCAGTCTGGGCGTGTTCAGCGAGCCTGAGGCCGGCGGTGCTCCGCAACTGGTCAGCCTGGTCGGCAGCGGCGAGACGGTTGGTGCATTCAGCATGCTGACGCGGCAGGCACGTCCGTTCGATGTGCGTGCATTGCGCGATTCGGAACTGCTGCGCCTGCCGCGCGACGGCTTCGACGCGCTGATCGAGAAGCACCCGCAAGCCATACTCGGGGCCGCGCAATCGGCACTGGAGCGGTTGCTCGAAGAGGGTCGCCAGCCACCGACGGTGTTGCCGCGCACGTTTGCCGTGCTGCCATTCGACCGCCACGTGCCGGTGCGCGAACTGGCCGAACACTTGCGCCGGGTCCTGCAACCGTATGGCGATTGCCTGGTGGCCGATGCCGCGCTTGCCGAGGGCCACGATTCGAGCTGGTTCGCCGAGCGCGAGGACGACGTGCGCTTCGTGCTGTATGTCGATGACGGCACCGATCCGGCCTGGCGCGAATTGTGTCGGCGCCAGGCCGATGCGCTGCTGCTGGTGGTCAATGCCGGTCGCCAGGAAGAAGCCTGGCCGGACCGTGCCGCGCTGGATGCGCACGCGTCGTGGGAGCGCCCGCGCTACCTGTTGCTGCTGCATCCGGACGACACCATCTTGCCGGGCGCGGCACGGCGTTGGCACAGCGCGTTCACGCGGCCACTGCGCCAGCACCATGTGCGTCGCACGCGGCAGGAGCACGACCTGGCCCGTTTGGCTCGCCTGCTGACACGCAACAGTACCGGTCTGGTGTTTTCCGGCGGCGGCGCACGCGGTTTTGCCGGCATCGGCGTGGTGCGGGCGCTGCGCGAAGCCGGCATCCAGATCGACGCGGTTGGCGGCACCAGCATCGGAGCGATCATCGGCGCCGGCGTAGCCATGGAGTGGGACGATGCCGAATTGTACGAAGTGTACCGGCGTGCTTTTGTCGATGGCCGACCATTGGCCGACCGGACCTTGCCGCTGGTGGCCTTGAGCCGCGGTCGCCGGACCGTCGATCTGCTGCGCGAGGTGAATGGCGAGCGTGACATCGAGGACTTGCCGCTGTCCTACTTTTGCGTGGTGTCCAACCTCACCGATGGCCACGCCGTGGTCCGGCGCAGCGGAAAGCTGTGGTACTGGCTGCGTGCTTCCAGCGCCATTCCCGGCGTCCTGCCGCCGGTATTGCATCGCGGGCAGGTGCTCGTCGATGGCGCCGTGGTCAACAATCTGCCCACCGACGTGATGCGTGATGCAGGGCTGGCGGAGATCATCGCGTGCGACATCAGTGCCGACGACGCCCTGGGTGCGCGCATCGACGAATGCGCCCTGCCCTCGGCCTGGCGCGTCCTTGTGCAGTCGTTTCGGCACCTGCGGCCGGGGTTGTTGCCCATTTTGCTGCGCGCCGGCATGGTCAACACCGAAGTCACCAGCGCGCGCCGGCGGGAACTGGCCGACCACCTGTTGACGCCACCGCTGGGCGAGGTCGGCCTGATCGAGTGGAAAGCCTACGAACAGGCCGTCGAGCTGGGCTATCGCTACACGCGTCGGGCGCTGGAAGACGGCACGTGGGAGACAGGCGGCTTACAATCGGAGCCATGAATCGACTACGTTCGTGGCAAGGCATTGAACCCGTACTCGGCCAGCGCGTCTACATCGACGCCGCGGCCACCGTCATCGGCGACGTGCATCTGGGCGACGACGCCTCGGTGTGGCCCGGCGCGGTCATTCGCGGCGACGTGAACCATATCCGCATCGGCGCGCGCAGCAATATCCAGGATGGTGCCGTCATTCACGTGACCCACGACGGCCCGTACACGCCGGGCGGCCAACCGTGCCTGATCGGCAACGACGTCACCATCGGCCACGGCGCGGTGGTGCACGCATGCACGCTGGGCGACGCCTGCCTGATCGGCATGCATGCCACGATTCTCGACGGTGCCGTGGTCGAGGCGCACGCCTTCGTCGGCGCCGGCGCACTGGTGCCACCGGGCAAGCGCGTGGGCAGCGGCGAGTTGTGGGTGGGCAATCCCGCGCGTCGGGTGCGCCAGCTTGACGCCCGCGCGATCGAGCAGCTGGACTATTCGGCCGCGCACTACGTCAAGCTCAAGGACCGCTATCTCGCCGAAGCGTAGGTCGGGTTGGCTTCATCAACCCGACATGGTTGGTGCGAGGCGGATGTCGGGTTACGCCTGCGGCTCAACCCGCCCTACATCGTCTCGTCCGGTTGGCGCCAGGCGAGAATGGTCGCTTCGACCGGCAATATCCGGCGAATGCGGTCCAGCGACTCCGGTGTCGGGCTGACCAGATAACACTCGTCGCTTTGTTCCAGCAGCGGCAGGTCGACGTGATGGTCGGTGTAGGCGGCGGCCCACGGCGGCGCAAAACCGCGCGCGGCCAGCATGCGCACCTTGTTGCGCGCGAAGCAGTGTTGTTCGGACACCAATCCGCCCATGAACGGACGCAGCGTCGAAGCGACAAGTGGCACATGGGCAAAACCGGCGTGGGTGAGCAGCGCGCGCGCCAGCGATTCAAGACAGCCGGTGGCAACGACGACCTGATGACCTTGGTCCAAGTGCCATTGCACGCGTTCCAGCGCGACCGGAAGCAGCGCCGAGGCATGGCCTTCGGGCAGCGAGCGGAGGTATTGCTCGGCCAGTTCGGGCAGCGCGTCGCGGTCATGCCCGAGCGTGGCCAGCCAGATCACGAAGCGGATGAAATGCTTGCGCGTGCGACACAGCGGCAGCAGCCATCCGGTGAGCGGAAACGACAGCAACAGCACGGCGCGACGCCAGCGATTGCGGCGCATCAGCCAGCGAAAAAAACCATCGGACATGTCCCAGCGGGTCAGCGTGAGGTCGAAGTCGAACACCACGACCGGTGTCGTTTCAGTCATTGACGCAACATCTTGTACACGGGGTCGGTCTGCGGACGCTTGCCATGCCAGCGCTCGAAACTGTCGGCGGCCGTTTCGACCAGCATGCCCAGGCCGTCCAG
Organism: Oleiagrimonas sp.; assembly: GCA_035690885.1. Taxonomy (GTDB): domain Bacteria; phylum Pseudomonadota; class Gammaproteobacteria; order Xanthomonadales; family Rhodanobacteraceae; genus Oleiagrimonas. The sequence goes on along the minus strand of DASSKC010000007.1, from coordinate 42,564 downwards.
CGCCTGGCGTGCGCCGCCCGCTTGTGCCCAGGCGAGGAAGCTGGAAGCCGCGCCGCCGTAGGAAAGGTCATAACACAGTGCGCGCGAACCGATCAGGCTCATCGGCAGATCCAGCGTGCCGCCGTTGACCCCGGCCGAGGTCGTGTTGATGATCAGGTTGAAGCTGCCGATGGTGTCCAGGTCGTCCCAGTAGCGGGTGCAGGCACGCGCCGGCTCGCCGATGCGGTCGACCAGTTCGTCGGCGCGCTCCGGCGTGCGATTGACCACGGTCAGGTGCTCGATGCCGGCGTCCAGCAGTGACCAGGTCACACCATGCGCTGCGCCGCCGGCGCCCAGCAGCAGCACGTCATGGCCACGCAGGTCCTCGTGGTGGCGTTCGGTGATGTCGCGCACCATGCCGTCGCCGTCGGTGTTGTGGGCCTCCAGACGGCCGTCGGGCAGTGCTGTGAGCACATTGGCGGTACCCACGCGCGTGGCCGTGGGCGTCACGCTGTCGGCCAGCTCAAGCGCGGCACGCTTGTGTGGCAAGGTCACGTTGGCGCCGGTTCCGCCATCGGCAAAGAAAGCGCGCACGGTCGCATCGAAGTCCGCCGGCGCGGCATCGGTGGTGTCATAGGCGAGGTCGATGCCGAACTGCTGCGCGAAGGCGGCGTGGATGGCCGGCGACAGCGAATGCGCGATGGGGTGGCCGAAAACGGTGAAACGAGCGGTAGTGTCGGACATGCGGAAGCTCCCTGATGGAGCCCCGATTGTAGCTGTCGCAGGCGTTGAGATGGCGACACTGCAAGCTGTCGACCATCCACCGCAGGAGTTCCATCATGGCTATTGATCCGTACACCATCGCCTTGCGTCGTCGTGCCCGCGTCCGGCTTGCCCTGGCCTGGCTGGCGGCTGGAACGGCGCTGCTTTTGCTGACGCCGGTCAGCGCCTGGAGTCCGACCCTGGGTTGGGCACCGCTGCTGGCGCTGGTGGTGTCCCCGTTGCTGATCGCATTGGCGTTGGACCCGGTCCTGCCTTTGCGTCTGCTGGCAACGCGTGCGCGTCAGCGCCGCCGCAGCGGCTGACGCGACCGGAAACAAGCCCCGGACAACCACGGTCCTGCCGATGTGTTGAGCGAACAGGGGGTGTTCGAGGTCCTCGAAAAGGGCGCCGCGAGCATGCGGCGCCCTGCCCTTCGCGTTTTCCGTGTCGGTCAGTACCGGAACGTGGCGCGTGCCCAGTAATACCGGCCCATCACATCGTAGGTTGCCGGATCGGTGTTGGCCTCGCCATTCTGGTAAATGAGCGGTGGCCGTCGGTCACTGAGGTTATCCACGCCGATGTCGAACCGGGTGTGGATGGACGGAATCACGTAACCGAGCTGGATGGAGTGGTACATCACCGAGGCGATCGGCAAATCCGCGTTGGTCTGGTAATCGGCATTCAATACCGTCGTCGGGCTGATGTAACGCGTCTGCCATTGCGCGTTCCAGTTGCCCATTTGCCAGTTGAACGTGAACGTGCCGCGGAAACGCGAAATATTGCCGAATTGCGTATTCAGCGTGCCGGCGTATTCGATGGTTTTGCCACCCGGAATCGCCGTGTTTTCAAAATGCGACGTGTAGGACGTGTTCAGACCGAACTTGAGGTGACCGATAGCGGTGTCCGGAATGGCGTAATGCACGGTGAAATCGACGCCGCTGGTATTGAGGTGACCCAGATTGACCACCGGCGTGTCGATGTAGAACACCTGCCCCGGCTGCTTGGTGGTGTTATCGCGACGGTGGATGAACGCGCAATACGGACTGGCGTTGTTGTTGAAGCAGGCGTTGACGGCGGTGGGCGCGCTCAGGGCCGTCAGCGTATCGTTCAGATAGATGTGCCAGAAGTCGACGCTGGTGTTGAAGCCCGGCAACCAGCTCGGGTTGTAGACCAGGCCCAGATCGATCGACTTGCCGTGCTCCGGTTTCAGGTTGGAATTCACCACCTTGGCACCGGAGTAATAGGTGTTGACCTGCAGCACGTTGTTGCCCGACCAGTTCACCGGCACGTATCGACAGGCCGCGGCATGCTGCGCCAGTTGTGCCGCGGTCAGGCCGACGCAGGGGTCGTTGAGGTTTGGCTGCACCAGTGAACGACCGTCGTACAACATGTCGAGATTCGGCGCGCGGAAAACCTGCGACACCGTGCCGCGTACCAGCAGGTCGGCAATCGGACGCCACTCGATGGCGATCTTGCCGTTGGTGGTGCTGCCGGCACCCTCGCTGAATTTCGAGGTGCGGATGCCGATGTCCAGGTTGAGCGAATGGATGCCGGGAATGCCTGCCAGCAGCGGGAACAGGACTTCGCCGAACGCTTCCCTGACGTTCTTGCTGCCACGGCCGGGTGAGCCGCAGCCTTCCTGCAGGATGCCGCAGGTCGCGGTCTCGGTATCGAGCACGGCCAGTGGATCGATGGTGTAGTTCATCGATTGCTCGCGGTACAGGGCGCCAAGCGACAGCTGCACGGGGCGGCCGTTGATGGTGCCGACCTCGCCATCGGTCGTGAACTTGGCCTGGCGCAATATTTCGTACTTGGAGTACTTGGCGTTCATGGCGCCGGCACCCAGCGCATCGCCGTTGTTGGCCTGGTCGAAGATGTTGGCACCGTTGTTGATCGCCTCCTGCAGCTTGGGAATGATCAGCTCGTTGTGGTCGTTCTGGGTGCGTGCCGTGTGGCCATAGTCCAGTGCCAGGTTCCAGCGCCAGCTGCTTTGACCAAAGCGCCCGCGCAGGCCCGCGATCACCTGGATGGTGCTCGTGGTATAGGGATGCCGGCGGGTGCCGGCGCCGGTGAGGCGAGTCTGGAAGTTGTAGCCGCTGTTGGGGTCGCCGGGCAGCGGCGTGGCGCTGAAGGTGACACCGAACGGGTTGATCGGGTTGGAGGCGCGGATGATCAGGCCGTCGCCGGTGCCCACCGGTGCGGCGGCGTCCAGACCGGCCGATTGGGTGTGGTTGTAGAACGCATCCAGATACGCGGTGACGCCACCACCGAGGTCGACGTTGCCGAGCACGAACGCGTCGATGCGTTCCTGGGCCGTCTGGATGTAGTTGAACGCGGCATAGTTGAAGGCGTCCACGTTGGGCTGGAAGCAACGGTAGTCGCTCAACTGGCTGCCGTCGCCGCTTTGCAGGGTCACGTTCGGGCAATTGAACCGGCCGGCCAGCGCGGGAGGGAGCTGGATGCGACCGGTGGGAATGGACGACGAACCGCTGGGCACGGGAACGCCGTTGGTCAGGTACAGGCGCGGGCTGGCGAAGTCACGCTGGGTGCTGGGGGTGGCCTTGTACCGGTTGTAGTTGAGACCGCCGACGATGTTGTACGAATCGTTGCCGGTGCCGGCGGTGATGTTGGCGCCGTAGCGCTTGCCGTCACCGCGACTCGAGATGCCGCCATTGACGCTCGCCTCGACGCCGTGGAAGTGGTCGCGCAGAATGAAGTTGACCACGCCGCCGATGGCGTCCGATCCGTACGTGGTCGACGCGCCTTCGGCCAGCACGTCCACGCGCTTGACCATGTTGACGGGGATCAGGTTGATGTCGGCATTGAGCATGCGCTGGCCGTTGATCAGCACCAGGGTGCGGCCTTCGCCCAGGCCACGCAGGGAAATGCGTGAAGCGCCGTCGCCGCCCTCGGTCGTGGGCGAGGCTACGCCGCCGCCGTTGGAGTTGTTGTGGGTGTTGGTCGCGTTGCCGGAGATGCTGGGCAATTGCTGCAGCACGTCGCCCAGGGTCGGCTTGCCCGAATCGACAATGCTTTCGCGGTCGATGGTGATTACCGGGCTGGCCGTCTCGCGGTCCACGCGTCGCAACAGCGAACCGGTGACCATCACGGCTTCCATTTGCTGTGCCTTCTGGTCGTCTTGATCCTGATTTTGACTTTGATTTTGCGGTGTCGGTCCGGCTTGCGCCATGCCGGCGACAGACAAAAGGCCAGCTGCCAGGCCGAGATGAACGGCCAGGGCCAGACGATTCAATTGGATTTGCATCGATACTCCCCAAACAGGTCAGAAAACGGGTGTGGCCCCTATCCACACCACCCCGTTCGTGCAATGCGATGACAATGCACAGCACGGACAACCCCTGTCCGTCGACCGGTCCGTTTTCAAACTAGCTGTTTATGTGTTGCGATGCAATTGATGGAATCGACACATTGGATTATTCGCTGGTGTTTGCCACAAGCCACCGAATGATTTGTTCACGAGTCAATTCAATCCATTTTTCGCGCAATGACTTCCACGTTATTCGCCGGCGTGTTTGTTGCGCACCACGTTGAGCAGGCTGCCCTGGCGCACCATTTCCACCTGTCGCTTGCTCATGCCGTGGCTGGTGGTGAACTCGGTGTCTTGCGTCTTGTTGCGGACCACAATCTGGTCACCGTCGGTGATCGCGGCGATCAGGTTCTCGAAGCTCAGTTCGTCGCCCTGCTCGATGGCGGCATAGTCGTCCGGATCGTCGAAGGTCAACGGCAGGATGCCGAAGTTGCACAGGTTCTGCCGATGGATGCGCGCGAAGCTTTTGGCCAGCACCACGCGCACGCCCAGGTAGCGTGGCGCCAGCGCGGCGTGTTCGCGGCTGGAACCCTGTCCATAGTTGCTGCCGCCGACGATGACATGGCCAGCCTCTTGCTGTTTCATGGCGCGCTCGTAGTAATCCTCGTCGACCTGGCCGAACACGAATTTGCTGATCTCGGGGATGTTGCTGCGGAACGGCAGCACGCGCGCGCCGGCGGGCATGATTTCGTCGGTGGAGACATCGTCGTCGGCCTTGATCAGCACGGGACCGCTGAAATCGTCCGCGAGCGGCTCGAAGTCCGGCAGCGGCTTGATGTTCGGGCCTTTTTGCAGCTCGACGTCGGCGCCGTCATCGGGCGGCGCCGTCAGCGTGGCGGCGTTGACGACGAGCTTTTCGGGCGGCTTGTAGGTTGGGTAGGCAAAATCCAGCGTGCGCGGGTCGGTGATCTTGCCGGTCAATGCCGCGGCCGTGGCGGTTTCCGGGCTGCACAGGTACACGCTGTCCTCGCGCGTGCCCGAGCGGCCGGGGAAGTTGCGCGGCACCGTGCGCAGGCTGATGCGCCCGCTGGCCGGTGCCTGACCCATGCCGATGCAGCCGTTGCAGCCGGTCTGGTGCAGGCGCGCGCCGGCATGCAGCAGCTTGGCCAGCAGGCCCATGGAACTCAAATTTTCGAGGATTTCGCGCGAGGTGGGGTTGATGTCGAACGACACGCGGTCGTGGGTCTGGCGCCCGTCGACCATCAGCGCGGCGATGCCGAAATCACGCAGTCCGGGGTTGGCCGAGGAGCCGACGTAGCACTGGTAGACCTCCTGACCGGCAACCTCGCTGACCGGGACCACGTTGCCGGGGCTGCTGGGCTTGGCGATCAGCGGCTCCAGCTGCGACAGGTCGATCTCGTCGTGCTCGTCGTACTCGGCACCCTCGTCGGCGACCAGTTCGGTGAAGTCGTCGTCGCGCTCTTCTTCGTGCAGGAACGCGCGCACCGCGTTGTCGGCGGGAAACACGGTGGTGGTCGCGCCGAGCTCCGCACCCATGTTGGCGATCACATGGCGGTCCATGGCGGACAGTTGCTTCAGGCCCGGCCCGTAGTACTCGATGATGCGGCCGACGCCGCCATCGACGCCATGCCGGCGCAGCATTTCCAAGATCACGTCCTTGGCACTGACCCAGTCCGGCAGCTCGCCGGTGAGTTTCACGCCCATGATCTTGGGCATGCGTGTGTAGAACGGCTCGCCGGCCATGGCCAGTGCCACCTCCAGGCCGCCGGCACCGATCGCCAGCATGCCCAGCGATCCGGCTGCCGGGGTGTGGCTGTCGGAGCCGACCATGGTCTTGCCCGGCTTGCCGAAGCGCTGCATGTGCACCGGATGGCTGACGCCGTTGCCGGGTCGCGAGAACCACACGCCGAAACGCGCGCAGGCACTGCGCAGGAACAGGTGATCGTCGGGATTCTTGAAATCGGTCTGCAGCAGGTTGTGGTCGATGTACTGCGCCGACAGCTCGGTTTTCACGTGATCAAGCTGCATCGCTTCCAGTTCCAGCATCACTAGGGTGCCGGTGGCGTCCTGGGTCAGGGTCTGGTCGATGCGCAGGCCGATTTCGTTGCCGGGTTCGGGCGTGCCTTCGACGAGGTGCGATTCGATCAGCTTGCGGGCGACATTGCGGGCCATGGCGGACCTCCGGGCATCGACGGCAGGGAATCACCACCATAGCCCAACGCGCGGCCCAAGGGATGACAGGACGCGTAACGTCGTGCGCGGCATGATCCGCGCGTGCCCCACGTGTCATCCGCTCCGTGGCTTTGCGTCGTGCGGCGTGTCCAGGAGCTTGGGTTGCAGAAATCTTCCGGGCTGCAAAAGCGCCTTCGTTCGCGGTCATGTTTCCGTCGCTTTTTGACCCATGGAACCACCATAGGTCGGCAAATCGTCGAAAATCGGTCTTCACGCAGTCACTTTTTCACCTCGACAGTTCCCCCGGCCCAAGTTCCCAGGCGCTTGTGTTCCATGCGACGCAGGAATTCACGCATGATGGTGAGGTAGAGCTCCTGGCCCAGTACTGCATCCTCGACGCCGGCATCGATCGACGGGTTGTCGTTGACCTCGATAATCACCGGCCGCGCGCCGACTTGCTTGATGTCCACGCCATACAGACCGTTGCCGATGGCGTGGGTGGCCTTGAGCGCCAGCTTCACCACGGTCGGCGGCACGTCGGCGAGCGGCAGGGTGCGGTAGCTGCCCGTCCGGGCCGTGCCCTTGGCGGCATGGTTGTAGATCTGCCAGTGCCCGCGCGACATGAAGTACTGGCAGGCGTAAAGCGGCTCGCGGTTGAGCACACCGATGCGCCAATCGAATTCGGTGTACACGAACTCCTGCGCAATCGCCAGCGTGCTGTGCTGGAACAGCTTGGCGGCCTCGCTTTGCAATGCTTCGGCACTTTCCACCTTGACCACGCCGCGCGAGAACGAGCCGTCCGGAATCTTCAACACGATCGGCAGACCCAGGCGCTCGGGCAAGGTCGCCAGTTGACGGGTGTCGTCGCGAAACAGGATTTCGGTGCGTGGCACGGCAAGCTTGCGCGCTTGCATCAGGTCATGCAGGAAGATCTTGTTGGTACAGCGCAAGATCGAAACCGGGTCGTCGATGACCACCATGCCCTCCTTCTCGGCGCGGTGGGCGAAGCGGTAGGTGTGGTCGTCGCTGGCGGTGGTTTCGCGGATCAACAAGCCGTCGTACTCGGCCAGGCGTGAATAGTCATGCTGACCGATCGGGTCGACGTCGATACCCAAGGCCTTGCCGGCGGCGATGAAAGCCTTCAACGCTTTGCTGTCCGACGGCGGCAAGGCCTCGGCCGGATTGACCAGCATCGCCAGGTCGTAGCGGTACAAACGCCGCGCGCGCGGCTTGCGCCACAGCTTGCGCGAGAACTGCTCGAGCGCCTGCGCGAAGGCGTCTTCCTGCGCGCCATCGAGGCTGTTGAGGCCGACCGGCTTGATGGCGCCGATCTGCCATACGCGGTCACGCTGGAATTCGATGCGCAGCAGCGGACACGGAAACATGTCGAAGGCCTGACGCGCCAGGTCCTGCAAGTCCGGGTAGGCCGTCTGCCCGAAATAGGCCAGCACGCCGAGGTCGGTCGTGTCGCGCCCGCCAGCCGGCAAAAAACGGGTCAGCTTCTGGTTGAGATCCTTGATGTCCAGGCCATACAGTGAGCGCTTGCGCAGACCGTTGATGGTGCGCACCGACGGGATCACCCGGTGTCCGCGCGCCTCGGCCAGCAGTGACACGTAGTAGCCGGTGCCCAGGTACCGGTAGCTGCGACACAGGTTGATCACGCGCGTGCGCTCGTCGCCGGCGGCGGGCGCGCGCAGATAATCCAGTGCGGTGACGACGTCGTCGGAGGGGTAGTACGATCCCCAGTCCGCGGCTTTTTCCACGACGATGACGAGTCTGCTCATGGGTTTTCGAGGCGATGCTTCGCGCAAAGTCCGGACGAAGGGCTGTGTCGCGCAGTCTGGCACAGTGGCGCACACCCGCAAGCGCTCGCCCGGTCCGGCCACGGATCACCGGATGGTGCACCCACCCGGGGCGTGCCGGCGGATGCACGCAGCAGTGCTTCCGCCGCGTGGCGGCATTGCCTAAAGTACGCGTGTGTCCACCTCGCCGCCTCCGATCATCCGTCACGCGCGGCTCGCCGACCTGGAGCCGTTGCTCGCCCTTGAGCAAGCCAGCTTCGCGCACGACCGGATCAGCCGTGCGCAATGGCGTCGGCATCTGCAAAGCCACAGCGCCTGCGTGATCGTGGCCACGCAGGCGCGATGCCTGCTGGGTTCGGCCGTGGTGCTGTTCCGCCGTGGTACGCGCGTGGCGCGCTTGTACTCGCTGGCCACGGACGTCGCCGCGCGTGGCCGTGGCGTCGGCACGGCGTTGTTGCTGGCCGCCGAGCAGGCGGCAAGGCGGCGCGGTTGCCGTTCGGTGCGATTGGAAGTGCGTGCTGACAACGCGGCCGCCAGGATGTTGTACGAGCGCGCCGGCTACGTGCAGATCGCGCACCTCGCCGGTTACTACGAGGATGGGGCGGATGCACTGCGTTACGACAAGCCGCTGCCGAACGCGTCGGACGGCATCTGACTGGATCTGTGGAACACGCACCGGCCGAATCCGTATACTGCCCGCGATTCCCACGGATTTTCGACATGCGCCGAATCGCTACCATTGTGCTGCTGGGCGCCATCGCGCTGGCGCTGGCCGGCTGCGGCAACAAAGGCCCGCTGGTGCGCCCGCCGGCATCGCCGGACGCCGCGCCGGCGGCGGCTGCGAGTTCGGCCCCGGCTCCCGCCACTTCGTCCTCATCCACCGCGCCGGACTATCTGTCGCCACCGATGCCCGTGAGTTCGGCCAGTTCGACGGGCAATCCGTCTTGAGCCTGCATTTCACCAAGATGCATGGTCTCGGCAACGATTTTGCCGTGGTCGATGCACGCACGACGCCGCTGGACCTCGATCGCGAGGCCATTCGGCGCATGGCCGATCGCCATGTCGGCATCGGCTTTGACCAGCTGCTGACGGTGGAGCCGGCGCGTGATGGCGCAAGCGTCGCCTGTTACGGCATCTGGAATGCCGATGGCGATCCGGTCGGTCAGTGCGGCAACGGCGTGCGTTGCGTGGCGGCGTGGTTGCATCGCGATGGCGTGCTGGCGTTGGGTGAGGATGCACGCCTGCAAAGCCCGTCCGGCCCGGTGACGGTACGGGTGGTCGATGCGGCCACCGTGACGGTCGACATGGGTGAGCCGCTGTTCGCGCCGGCGCGCATTCCGTTCGACGCCGAAGTTGAAGCCGACACCTACGAGATGGATGTCGATGGGGACGCGATTACCGTGGGCGTGGTGTCGATGGGCAATCCGCACGCGTTGATGGTGGTCGAGGACCTGCATGACGCGCGTATCGAGCGTCTTGGACCGGCGATCACCGCACATGCACGCTTTGCCGAGGGCTGCAACGCCGGATTTGCCGCGTTGCGCGGCCGCGACGCCGTCGATCTGCGCGTGCATGAGCGTGGCAGCGGCTGGACCCGGGCCTGTGGCACCGGCGCCTGCGCGGCGATGGCGGTGCTGCGGCGGGCCGATCGCGTCGATGCGCACGTGGCCGTGCGCTTGCCGGGCGGCACGCTGGACATCGACTGGGCCGGTCCGGGGCACTCGCTCGGCATGACCGGACCGGCGGCATTCGTGTTCGAGGGCGAGTGGCCGTTGAAGCCGGCGGCCTGAAGTCGCACACTTCGCGTATTCGATCACGGAGCACGTCATGGGCGAAACCGGCCTCAAGGATGCACTCGACGCCACGGATGTGGCCGACTACCTGCGCCAGCATCCGCGCTTTCTGGAACAATTTCCGGACTTGGCGATGGCGCTGCAGGTACCGCGCGAGCAGGGTTCGGCCGCGTCACTGGCCAGCTATCAGGTCGACGCGCTGCGACGCAAGAACCGCGAGCTGGAGACGCGTCTGGCCGATTTGACGCGCATGGCCGGCAACAACGAGCGCCTGATGGCGCGCGTGCATGCCTTCACGCTGGGTCTGTTGGCGGCCACGGACAGCACCGACGCGCTGCGCCGCGTCGTGGCCGGTTTGACCGAGGATTTTCATGCCGATCGGGTCAAGGTGATGCTGTTCGACGCGGACGATGCGCGGATTGATGCCGATTGGCTGGTGCGCGAGCCGAAGGGTCCGTCGGCGTTGCCGGCGCTGGCCGAGTTTCTGGGTGCCGATGAACCGTTGATCGGGCGCCTGGCGCAGGAAAAACTGACGCCGCTGTTCGGCGCGGCCGCCAGCGAGGTGCATTCGGCGGCCCTGATCCGGCTTGGCGAGAGCGGCATTCTGGCCATCGGCAGCCATGATGCCGAGCGCTTTCACCCCGGCATGGGCGGCGTGTTCCTGAAACTGATCGGCGAAGCCGTCACTACGGCATTGGCGCATCACGACGGGCGCTGAACATGCAACCGGCCGCACGCGTCGATCAATGGTTGCAGCGATTGACGGCCGAACGCGCGCCCTCGCCGCACACGCTGGCGGCGTATCGGCGTGACCTGGCCAAGTTGACCACATGGATGCAGGCGCAGGGCATCGATGATTTTGCGGCGCTGACGCCCGAGCACGTGCGCGGCTTTGTCGCCAAGGTCCATCGCAATGGCTTGGCACCGTCGTCGTTGCAGCGCCTGTTGTCGGCTTGCCGCAGCCTGTTTGCGTGGTTGCTGGCCGAAGGTCACATCGAGCACGATCCGGCCGCCGGCGTACGCGGGCCGCGCACCCGGCGCAAGTTGCCGCAAGTACTCGATACCGACGAGGCGTCACGTCTGGTCACCACGCCGACCGGCGACGATGCGCTGGGTGTGCGTGACCGCGCCATGCTGGAGTTGTTTTATTCGTCCGGTCTGCGTCTGTCCGAGTTGACCGGCCTGCACTGGCGCGACCTGGATCTCGACGCGGGCATGGTGCGCGTGCTCGGCAAGGGCTCGCGCACGCGCATCGTGCCGGTCGGGCGGCATGCCGTGACCGCCTTGCGCGCGCTGGCCGACAGCGCCGTGGACGGCTCTGCCGGCGCCCCGGTGTTCGTCAGCAGCCGTGGTGGCGCGCTGGGCGCGCGCGCCATCCAGAAGCGCATGAAGCAACTGGCCCTGCGTCGCGGCATCGCGCGCAACGTGCATCCGCATATGTTGCGGCACAGTTTCGCCAGTCACTTGCTGGAATCATCCGGTGATCTGCGCGCGGTGCAGGAACTGCTCGGTCATGCCGATATCGGCACCACCCAGATCTACACCCATCTGGACTTCCAGCATCTGGCCCGCGTCTACGATGACGCCCACCCGCGCGCCAAGCGCAAACCGGAACCGGACAAATCATGAGCAACGATCAACCCCGAGTGCGTGCGGCCAGCGCTGCCGATGTGTCGAATCTGGCGGCCTGGAACGCCGCGATGGCCGTGGAAACCGAGGACAAGCCGCTGGACACTGCAACGCTGGAAGCCGGCGTGCGCGGCGTTTTCGACGATGCCGCGCGTGGTTTCTACCTGATCGCCGAGCTTGATGGCGAAGCCGTCGGCGGCCTGCTGGTCACCTACGAGTGGAGCGACTGGCGCAACGGCAGCTTCTGGTGGATCCAGAGTGTGTACGTGGCGCGGGAGGCGCGACGACGCGGCGTGTTCCGAGCACTGCACGCGGCCGTCGAGCAACGCGCCCGCGCTGCCGGTGCCGTCGGCGTGCGTCTGTATGTGGAGCTGGAGAACACGCGTGCGCAACAGACCTATGCCAGCCTCGGCATGGAACGCTGTCATTACCACATGTACGAAACGGTGTTTGCCGAGCAGATGTCCGCCTGATACGCCGTTGTCGCGTCAATGCACGCTTGGAGCCGGTGCGCTCAGCCGACCGTTACCATCGAGCATCACGCGTCCCAGGCGTTCGGGTGTGGGCGCGCAACCATATGCTGCCGACAACTGGTTGCAGGCGGCATCAAGCTCGCGCGACAAGAGCCAAGCGTGGGCCAGCATGGCGACCGTCCCGCCGTGTTGGCGCGCCACGCTCAGGGCGATGACGCCCAGTCCCGGCGCTTCGTGGGCGTACAGCCGGGTGTCGGTGGCGTTCGGGGTCGGATCGGCAAGCGTTTCCAGCACGAACGCCCCTGCGGCGTCATGTTGCGCGCCGTCAAAGCCCAACGGCACGTGATGGGCCGACAGCAGCGCGGCGTACTGGCGCAGCTCGAACACGATGCCGGCCAGTGCGTGGGCGCGCTCGTCGCCGCTGCCGGTGGCGTTTGCCAGCCACGCACCGGGTGTCTGCGCGATGGCTTGGCCGGCGGCGTGACGCCAGGCCAGGCCGTGTGCGCTCATCAGCGATTCCTCGCGTTGCGGGTCCAGCAGCGCGGCTTCGACCAGGGTCCACAACGGCCCCAGATTGACATGCTCGTAATGCACGCAGACCAACGCCATCACGTCGTGGCGGCTGAAGTAGCGCAGGTGTTCCAGACGCATGCCCAGGGTGCGCATCAGGTAATCGGCGGTGCGTTCGCCGGCCTGGCCGCGGCCGACCAACTCGACTTCCATGGCGGCGCCAAGACGCTCGGCCAGCGCCGCGTCGGCGACCAGCGTCCACGGCAGCAGACGCAACGCGCCGCCGGCCAGGGCCGGGTCGGGAACCAGCGGCTCGGCCGGCATGTGCCCGTCGCGCGCACCAAAGGCGACCACGTCACCGTGCAGGCGCTCGGCCAGGCCAGTCAGCGTGGTTACCACGGGGAAGCCGGGGCGCAGCAGTTCGGTCGAGTCGAAATGGGCACCGGCAACGACCAGCTTGGCTTGTTCGACGTCGGGCAGCAGCTCGCGCAGGTCATCGGCCATGAACGCGGCCAGCTGTTCGGCTTCGTCCCGCTCCAGCGACAGGCGTGAAGGGGCATCGCCTGGCGCCAGCTCGAGCGCCAGCACGCCGGGGCAACTGATCAGTTCATCGGCAGACATGGCAGGTTCACACGCGGACAAACGCGAGATTTTAGCATTGTCACCTTCCCTGCCCGCGTGCGGCGCGTTAGCCTGTAGTGAATCGTGCGTTCAGCGGTCGTGCCGCATCATGCCTATTCCTGAGCATTGGTAAACCATGGACACTTTATCCAAGCCTGCATTGTTCATCAGCGTCCGTAACGAGCCGGTTCAAGGGCGTGGCATGAGCGGGTTCCGCGACCGAGGAGCGCGCAGGCGTAGCGTTACTACGTTGAGCACTCCGACCGAGCGGGACCCGCTCAGGGCATGTCATTGGGCCGGCGCAGCAGGAGGCTGGTGAATGATGCAGGCTAGACGTGTCGCCGTCATCGGCGGTACTCGCATTCCGTTCTGTCGACGCAACACGGCGTATGCGGATATTGGCAACTTCGGCATGTCGGTCAAGGTGCTGGGGGCGCTCGTGGAGCGCTACCGCCTGCATGGCATGGAGTTGGGCGAGGTGGCGCTGGGCGCGGTGATGCGCCAGGTGTCGGACTGGAACCTGGCGCGCGAGGCGCTGCTCAGTTCCGGTCTGAAATCGACCACGCCCGGCATCACCACGGCGCGCGCCTGCGGTACGTCGCTGGACAATGCCATCCTGGTGGCCAACAAGATTGCCGCCGGCCAGATCGAGGCCGGGATTGCCGCCGGCAGTGACACCACCAGTGACGTGCCGATCGGCTATCGCCGTCGCCTGCGTCAGCGGCTGCTGGCCGCCAGTCGCGCCAAGTCCCTGTCGCAGCGCGCCAAGGTGCTCAGCCGCGGATTCTCGCTGGCCGAGTTGAAGCCGGCGGTGCCCGGCGTGGCCGAGCCGCGCACCGGCAAGTCCATGGGCGACCACTGCGAGCTGATGGCGCGCGAATGGAATATTTCGCGCGAGGACCAGGATCGTTTCGCGCTGGCCAGCCACCAGAAGCTCGGCGCGGCCTACGAGGCCGGTTTCTTCGATGACCTGGTGGTGCCATTTCGCAACGTGTCACGCGACAACCTGCTGCGCGCCGACACTACGCTGGAGAAGCTGGCTGCGCTCAAGCCCGCCTTCGACAAGCACTCCGGCCATGGCACGTTGACGGCCGGCAACTCCTCGGCCTTGTCCGATGGCGCCGCCGCGGTGTTGCTGGCCAGCGAGGAGTGGGCGGCGGCACAGGATTTGCCGGTCAAGGCCTGGATGACGCACGCGCGGGTGGCCGCGGTCGACTTCGTGCATGGCGAAGGCTTGCTGATGGCACCGACCATTGCCGTGCCGCGCATGCTCGACGCGGCGGGACTGAGCTTGCAGGACTTCGATTTCTACGAGATCCACGAAGCATTCGCGGCCCAGGTGCTGTGCACGTTGCGTGCCTGGGAATCGGAAGACTATTGCCGCCAGCGTCTCGGGCGCGATGCGGCGCTGGGCAGCATCGATCCGGACAAGCTCAATGTACACGGCTCCAGTTTGGCGGTCGGTCATCCGTTTGCCGCCACCGGTGCGCGCCTGGTTGCGACCCTGGCCGAGTTGCTCGAACGCAAGGGTTCCGGTCGCGGCCTGATTTCGATCTGTACCGCCGGCGGCATGGGCGTGACCGCCATTCTGGAGCGACCCTGAGGCGCCCGATGTTGCGCCTGCGCACCACGGCGACCGCAAGCGTGCTGGTGCTGGCCGGCGCCATCGGCATGGCCTGGTGGATGAGCGCGTGGCCGCGTATGCATGATCGCGCCACCGAGGCGGCAGTCGCGGCGCGCGTGCAACAACAGCGGCAGCACACGGAACCGGCGCGGCCGCAGGCGCGTCGCTCGCATGCGGTGTCGCATCCGGTGGTGAAGACCGCCGTGGCCAAACCCCCTGCTCCGCCGGCACCGGTCTACGCGCCGTCGCCGTCGTATCCGATCGAGGCGCTGGTTGAACGGCGTGGCGGCGTGGTCACCCTGCATGTCAGCGTCAATGGCCAAGGCAAGGTGACCGCCGTCAAGGTGGCCGATTCCAGCGGCGATCCGCAACTGGACGCGTCGGCGCGCACCACGATGCGTCAGTGGCGCTTTCAGCCGCCGGCGGATCACCAGCCGACCGAGTTCGACTATCCGGTGGTGTTTCGCGTCGGCAGTGCGAGCGCGACACGGTGACGGCGACTACATGACGCTGCCCAGGCCGTAGCCGAAGCCCGTGAGCAGGCGCGTGTAGATGGTCTTGAACGGCAGGTCGACACCGGGGAAATCGCCGACCGATTCGTAGCACTGGTAAAAGCCGGGGTCGGCCGGTGCCAGCGGCGTGCAGCCGGGTTTGAGCTCGTAGGCGGTGGCATAGCGGAACGGCCACAGGTCGAACCACGGCAGATGCGACGAGATGGCGCTGATGAGGCGGTTGACGTCGCTGATGATCGGAATGTCCTGCACGCGTGGCGCCATGGTCCAGGCGTTCTTGGGTTGCGTGTCGCGCAGGATCTGCGTGCGCAACGCCGTGGCAAATTGCTTGTCGTAGACGATCACGCCGGACTCGGTGTTGTAATGGTCCGAGCGCGGGTCGAAGTTGTGCGAGCCGACCATGGCGAAGCGGTCGTCGACCACGATCGACTTGGCGTGCAGGCCGATGCGCACGCCCTGCTCGCCGGTGAGCGGGGCCGGTCGTGCGCGTGAATCCGGCCGCAGCGGATACTTGCTGGAGCGCTCGCGGACGCGGTCGGTGCTGTCGGCGGCAGGCTCCGGCGTGCCCGGTGGTGGCGCGATCGACAGCGCCGCGTCAGTCGGATACGGCTTGAGTTCGTAGATCTCGAAGCCATAGTCGGCCAGGAACTGGCGCATGTGCTTGTAGCTCATGGCGTAGGAAAAGAACGCATCGGTCGAAGCCAGGGAGTTGGTCGACACGATCACCCGCGGTGGATGATCGCGCCCGTGCAGCAGCTCGAAGATGCCCTGCGCGCGGTCGCTGAGGATCAGGTACGGCGTCTGCAGCACGATCTGCTCTTTGGCACCGGCGACCATGCGCATGATGTGCAAGGTCAGCTCGTGGGCTTTCTTGCGATGCGGCTTGTCGGTCTTTGAGGGCAGGTCCGAAAAGTAGCTGACCTTGCCCACGCGCAGACTCTGCGAGAGGACGTTGTTGCGCAGCCACTCGGGGTCGGCCGCTTCCTTGCGCACGCGTGCCACGCGGGCCGGCCAGGTGAACGGCGGCGAGCGCCATCCGGGTGCGTCGGGTCCATCGGCGAGAATCTGCTGGTTGACGTCACTGAGCTCGATCAGCGGCACGCTGCGCGGGTGCTGCCAGAACAGCTTGAAGCTTGCCGCCATGGCATGCGCGGACGGGCCGGCGACGAGCACATCGCGGTCGCGAAAATTGAACTCGGGGTCCCAGCCGAAATAGCGGTTCTTGTAGTTGCGTCCGCCGGTGATGCCGACCATGTCGTCGACCAGCAACAGCTTGTTGTGCATGCGCTGGTTGACGTGGTTGAAACAGCAGATGAGGCTGGCCAGGCCTTCCAGCGTCGACGTTTCGGCCTGGTCGAAGGTCGGGTTGTACAGGCGCAGTTTGAAGTTGGCGCTGGTGCGAGCCAGGGCCGCCAGGTGCTCCAGACTCGGAAACGAAAACAATTGATCGGCCAGCACCTTGACCTCGACACCACGCCGGGCCGCGCCGACCAGCGCGTCCAGCATCAGGTTGCCGGCATCGTCGTTGGCCCAGATGTAGGTTTGCAGGTCGATCGAATGCTGCGCGGCATGGATGAGATTCAAGCGTACGGCCAATGCGTTCTCGCCCTTGTCGAGCAACGTGACGTAATGCACCGGGTGCCCCGGCGTGGACGCGGTCATGGCCTTGTGCGCCTGCGTCATCAGCAATGATGACGCCGCACAGTGATCGGCGCGCGTGCAGGTGTCCTGGTCATGCGTTGCCTGCGCCGTGGCAATGACGGCGTCGGCTTTGCGGATTTGCTGGCGCGACAGCGCGCATCCCGTCAGCGCCGCCAGTGCGCTCAGCAGGCATGCCGCACGCGTCAGGCGGGAAAGGAACTGGGGCATGGGTTCATGATATCGGCTTGGCGGAATAGTGGTGGCATCCCGAAGGGAATCTCGAAAAACCGGTTGTCCACTGCGCCATCCGACCATGATCATGCGCGTTCAAGGCGACTGCTGTAGGAGCGGCGGAAGCCGCGATCGGAAACGCCGCAAGGTAACAACTTTACAGGCACGCCCGATCGCGGCTTCCGCCGCTCCTACAGCGATATCCAGGATCATTCGGAGGTTATTCGAGCGGTTATGCTGTGCGCAGCGTGACCAGTCGGCCGCGGCCTGGCTCGGCGGGGCCGTCGAGTTCGATGCATGCCAGGGTGGCCGGCGACATGCCCTGGTTGGGTGGCAGCCCGGGGCACAGGGTGGTCAGCAGATATTGCAGGCCGGGGTTGTGGCCGATCAGGAGCACGCATTCCCCCTGGCCATGTTCGTCCAGCAGCGCCAGCAGATCGCCGGGTGTGGCGCCGAGGATGGTGCCCTGCCAAGTGATCGTCGGTGGCGACGGCAGGGCTGCCAGCGCCAGTGACGCGGTATCGCGTGCGCGGCGCGCGTCGGAGCAGATCACGTGGTCGGGGACGCGGCCTTGTTCGACCAGCCAGTGGCCGACGGCGCGGGCCTGTTGTTCGCCATGGGGCGTCAGCGCGCGATCGGCGTCCGCGTCGCCGAAGTGCGCCGGTGCCGCTTCGGCGTGGCGCAGCAGCCAGAGTTCGTGCATGGCGATCACCTTGCCCTCAGGTGTTGCGCGTCAGCCAGCCAAGCAGGCGTCGCCAGTCGCGCTGATGGCTGCGCACGTATTCGGAGTGGTAGTCGAAGATGCCCTTGCCGAGGCCCGACAGCAGCACGTAGGCCTGGCTGTCGCGAATCTTTCCGGCGAGCGGGAACGGCAGTTGGCGCATGTCGTCCAGCGCCTTCTGGCTGGCCCGGGTCCATGGCTTGAGGCGATTGCCGACCAGACCCACCGGCAGCTTGCCGCGACGGATGCGGTTGACGGTGGCCAGGCGTTCGGTGAAGACCGCGCTGGCGTCGAAATCGAATGTCGAGGGCAGCACCGGCACCAACACCGCATCGGCACGTTCGAGCAGTGGTTCGAGCATGCGCTCCTGGATGCCGGCGGGACTGTCGATGAGCAATACGTGGGTGTCCGAAGGAACCCGGTCGAAGGTGCTCTGACGCGCGCCTTCCAGTGCCAGTACGCCGGGAACGGTGTCCGGCCGGCGCGCACACCAGCCGTGGCTGGATGCTTGCGGGTCGGCATCCACCACGGTCACGTGATGGCCCTTGTGGGCGTGGTAGGCGGCCAGATTGGTCACCAGCGTGCTCTTGCCGCACCCGCCCTTGCTGCTCGCTACCAGAACCGTCTGCATCGGAATTCCCACGCATGAAGGTGCCCACAGACTACACGGCTGGCGGGCGCGTGCAAGTTGGGCGGGTCAGCCGGAAGTCGGTGCGCTCGTTGACTTGCCACCCGGCTGCCATCCGGCCGGCGCGTGCACCGGGATGTGCGCGGCGCGCAGTGCGGCCAGGGTCAGGCTCATCCGGGTGCCGCCCGCGCGTGCACGTTTGAGCAGCGCACGGGCCAGCTCGGGATCATGGCGGGTCTTGAGCGTGAGCTGGCCGAAGTTGTGCACCTGCCAGACCAGGTCGCGGGTGGCGGCCTTGGCCTGCTCGCGAGTGGCAGCATCATTGGCCAGCGTGGCTTTCAGGTGCAGGCCGAGCGAACGCGCCAGCGGGCTGCTGCCCCACGTCAGCGTCTTGGCCAGGCGCAGACAGGTCGCGCGGGTGGCGGCGTCATCCTTTGCGTCCTTGCATATCCGTGCCGCACTCTGGAAGCCCGGCATCGGTTGCAGGCTGCCCAGCCCGAACACCAGCAGCGCGCGCACGCCGGCGGCGCTGTTGGCGGCGGCTTGTTCGCCTTGATACAGCGTGGCCGGCGGCGGCAGCGCGCGGGCGGCCATTGCCAGTGCCTTCAAGGTGATGCCGTGGTAGTCGTCGTAGCGGCTGGCCGCGGCGGCCCGGTTCAACGCCTGACGGGCGGCTTCGTCGTCGTTGTTGCGCGCCGCCTGGCCCAGCGCCATCAGCCATGTGGCAGCGTTGTCCGGCGCCTGCTTTTCGAGGCGCGCCAGCGCCTTGGCATTGGGGCAGGCGCGCGCTTGATGGTTGCAGTCGACCAGTTGTGCCCAGGTCACTGCCGGGCCGGCATCGGCGGTCCCGGCCGCGCGCGTCAGCAGGGCGTGGTAGCTGATGTAGTCGGGCGGATCGGGCAGGGTCTGCGTGAGCAGCGCCGCGCCCAGCAACGGCTCGGCCTCGGCGCGCAGGGCCAGCACATTGACCAGGTCGCGCTGGAACTTGATCATCGCCGTATGCGGCGTCTTGGGTGTGGCGTCGGCGGCGATGGCGCCGGTCGCGACGGCCAGGCACAGGATCAGGACGGTCAATCGGCGCATGGGGAATCTCCGAAACCAGGGGTGTTGCGGCGCACGTGCAGAACCGGCCAGCATAGCGATGCAGTGTGAAGTTGGCCTGAGCGGGCAATCGGCGCTCGCTGCTTTGCTTGTTACACTGGCCATCTTGGGCGAGTCCGGCAATGTCGTTGCAATACGCGTGTGCCGGTCGCCCATTGTGCCTGTTGGAGCTCGATACCCGTGAACTTGTCGACGCCATGGTTGCATGAAGGCCTGCCGATCATCATCGGCTGGGTCACGTTGGCGCTGGTCAACGCCGGACTTGCGCAGGGCAAGCATCGGCGCGGCAGCATATGGTTCCTGCTGTCGCTGGTGTTCGGGCCACTGGCCACCTTGGCGCTGGTGCTCATGCCCAAGGCGCGCCAGCGTTTGTTCTGAGGCGCGCCCGCATTGTTTGCCCGTGATCTGCCGTGCCGGCCCAGGCTTCCGGTGTTCAATCTTCCAGCGCGTTGCGCATGAACTCGGGCAGCGCCAGCGCGCCCCGGTGCACTTCGGCGTTGTAATAGCGCGTGGCAAAATTCTTGGTGGCGGCGCCACGTTCGCGGAAGTCGGCCAGGTCCGCACCCTTGCGCGCCATGGTGCAGCTCCACCAACCGGTGGGGTAGCACGGTTGCGGAAACGGCAGTGTGCGCACGGCCTGGAAGCTGGCGGTGCGCATGGCCGCGCGCATGGCCTTGATCAGCTCGATATGCGCCAGCGGTGATTCGGACTGCTGCACGAGGATGCCGCCGTGACGCAGCGCCTTGTGGCAGCTGGCGTAGAAGCGGGCGTTGAACAGCCCTTCGGCGGGGCCGACCGGGTCGGTCGAGTCGACGATGACCAGGTCCACGCTGTCCGGTTCCAGTTCGGCCATGTACTTGATGCCGTCGGCAAACAGCAGCTCGGCGCGCGGGTCTTCGTTGGCTTCGCACAGCTCCGGAAAGTGTTCCTCGGCCAGGCGCGTGACGCGCTCGTCGATCTCGACCTGGGTGACGTGTTCGACTTCTTCGTGACGCAGCACCTCGCGCAGCGTGCCGCAGTCGCCGCCGCCGATGATGACCACGCGCTTGGCCCGCGCATGCGTGAACAGCGCCGGGTGCGTCATCATCTCGTGGTACAGGAAATTGTCGCGTCCGGTCAGCATCACGCAGCCGTCGATGACCATCAGCTTGCCCCAGTCGGTGGTCTGATGGATCTCGATGCTCTGGTAGTCGGTCTTTTCCGAATGCAGGCAGGCCTCGGTGCGGAAGCCGACGGAGGAGCCGGATGCCTGGTGCGCTTCGGTGAACCAGCTGGATTCGGACATGAGTGCTTCCGTGTGAGTGGGACTTGGGCTGACCGCGCATTGTAGCGGCTTCGGCAAGGCGTGGGTGCGTGCAAGTCATTTACAATGAGCGCGCCCGACCGTCCCGCGGCGTGCATGGGGTTTGACCCCAAGACTTCCGGCGGACGGGTTTGTTGCGTCAAGGTTCGCCGCTGCGACGTCTTTTTCGTCCAATTGACGGGACGCATCATGACGACATCCTGGAACATTGATCATGCACGTCATCTGTACGCGATGGCGCACTGGGGCAGCGGCTACGTCGACATCGACGCGCGCGGCGATCTGAACGTGCGCCCGCGCGGTGTCGACGGTCCCACGCTGGCCTTGCCGAAGCTGGTCGAAGCGGCACGCGGCGAGGGCTTGCGCCTGCCGTTGCTGTTGCGCTTTCCCGACATCCTTGCCGATCGCCTCCAGCGCATGCGCGCGGCGTTTGCCGAAGCGATGCGCAGCCATGATTACGCCGGCGGCTATACCGCCGTGTATCCGATCAAGGTCAACCAGCAGCGCAGCGTGGCCGGCGAACTGGTGCGCGTGGGCGAGGCCGCCGGCGACGATGCCACGGGGTTCGGGCTGGAAGCCGGGTCCAAGCCCGAGTTGATGGCCGTGCTCGGGCTGGCGCCAGCGGGCAGTCGCGTGGTCTGCAACGGCTACAAGGATCGCCAGTACGTGCGCCTGGCCCTGATTGGCCAGCGCATGGGGCTGGATGTGCGCATCGTCATCGAGAAGCCGTCCGAGCTGGAACACGTGATCACCGAGGCCCGTGATCTGGATGTGACCCCGCGCCTGGGCGTGCGCGTGCGCCTGGCCTCGATCGGTGCCGGCAAATGGCAGAACACCGGCGGCGACAAGGGCAAGTTCGGTTTGTCGCCGCAGCAACTGCTGGCGCTGGTGGCGCGTTTGCGCGAGGTCGGCTTGAGTAATTGCCTGAGTCTGTTGCATTTTCACATGGGTTCGCAGATTTCCAACCTGCGCGACATCGCCACCGGCATGCGCGAGGCGGTGCGTTATTACGTCGAGCTTCGGCACATGGGCTTGCCGCTGGACGCGGTCGATGTCGGCGGCGGCCTCGGTGTGGACTACGACGGCACGCGTTCGCGCAGCTACAACTCGATCAACTATTCGCTGGCGCAGTACGCCAACACCATCGTGCAGCCGCTGGCCGAGGCCTGCCGCGAGCACGACGTGCCGATGCCGCACGTGATGACCGAGGCCGGTCGCGCCATGACCGCGCATCACGCCGTGCTGGTGGTCGATGTCAGCGAAGTGGAAGCGGCGCCCGATGGCGGCGTGCCACCGCCGCGCGAGGATGAACCGGCGGTGCTGCGTCATCTGCGCGAAGTGCATGCGGCGCTGGACGAGCGCCCGCTGCGCGAGCTTTATCACGAGGCGCGCTTCCACCAAGCCGAAGGCCAGACCCTGTATGCATTGGGCCAGTTGGACCTGGCCGATCGTGCGCGGCTTGAAGACCTGTATTACGCGATTGCCAACGAAGTGCGCCGCCGCATCAACCCGGCCGAGCGTGCCAACCGGCAAGTGCTGGACGATCTGGACACGCGTCTGGTCGACAAGTATTTCGGCAATTTCTCCGTGTTCGAGTCGATTCCCGACGTGTGGGCCATCGACCAGATCTTTCCGATCGTGCCGCTTGCGCGCTTGGACGAGGCGCCCACGCGGCGTGGTGTGCTGGTCGACATGACCTGCGATTCGGACGGCCGCATCGACCAGTACGTCGGTGCCGACGGGCTGGATGTCAGCCTGCCGCTGCACGCGCCGCGCGCCGGCGAGGCGTATCGGCTGGGCATTTTCATGGTTGGCGCCTATCAGGAAACCCTGGGCGACATCCACAACCTGTTCGGCGATACCGACGCCGTCAACGTGTGCCTGGATGGCGACGGCTATCGCTTCGACAGCCCGCGCGGCGGCGACACCGCCGACCTGATGCTTGATTACGTGGGTTATGACCTCGACGCGTTGCGTGCGGCTTACGCCGAAAAGTTCGCTGCTGCCGGGGTCACTGGGGACAGTGGTGCTGCGCTGGGTGCCGAACTGGAGGCTGGATTGACGGGTTACACGTATTTGCAGAAGTGAGCAGGGGTTTGCCACGGCGCGTGGGCAGCACTATATTCTTACACAAGGTATAACGATGCATTTTGAGTAAGAACATGACTGCCGCCCCCACGACCACCCTGTCCAGCAAATACCAGATCTCCATTCCCAAGGCCGTGCGCGAGGCGCAGCAATGGAAGGCGGGCCAGGAATTCGTGTTCATCCCCAAGGGCAAGGGCGTGCTGATGATGCCCGTACCCACGCGAAGGCAACTTGCCGGGTTGGCCGAAGGTGCCAAAGCGACGGGTTACCGCGATCGCCAGGATCGACATTGATGCGCGTGGTCGACACGTCGGCATGGATCGAATGGCTGATCGGCAGCCCGTTGGGCCGCAAGCTCGACAAGGAAATACCCGACAAGGCCGATTGCATCGTACCGACGCTGGTGCAGTTGGAACTGGCCAAATGGCTTGTGCGCGAGCTCGACGAGGATCGCGCCGATCAGGTCATCGCCTACACGCAAAAATGCGTCGTGGTGGCGCTCGATACCCGCATTGCGCTGCTGGCTGCCGAGGTGCATCGGCAACACACGCTGGCCACGGCGGACGCCATCGTCTACGCCACCGCTCGCGAGCATGACGTCGAGCTGCTTACCTGCGACAAGCACTTCGAGTCGCTGCCCGGTACGGTGTATTTCAAGAAATCGCGGTAATTGAGCCGCTGGCAATCAATCGCGCGCCACCTGCAAGCCCGCCGCCGACTGGCTCACCGGCATCACCTCGATGCGGTTGATGTTGAGATGCGGCGGCAGGTTGGCGACCCACCACACGGTGTTGGCGATGTCCTCGCCGGTAATCGGGTGGGCACCGGCGTAGAGCTGGTCCGACGCCGCTTGGTCGCCGCCGTTGCGCACCAGGGTGAACTCGGTTTCGGCCATGCCCGGCTCGATGTTGGTCACGCGCACGCCGGTGCCGTGCAGGTCGGTCCGAAGGCCCAGCGAGAACTGCGTGACAAACGCCTTGGTACCGCCGTACACGTTGCCGCCGCGGTACGGATAGGTGCCGGAAATCGAGCTGATGTTGACGATGCCGCCACGGCGTTCGATCAGGCGCGGCAACAGCACCCGGGTCAGCGTGACCAGCGCGGTGATGTTGGTGTCGATCATCTGCCGCCACTGCGCCAGATCCGCTTCCTGCGCCGGGCCGTAACCGAGCGCCAGACCGGCGTTGTTGACCAGCAGGTCGATGTCGGCAAACGCGGCGGGCAAGCCATCCAGCGCCGCGCGCGTGGCGGCCTCGTCGCGGATGTCGAAGGCCAGCGCATGCACGCGTTCGGCACCATGTTGCTCCACCAGCGATTGCAGTCGCTCGGCGCGGCGACCGCAGGCGATCACGCGCCAGCCTTCGTGGGCAAAACGCGCCGCCATCGC
This sequence comes from Oleiagrimonas sp., assembly GCA_035690885.1. GTDB lineage: Bacteria > Pseudomonadota > Gammaproteobacteria > Xanthomonadales > Rhodanobacteraceae > Oleiagrimonas. The sequence goes on along the minus strand of DASSKC010000007.1, from coordinate 18,298 downwards.
GGCACCGAAGCCGGCGGTGGCGCCGGTCACGAGTACGGTTTTATCAGTCATGGCACCAGTGTAGCGGCAGCTTCGCCGCGTGCGGAAACAATGAAGTCGTCGCGCGCGCGTGATGCGTGTACTGGTTAACATGGCCGCTTCAGGATTGGCATGGGGAAAGGACATGGCATTGACATCAGATTGGTCGGTCACGCTCACCGGCGCATTGTTGCCCGGCCGCGACGCCGCGGGTGCATGGGCGCAGGTGGCCGAGTTGCTGCAAATGGACGCGGCATCGCTGCAGGCGCGGGTGCCGGTGACGCTGGCGAGCGTGGACGAAGCCGAGGCCCGCCGGCAGGTCGATGGCCTTGAAGCCTGCGGTATCGTCGCGCGGCTGCTGCCCGATGCCGGCCAGCCGCGGTTGTGGCTGCACCGGAGCGGACCGACCCGCGGCCCGGTCAGCGAGGAATACCTGCGTGCCGCGCATGATGAGGCGGTTCTGGGCGATGACGTCCAGGTCTGCGTGCAGGGGCAAGGTCATTGGCGACCATTGCGGCAGTTCCGGGGTGTCCGCGCGCCGGCGGCCGCGGTGGGTTACGAGCTGGAAGACCCGACCAACCAGCCACCAACGGCACCTTCCATGTCGGTGCCTCTCCCGGTCCAGCCAGCCAATCCGTGCGGCGACGATGGCAAGCTTCTCACGCACCGGGAAATGCCGGGGCTGCATGCCGGGTTCTGGGCGCGCTTTGGCGCATGGGTCATCGATTGGATGATTACCACCGTTGGCACCTACATGCTCATGGTGGTGGCTGTCGTCATCGTGATGATCATGGTTCCCGATGCGATCAGGGGCGACCACTCCACCGCTGAGCTGATCGGGCAGTTGTTCTTCCTGACGGCTGCGGTCGCGGCATGGTTGTACCACGCCTTTTTCGAGTCGTCCGCCAAGCAAGCCACGCCCGGCAAGATGGCCGTGGGGCTGCGTGTCACCGGTCTTGCCGGTGAGCGCATCGGTTTCGGTCGCGCCAGCGGGCGATTTTTTGCCCGCATCGTGTCCGCCATGACGCTGGGCATCGGCTACATGATGGCCGGCTGGACCGAGCGCAAGCAGGCATTGCACGGCATGATTGCCGGCTGTTGCGTGGTCCATGCGCGGAGCTTGAACCCACCCGCCGTCAGGGCCCCGCGAACGCCGCCGCGCGCGGAACCGGTTGCGACCACGTCAACGGCTGCTTCGCGGCCCGCACCGCCGCCACGCCGCGGCCTCCCGGCATGGGCGATCGTACTGATTGTCGCCGGGTGTGCACTCGTACCGATCGGCATTCTTGCGGCCATTGCCGTGCCTGCCTACCAGAGCTACGTGGTGCGCACCCGGATCGTCGCCGGCATGCCGCTGGCCGATGACGCCAAAGCCGCCGTGGCCAGGTACGCCCTGCGCACGGGCAAGATGCCGGCCAACAAGCGTACGCTCGGTCTGGATGGTTCCGAAGCCGCGCATGGCCGTTATGTGTCGGCCGTGGATATCCGTCACGGCAAGGTGGTGCTGACCTATGCCGGGCCGGATGCGGGCAAGCACATCAGCGGGGGCCATCTCTTCCTGACGCCGCACCGGGCCGATTTTGGTTTGCACTGGACCTGCCGCAGCCCCGACATCGAGGATCGCTACCTGCCGCGACAATGCCAGGAAAAGCCATGAGACCGGGCGAGGCGATGCCGGTCCGCCTTCCGGGTGGTGATGCGGGCTTTCAGCCGCTAGGATGCTTGCTCGGGAACTTCAGCAGGGGGAACACATGACTGAGACATCCAATTGGTCGGTCACGCTGACCGGTGCCGTGCTGGCGAATGCCGAAGCCGACGCGGCGTGGCCGAAGGTTGCCGCCTTGCTCGGCGGCGATACCGACAGCCTGCGCAACCGCCTGCCGGTCACCTTCAAAGCGCATGATGAGGCCTCGGCACGGGGTCAATGGGACGAGCTCAATGCGCTTGGCGTGGAGGCGGTGATCCTGCCGGACGATGGCAGTCCGCGTTTGTGGGTACGCCTCGAGGAACGCACCTGCGGGCCGGTGACCCAGGCCTACGCGCGCCATGCGCACGGGCGCGGAAAGCTGCCGTCTGGCGCTTTGGCCTGTCTGCATGGGCAACGCGACTGGCAGCCGCTGCGGGAGCTGCTGGGTCTGCCGCCGGATGCACCTGCGCAGGCGCCACCAGTGTCCGATGCGGCGGCCGATGGCCGGCTGCCGATCGCCATCGAGGCACCATACCTGCACGCGGGGTTCTGGATGCGTGTCGGCGCGTACTTCATCGACTCCATCATCATCGCGGTGGTGTTCATCGCGCTGGCGTTCGTCGGCGGGATCGTCGGTGCGTTTTCGCCAACGAACCCGAACGATTCGGTGGCCGGCGTCCTGGTATTCGAGCTGATCGCGGTGGCCGGCATCTGGCTGTATTTCGCGCTGTTCGAAAGCTCATCGACACAGGCGACGCCGGGCAAGATGGCGCTGGGTCTGCTTGTCACCGACGAGCAAGGGCGACGTATCGGTTTCGGGCGCGCCACGGGCCGTTATTTCGGCAAGATCCTGTCCGGCATGATTCTGGATATCGGCTACATGATGGCCGGCTGGACCCGGCGCAAACAGGGTTTGCACGACATGATCGCCAGCTGTTGCGTCGTGCGCGCATCCAGCCTGGCCGCCCGAACGGGCGACGACGAACGTTGATTGCGCTCGTGCACAACAAATGCAGGCTGTATGGGGTTGGTTATTTACGCTCTTTCAGCGCGATGGCGTGGAAGCCCTGGGCTTCGAGCTTCTTGCGGTCCGCTTCCAGTGCCGTGGCGCTGGTGTAGGGCCCCAGACGCACGCGATTCCAGGTTTCGCCCTTGATCGTGACCTGCTCGACTTCGGCGCGGAACCCGTTCAGCGCCAGCCGGGCTTTCAGGGCGTCGGCATCGCTGGCGTCGGGGAACGACGCCACCTGCAGCAGATACTCGCCCTTGGCCGACGAAGACGCGGTGGAACCGGTCGTCTGCTTGGCCGTGTCGTTGCTCGCGCTGGCCGATTCGGGCTCGCTGGCGGCCTGCTGTTCGGCCTTGATCTGCGCATCGATCTGGGCATCGGGAATGACCACTTCCTTTTGCGGCAGCACCGAGTAGAAGTCGTAGCGCGGTTCGGAGTCCTGCTTTTTCGCGGCGATGCCGCGGCCGCCATCGTTCTCGCTGCTGGCTGCCGCAGTCGGCTGCGGAGCGTTGTCGGGCCGCGAAATGGGCATGTGGCCGGTTTGCAGCACGGCGAACATGCCGATGGCACCGACCACGATGCCGATCACCACCAGCAGCCATGCCGGAAGTCCGCCGTTGCGTACCGCTTGCTTGCCTTTGCGTGCCATCTTCAATCTCTGCCTGGTTATTCGAAGTCGCCCTTCATGACGACGAAGATCGAGCCGCCGTCCCTGACGGACTGTTCAAACACTACATGTGTTCGGGAGCCGACAGCCCCAGGAGTTCCAGTCCGTTTTTCAGTACCTGGCGCGTGGCCACGGCCAGGCTCAGGCGCGCGTCGCGCAGGTCGCGGTCATTGTCGACCAGGAACTGGTGCGAGTTGTAGTAGGTGTGGAAGGCCTGCGCCAGTTCGCGCAGCCAATTGGCCAGCACATGCGGTTCCAGGGTGTCGGCGGCGGCTTCCACGATCTCGGGGTAGCGCGACAGTTCCACCATCAGCGCCTGCTCGTGATCGTTGTCCAGTCGCGTCAGATTGTCCAGCCCGCGGGCTGCATCGAAGGTGAAGCCCTTGTCTTCGCATTGACGCAGCACCGAGCACACGCGAGCGTGAGCGTACTGGATGTAATACACCGGGTTGTCGTTGGACTGCGAGCGGGCCAGATCGATGTCGAAGGTCAGCTGCGAGTCGGACTTGCGCGAGATCAGGAAGTAGCGCGTGGCGTCGCGACCGACCTCGTCGATCAGGTCGCGCAAGGTGACGTAGCTGCCGGCGCGCTTGGAGATCTTGACCTCCTCGCCGCTGCGCATGATGGTCACCATCTGGTGCAATACGTAGTTCGGCCAGCCTTTGGGGATACCGATATCCAGGGCCTGCAGGCCGGCTTTCACGCGCGCCAGCGAGCCGTGGTGGTCGGCGCCGAGTTCGGTAATCGCCTTGCCGTAGCCGCGTTGCCATTTGCTCAGGTGGTAGGCCACGTCCGGCACGAAATAGGTAAAGGTGCCGTCGGACTTGCGCATCACGCGGTCCTTGTCGTCACCGAAGTCCGTGGTCTTGAGCCACAGTGCGCCGCCTTCTTCGTAGGTGTGGCCGTGTGCGATCAGCGTGTCGACGGTCTCGGCCACCTTGCCGTCGTCGTACAGCGACGATTCCAGGAAGTACACGTCGAAGTGGATGCCGAAGGCCTTGAGGTCCAGGTCCTGTTCGCGGCGCAGCCAGGCGACGGCGAAAGCGCGCAGATTGTCGATGTCCTCGACATCGCCGCTGGCGGTGACCTCGTCATCGTCGGTGCCGATGCTGGCGCCGTCCAGATAGGCGCGCGCCACTTCGGCGATGTAGTCGCCGCGATAGCCGCCTTCGGGCCAGGCCGCGTCATCCGGGGTGATGCCGCGCGCGCGCGCCTGCACCGAGACGGCGAGGTTGGCGATCTGCACGCCGGCATCGTTGTAGTAGAACTCGCGCTTGACGTCCCAGCCGCTGGCTTCGAGCAGGCGGCTGATGCAGTCACCAAGCGCGCCGCCGCGGCCGTGGCCGACATGCAGCGGTCCGGTCGGGTTGGCCGAGACGAACTCGACGCCGACCGTGTGCCCGTCACCGGTGCGGTTGTGGCCGTAGCGGGCGCCTTCGTCCAGCACGCGGCGCACTTCGCCGTGATAAGCCGCGGCGCCGAGGAAAAAGTTGATGAAGCCGGGACCGGCCACTTCGACCTTGGCCACCACGCTGTTGTCCGGCAGTGCGCCGACCAGCTTGTCGGCCAGGGCGCGCGGGTTGGTGCGCGCCGGTTTGGCCAGCATCATGGCCAGGTTGCAGGCGAAATCGCCGTGCTCGCGCGAGCGCGAGCGCTCGATCACGAACGCGGGAGGCTCGAGGTCGGCGGGCAGGACGTCTTGGCGGCGCAGTTCGGCAAATGCCTGAAGCACCAGATCGCGCAGTGGCTGTTTCACGGCGAGGCAGGGTGGCGAAAGGGACCGGCCATCGTAGCAGGTAACGCCGGTTCTGAGGCGATGGCGTGCGAGAGGCCGTCTGTCGCATGCCGCGCCAGTGCCCGGAGCGCCGCGCGTCTGTGGATAACTCTGTGGGCAAGCATGTGACGAATGCGGGGTGACGCTTGGTTTATTCCAAAAGCGTGACGAGTGTGCGCGAATATGTCATGTATTTCAATGACGTACAAATGTTGTCTGTAAAACACTTGCAAAAACGCTCGCAACCAACCGAGAAGCACTGTTGTGCATAACTTTGTGCGGCAATCAGATCAGCCCTCGCGCTGCCATGGATACCGGTTCGCCGGTGCCGATCACCAGATGATCGAGCACGCGCACGCCCACCAGCCCCAACGCCTCGCGCAGCGTGACCGTGATCGCGCGATCGGCGCGGCTGGGCTCGGCCACGCCGGAAGGGTGGTTGTGGGCAAAGATCACGGCGGCGGCGTTGCGCTCCAGGCAGGCGCGCACCACTTCGCGTGGATGCACGCTGGCGCCGTCGATGGTGCCGCGGAACAACTCCTCGAACGCCAGCACGCGGTGGCGATTGTCCAGATACAGGCAGGCGAACACTTCATACGGCAAATGACGCAGGCGTGCGCGCAGGAAGGCGCCGCTGTCATCCGGCCGGGTCAGCGCCGGGCCGTGCAGCAGGTCCTCTCCGAGCGAGCGCCGGGCCAGTTCCAGCGAGGCGACCAGGCGAGCGCGTTTGGCCGGCCCAAGACCGGAGGCCCTGGGCGGCTGGGCCATGCCCAGCAACGCCGCCAGACCGCCGGCCGCGGCCAACAGCTCGCGTCCCAGGGCCACCGCATCCTTGCCGCGCGTGCCACTGCCCAGTACCACGGCCAGCAGCTCGGCGTCGGACAGGGCGTCCGCGCCATGTTGCAGCAGCTTTTCCCGCGGCCGCTCGCTGGTGGGCCATTGCTGGATGCTCATGCGATGCCGAAAAGGTGGGTCAAGCAAAAGTATCGTTTGCATATGCCGGCGCCGGAGCAGGCGAACGCCGACGAATCCGGTAAGCTGGACGCCTGTTCCCTGGTCAGATTTTGCCGACATGAGTCTTGCCCGACGCCGCATTTTGCTGGGAGTGTCCGGCGGCATCGCCGCCTACAAGGCCTGCATACTGGTCCGCCGCCTGCGTGACGCCGGTGCCGAAGTGCGCGTGGCGATGACCGAAGGCGCCACGCATTTCGTCGGTACGGCCACGTTCCAGGCTCTGTCCGGGCAGCCGGTACATACCGATTTGTGGAACAGTGCCAGCCACATGGGCATGGATCACATCGAGCTGGCGCGCTGGGCCGAGGACATCGTGATCGCACCGGCTTCGGCCGATTGCATCGCGCGCCTGACCCAGGGGCGCGCGGACGACTTGCTGACCACCGTGTGCCTGGCCAGTGCCGCGTCGCTGACGCTGGCACCGGCGATGAACTGGCGCATGTGGCGGCATCCGGCCACGCAGGCCAATATCGCCACGCTGCATGGGCGTGGCGTGACTGTATTGGGCCCGGACGAAGGTCCGTTGGCCGAGGGCGAGTCCGGCGTCGGGCGCATGCTTGAACCCGAAGACATCGTCGCCGCGCTGGAAGTGGCTCGCGGCACCACCGCGCGTGGTCCGTTGGCCGGCAAATCCATTGTCGTCAGTGCCGGCCCCACGCTCGAGGACATCGATCCGGTGCGCTACATCGGCAACCGCAGCTCCGGGCGCATGGGTTTCGCCGTGGCTGCAGCCGCCGTGGCCGCCGGTGCCAACGTGACCCTGGTGGCCGGTCCCGTGGCGCTGCCCACGCCGCCCGGCGTGGCGCGGCGCATCAACGTACGCAGCGCGCGGGAGATGCATGAGGCGGTGCTGGACGTGGCGACCGACAGCGACATGTACATCGCCTCGGCGGCGGTTGGCGACTACCGCCCGCGAATCGCGTCCGATTGCAAGCTCAAGAAACAGGCGGGCGCGTTGCAGACGTTGGAGCTGACCGAAAACCCCGACATCCTGATGGCCGTCACGGCCTTGCCCAAACCGCCGTTCGTGGTCGGCTTTGCCGCCGAAACCAACGACGTGGAAGCCTATGCGCGCGACAAGCTCAAACGCAAGAAGCTGGACATGATCGCCGCCAATCTGGTCGGCGCCGGCGTGGGTTTCGAAACCGAGGACAACGCATTGACCGTGTACTGGAGTGGCGGCGAGAAAGCCTTGCCGCGAGCCGACAAGCGCGATCTGGCCGAGGCGTTGCTGGTGTGCATCGGCGAGCGCTATCAGGCGGCCCGGGGGGACAAGGCATGAGCGGCGTCGACGTGCAGTTCAAGGTACTCGACCCGCGTCTGGGCGACTCCATTGCCTTGCCCGGTCACGCCACCGACGGCAGCGCCGGCATGGATTTGCGCGCGGCCGTCGAGACGCCCGTGACCCTGGCGCCTGGCGACAGCCTGCTGGTGCCCAGCGGCATCGCCATCCACGTCGGTGATCCGGGCTGGTGCGCGCTGATCGTGCCGCGCTCGGGGTTGGGCCACAAGCACGGTCTGGTGCTCGGCAATCTGGTCGGCGTGATCGATGCCGATTATCAGGGCCCGTTGATGATTTCGTGCTGGAATCGCAGCCGTGAACCATTCACCATCGCGCCCGGCGATCGTGTCGCACAATTGCTGCTGGTGCCGGTGGGCCACGCGCGTCTGACGCGCGTGGAGTCGTTTGAGCCCAGCGCGCGTGGTGAAGGCGGATTCGGGTCGACCGGGGTGGGCTGATGAGCAACAAGGGGGAAGGGGTGAGGCGCCCGGCCTGGCGGTCGGGTCCTTTGGAGCGTGCAACGGTGGTGCGCCTGGGGTCGCTGGCGTTGGTCACCATCGCGTTCGTGTTTGCGTTGTTTTGCGTGTGGCAGGCCTGGATCATGGCCGGGGCCAGCGACGCCCGCAACACGGTTCGGGTGGCGCAAAAGCAGGCGGTGGCCCAGCTGGGCACTACACTTGCGTCGCGTCGGGCCGCAATCACCGCCGCCCTGTCCGACCCCGCACTGCAGCGTGACCTGGCGCGCAATGACACGGCGGGCCGCGCGGCTGCCATTACGCGAGCACAAACGCTGCTGCCGCACATGCTCGAGATCGCCTTTTTCAGCCCGACCCTGGACGAGGTGCTGGACGCCGACTACGGGCAATTCGGTTACGCCAAGGCGGCGCAGCTGATGCAGCTGCACAGCAACTCCGCCGCGCCGCGGGTCGGCGTGATTCGCAATCCCCATGGTCACGCGCTGACCCTGGCGGCGCCGGTGAAAGACGCGCATGGCGCGGTACTGGCGTATGCCTGGCTGACATGGCCGCTGCAGTCGCTCGTCGAGCCACTGCAGCGGACGCATCCGGGTCATGGGCGTTTGGCCCTGCGCGCGGGCGATGACGCTGGCGGGTTGATTCTGGCGACACACGGTGCCGCCGGCGTGTTGCCCGCTGGCGAAGGCATGTCGTTGCCCGGCAGCAATCTGCAGATCACGGCGGCCATGCCGCGTGCGCCGGTGTTCCTGCCGGGCTCGTGGAAAGTGGCGGCATTGCTCGCCCTGCTTTCATTAATCGGGTGTGGCGTATGGTTGTGGTTCCGGGTCCGACCCGAACCGGCCCGTGTTGCCATGCCAGAGGAGGCACCCTTGTCACAGTCCGGCTCCACCCCACCCGCAAAATCCGCCCCCACCCCGACTCCTGCGCCTGCATCGGAGCCGGAGACGCCGACCCGCGTTGATGTCGATCCGACCATTTTTCGGGCCTACGACATCCGTGGCGTGGTCGGCAAACAGCTCAGTGCGCCGGTCGCGCATGCGCTCGGCCAGGCCATTGGTGCCGTCATGCGCGAAAAGGATCTCAAGGAGATCGTGGTCGGCCGCGATGGCCGCCTGTCCGGTCCGGAATTGGCCGGCGCGTTGTCCGACGGCTTGCGTGCGGCCGGCATCGACGTCATCGACGTCGGCGCGGTACCGACGCCGCTGGTGTACTTCGCTGGTTTCCACCTCCATACCGGCAGCGGCGTGGCGGTCACCGGCAGCCACAATCCGCCGGACTACAACGGCTTCAAGATCGTCATCGGCGGTGAAACCCTGTCCGGCGAGGCGATTGCCGACCTCGGTCGGCGCATGCAAGAGGGCCAGCTACCGGACGACGGCAAAGGTGGTTATCGCCAACTCGACATCGTCGAGGACTACATCGAGCGCGTGGCTTCCGACGTGCAGGTCGAGCGCCCGATCAAGGTGGTCGCCGACGCCGGCAACGGCATTGCCGGCGCCGTCGCACCGCAGCTGCTGGAAGCCATCGGCTGCGAAGTCGTGCCGCTGTTTTGCGACGTGGACGGCGAGTTCCCCAATCATCATCCCGATCCCTCCGATCCGGCGAACCTGGAAGACCTCAAGCAGGCCGTGGTGGCGATGGATGCCGACCTCGGCGTGGCCTTCGACGGCGACGGCGACCGCCTCGGCGTGGTCACGCGCGAGGGCGAAGTGATCTACCCCGATCGCCTGCTGATGCTGTTCGCGCGCGACGTGCTCTCGCGCGACCCCGGCGCCACCATCATCTACGACGTCAAATGCACCGGCCATCTGGGACCGGACGTGCTCGCCGCCGGCGGCAGCCCGCTGATGTGGCGTACCGGGCACTCGCTGATCAAGGCCAAGATGATCGAGACGCAGGCCGCGCTGGCCGGCGAAATGAGCGGTCATTTCTTTTTCCGCGAGCGCTGGTACGGCTTCGACGACGGCATCTACTCGGCCGCGCGTCTGTTGGAGATCATTGCCGGCGACCTCGATGGCCGCACGCCCGAAGCCATCTTCGAGACCCTGCCCAAGGGCGTGTCCACGCCGGAGCTGAAGATCGCCATGGCCGAAGGCGAGAACCACGCCTTCATCGAACGCTTCCAGGCCCGGGCCAGCTTCGAGGGCGCGCGCCTGACCACCATCGACGGCGTGCGCGCCGACTGGTCCGACGGCTGGGGACTGGTGCGCGCATCCAACACCACGCCGGTGCTGGTGTTGCGCTTCGACGCCGCCGACGAAGCCGCGCTGGAGCGCATCAAGCAGGCCTTCCGCGAACAGATCACGTCCGTGGCACCGTCGATCAAGCCGGAGTTCTGACGGTTTCAGGTTTCACTCGAATGCGTCGGGATGGTTTACAAAAATCCCGATTGCATTCAGTGACGTGAGCGCCAAGTGAAGCAAAAACAACGTGATGCGTCATTGGCACGCAACATGCTGGGGAATTGTTGCGGGGGGTCATGGGCAGCGCACGACGCTACCCGTTCGGCGGCAAGGGAGGAAAAACCATGCGCGCCTCAACGAGATTTTCCCTGAAAACCGCCCTGTTGGCCGTCTGCGCCGCGTTGGCCCTGTTCGCGCTGGTACCCGGCGCCAGCGCCACCGCGGTCCGCATCAACTTCAGCGGCACGCTCGCCGATCCGGGCGGAACGACGAGTACGCCCTTCAGCGGCTACGCCGATTTGCAACTGGGCCCGGATCCACTGGCCAGTTCGACATTCCCGGTCCCGACGCTTCCCCCGCAACCCGGCGGCCCCACTGCTCCGCTGCCCCCCGGAAGCATGTCGCTTCCATCCGGAACGCCGCGGGTTGATCCGCCCGGGGCGCAGGTCATCACGGGTGCGAGCGGCATGTTCAACGGTGTGGCCATTACCGGCGTGCTGCCGATCGCTGCGCAGACCGACCCGAATCCCAACGAGTACATTCCGGGAAGCCGGACCACGCTGGCCACGACGAATTTCGGGGCCATCACGTACAGCGATCTGTTCTACGCGGATGGTTCGCCGCTGACGTGCCTGTGGTACTACGGACAAGACGCGGCAGGGAATCCCGTGACGGCGGCCAAGTATCCGTTCCCGGGCGGCTTTCTGGATATCTACGGCGTGCTGTTCGCGCTGCAGGACAATACTTTCGTGGACCTGTGGAGCAACGGCGTCATGCCGGGGCTCGGCCTCAACTACGGGGCCATCCGGTTCATGCCGTCAGCGACTGTCCCCGGAAAATACGAGGTGCTTGACCTCCAGTTCAATGGCGTCAGGGCGGCGGTGCCGGAGCCGAATTACCTGTGGCTGCTCGGCGCGGTCCTGCTCGGCGTATTTGCGTGGCATCGGATGACCGAGGCGCGCAAAGGCCGGCGGCACGGCGACTGATTGCGCGATCGCTGACATGCCGCGACAGACCCGCCGTTGCTTTCCTCGGAAGCGGCGGGTACGCGTTTTGCCTCAATGCTTGTAACGGGCCCGCTGTTGCGCCTGCAGCTGGCGGTAGTGGGCCAGTTCGGCGGCGGCCTGGTTGCGGCTTGTCGTGCGCCTGGTTTGCAGTCGCTTGAGTACGCCGCGCTGGGTATCGACGGCCTTGCGCTGCTTGCTGATGCGCTGGTCGAGGGCGTGCGGCACCGGCTTGCCCTGGCGGCTGACGTCGGCGGCGTGGCCCAGCAGCTGGGCCAGGTTTGCTTCCTGCGAGTCGAGGTTCATGCGCGTGGTATGCAGCTGCCGGTCCAGCTGGTCGATGCGTGCCTGTTGCGCGGCCTTGAAATCCGCTTCGGTGGGGTAGGCGATCAACAGGCGGCGATCGTGCACGCGTTGGTTGTCGCCGGTGTGCGTGTCGACGTCGTTTGCGCGCGAGACGTGACGGATCACGCGGCCGCCCGCGCCGAGCACGTCGTAGCCGTAGCGCAACGCGTTGATGCTGAGCGTGTCGCTGTAATGCGGCAAGCCACTGGCGTCCACCCATCGATAGTGGTGGCCGGCCGTGTCGGCATCTTGTGCCGCGTGTGCGTTGGCGATGACACCAAGCAGCAACAGCGCGGATATCCAGAGTATCGGACGCATGCAAGCCTCCCCGCGCAAGTATAGCCAACCACAGGCGCTGGCGCGTCGTGCCCAGCGCACAGTTCAGGCCGTGCCGTAGCGTTCCCGATAGGCGGCCAGGCGCGCATGCTCGTCGGCCAGCCCGGGCTGATCGGCGGTGTAGTCCAGCACCTCGCCGAGGCCGACGATGGCCAGCACCGGGATGTCGTATTCGGCGCAGATTTCCTGCGTGGCCGACATTTCGCCCTGTCCGCGCTCCTGACGATCCAGCGCGACCAGCACGCCGGCCGGGGTGGCGCCGTGTTCGCGGATCAGGGCCAGTGATTGGCGCACGGCGGTACCGGCGGTGATGACGTCGTCGACGATCAGCACGCGCCCGGTCAATGGCGCACCGACCAGCAGGCCGCCTTCGCCGTGGTCCTTGGCTTCCTTGCGGTTGTATGCCCACGGCAGGTCGCGGTCGTGTCCGTCGGCCATCGCGATGGCGGTCGCCGCGGCCAGGGCGATGCCTTTGTAGGCGGGGCCGAAGAGCATGTCCACGGACAGGTCGGCTTCGGCCAGGCGGGCCGCGTAGGCTTGGCCAAGGCGGGCCAGACCGGCGCCGGAGGCAATCTTGCCGAGGTTGAAGAAGTACGGGCTCTGGCGGCCGGATTTGAGCGTGAAGTCGCCGAAACGCAGCACGCCGTGGCGCAGCGCAAGCTTGATGAAATCGTGTTGGTAGGCGTGCATGAAGTGTTTCCGGAATGGACCGCTGCGGGGTTGTTATGATGCCGCATCGCGCGCGTCAGCGTCAGTCGCGCCGCCCCAATCGAAGGAGTTGTCCATGCGCATCGTCAGCCTCAACGCCAACGGCATCCGCTCGGCAGCCCGCAAGGGCATGTTCGACTGGTTCGACAGCCACGATGTCGACATCCTGTGCATGCAGGAGACCAAGGCGCGTGCGGAACAGCTCGATGACGCGGTATTCCAACCCGAGGGCTATCACCGTTTTCTGCACGATGCGCGCTCCAAGAAGGGCTACAGCGGCGTGGCCATCTACAGCCGCCGCGAACCGGACGCGGTGCTCGACCACTTGGGCCGCGAGGACTTCGATTGCGAGGGGCGTTACCTGGAAGCGCGCTTCGGTAACCTGTCGGTGGTGTCGCTGTATTTCCCGTCCGGCTCCTCGGGCGACGAACGCCAGCAATACAAGTTTCGCATCATGGATTGGTTCGGGCCGGTGCTCGACGAGTGGCTGAACAGCGGCCGCGATTACGTGCTTTGCGGCGACTGGAACATCGTGCGCAGCGAGCGCGACATCAAGAACTGGAAGTCCAACCAGAAAAATTCGGGCTGCCTGCCGGACGAGCGTGCATGGCTCAACGGCAGGATTGCCGATGCCTGCGGTGACGACACGCCGGCGCCGGAACATGGTTGGGTCGACAGCATGCGCGCATTGAAACCCGAAGCCGTCGAGTACACATGGTGGTCCAACCGTGGCCGTGCGCGCGAGAACAACGTCGGATGGCGGCTCGACTATCAGTTTGTCACGCCGTCGTTGCGCGAACGCCTGCGCGGCTGCGAGATCTATCGCGACGAGCGCTTCTCCGACCATGCGCCGTATACGGTCGATTACGCCGACTGAACAGCGCGACATCCATCAGCCGCGTGTCGCCCGATTCCGAGACGCAGATGGCGGCAATCGCTGCGCAAAACTGCCACAATGCGCCGACAGGGGGCCATGTGGCTGTGAATGGTGAGGGGCGCGATGCCGGATATCGTGGTTCGCCATATCGATGATGCGATGGCCGAACGCATCAAGACACTGGCGCGCGAACGCCAGTGGTCGATCAACGAGGTCATTTTGCATGCCCTGCGTTATGGCCTGGGGCTGGGCAGCGACGTGTTCGGCTCGCACGAGCATGAATTCCGCAGCGTGGCCACCCTCGGTGGCACCTGGGATGCCACCGAAACGGCCGCGTTCCAGGAGGCGCTGGACGCGCTGGCCGCCGCCGAGCCGGAACAGCTCAAGAACGATGGCGACACCTGATGCCGGCTCTACGCGGGCGCGGGGTAAATCGCGCCCAGCAAGCGCGGTCCGCTGGCGCCGGTGACGGCCGGCAAATTGCCGGGCCGCTTCAATAGCCGCTGCCGCGCCAGCCACGCGAAACCCATGGCTTCCATGTAGTCAGGGTCCGCACCCAGCGCGGCGGTGCTGCGGACCGGGCGTGGCGCGACGGCCGTGGCCAGCGCCTGCATCAGGGCGTGGTTGTGCACGCCGCCGCCACACACCAACAGCTCCTCGGCATTGGCCACATGTGCGTGCACGGCATCGGCAATGCTGCGTACCGTCAATGCCAGCAGCGTGGCTTGTACGTCGGCTGGTGCCAGGGTCGCAACACGCGAATGCTTGTCGACCCAGGCCAGATGGAAGTGCTCGCGACCGGTGCTCTTCGGCGGCGGGCGTGAAAAATAGGCATCACCCAGCATGGCTTCAAGCAGTGCGTCGTCGCAGTGGCCGCTGGCGGCGAACGCGCCGTCGCGGTCGAATGGCTCCCCGCGATGACGCTGACACCAGGCATCAAGCAAGCCATTCGCCGGGCCGGTGTCGAAGCCGCTGACCTTGCCATCGGTGCCGAGCAGGGTGAGATTGCCGATGCCGCCGAGGTTGAGGATGGCTCGCGTGGTATCAGGCGCCGCCAACACGGTGGCATGAAAGGCCGGCATCAGCGGGGCGCCCTGGCCGCCGGCAGCCATGTCGGCGCGGCGAAAGTCGGCCACGGTGTCGATGCCGCAGCGTTCGGCCACCAGCCAGGCATTGCCCGATTGCAGCGTGAACGGACGCTCGCCGTCGGGCCGATGGCGCATGGTCTGGCCATGCATGCCGATGGCTCGGACGCTGTCGCGACCGACGTCGGCTTGTGTCAGCAGCGCTTGCACGGCATCGGCATGGCACTCGCCGATGGCCGTATCCAGCCGTCCCCAGGTGTCCAGATCGACGCTGTCGTCACCTTGTGCGACGGCCAGCATTTGCCGGCGCAATGCATCCGGCCAGGGATGGACGATGGCGGCCAGCAGTCGGGGTTGCGGGTCGAACGAGCAAAGCGTGGCGTCGATGCCGTCCGCACTGGTGCCGGACATCAACCCGACATACAACGCATCGGTATGGGGCATTGAGCGATCAGCCAGTATGGGTCGAGCGCGGAGGTGGTTCGTCGTCGCTGCTTCGTGTGCTGGCCAGACGCTCGATGCGGTCCATCTGCTTGATGCGCGCCAGCAGCGGCCGGGTGTGCTTCTGGAACTTGGCCAGCAGCGTCGGCGGCAACGGCTTGGGCTTGGGCATGGTCACCGTCAGCGGATTGACCGGCTTGCCATCCACGCGCACTTCGTAATGCAGGTGCGGGCCGGTGGCGTAGCCGGTCATGCCGACGTAACCGATCACTTCGCCCTGGGCGACATGGCTGCCCACGCCGAGGCCCTTCTTGTAGGCCGACATGTGCGCATAACAGGTGGAATAGGTGGAGTTGAGCTTGACGCAGACATAGCGTCCGTAACCGTGCACCCAGCGATGGACGGTGATCACGCCACGGCTGGCAGCGTGGATCGGCGTGCCCTTCGCGGCGGCCAGGTCCACGCCCTCGTGCAGGTGACGCTCGTGCAGCACCGGGTCGACACGCCAGCCGAATTGCGAGGAAACGCGCGTGTACTTCACCGGCGTGCGCAACAGCGACACGCTCAACGGCCGACCGTCCTGGTCGTAATAGCCGACGTGTCCGTCGGGCAGCTCGTAGCGGTAGGCGGTGTAACGATGCCCGCCGTTGTTGAACACCACGGCCAGGACATTGCCGGCGTGCTGGTAGCTGCCGTTGAGGTAGACCGCGTTGTAGATGACCGAGAAGCTGTCACCCTTGCGGATATCGCGTTTGAAGTCGATTTCGTTGCGGAAGATGTGCGTCAGCTTGACCATCACGGCCTGGCTCAGGTCGGCCTTGTTGGCGGCGGCGGACAGCGAGTGCTCGATCACGCCATGGACGACGTGCTGGCGCAGGCCGAAGGTACGCGTCTTGACCGTGCGCGTGACGCTGGCGCCGTCATAGTGCAGCGTGACGCGATGTGACGGATCGGCATCGAAGCGCAGCGCCTCGAGGTTGCCGTGCTTGCCGATCCGGAACGCGAAGGTGTCGCCGGGATGGATGTTGCGCAACACGCTGGCGTGGTCGGCGGCGTCCAGGGTCCGCTGCACATCGCTGAAGCCCAGGCCGAGGCTCTGGAAAATGTCGGACAGGGTTTGTCCCGATTGCACCCTGACCTTCTGCCAGCGTGCCGGCTTGTCGTCTTGCGACTGCGGCGGCAGGGCCGGCAGCGACAGCGACATGATGGTGTGTGGCGGCGGTGGCGCTACCCGCTTCATGGCGTTGGCCCAGCCCGGAATGGCCACGGCCGAAAGCAGCGTCATCAGGGCCACGGTGGCGGCGAGAATCCAGCGTTCACGGTGCCAGTGGATGGGCTGCGAGCCGCCATCATCGGCATGCGCGAACGACCAGTGCGAGCAATGCTGGTAGAAACGATCGTGGCGACGCTGCACCTTGCGTCGTATCGCTTGTCGGCGTGATTCATGCGCCCCCTGCTGACCCTCACCCATCTTGTTATTCTCGTATGCTGGTTGTCGTGCTGAACGCACCATAATAAGCGGACAGTAGTGACGTCAATAGTTGTTGTGTTTCAATGTGTTGCGCATCACACGGGGTTAACGCACAATTAACCCCGTTCAGCCGCGCATCGCGGTGACCCCTCTTCAAGCGGAATCCTTCACATGAGCGACCTTGCGCACGCCCTTGCGCTGATCGGCCGTGGCGCCGATGAAATCATCAAGACCGATGAACTCGAAGCGCGCCTGAAATCCGGCCGCCCCCTGCGCATCAAGGCCGGGTTCGACCCGACCGCGCCCGACCTGCATCTGGGCCACACCGTGCTGCTCAACAAGATGCGTCAGTTTCAGGATCTGGGGCATACTGTCATCTTCCTGATTGGCGACTTCACCGGCATGATCGGTGACCCGACCGGCAAGAATGTCACGCGCAAGCCGCTGACCGCCGACGAGGTCAAGGCCAATGCCGAGACCTACGCCAATCAAGTCTACAAGGTGCTCGATCCGGCGCGCACCGAGTTGCGCTTCAACTCCGAGTGGTTTGGCAAGATGGGTGCCGCGGACATGATTCGCCTGGCCGCCCAGCATACCGTGGCGCGCATGCTCGAGCGCGATGACTTCGACAAGCGCTACAAAGGGCAGCAGCCCATCGCCATCCACGAGTTCCTGTATCCGCTGGTGCAAGGCTACGACTCGGTGGCGTTGCAGGCCGATGTCGAGCTCGGCGGCACCGACCAGAAGTTCAACCTGCTGGTCGGACGCGGCATGCAGGAGCAGCATGGCCAGCCGCCACAAATCGTGTTGACCATGCCGCTGCTGGAAGGCATCGACGGCGTGCAAAAAATGTCCAAGTCCCTGGGCAACTACATCGGCATCGACGAGCCGGCCATCGACATGGTCACCAAGACCATGAAAATCGATGACGACTTGATGTGGCGCTGGTTCGAACTGCTCAGCTTCGACGTGTCGCTGGACGAGCTGGCACAAATGAAGCAAGACATCGCGGCCGGCGACCTCAATCCACGCGACGCCAAGTTGCGTCTGGCGCGCGAAATCACCACGCGCTTTCATGACGCCGCCGCCGCCGACAAGGCCATTGCCGGCTGGCACGCCGTCGTGCGCGGGCAGGGCGACACCTCCCAGCTGCCCTTGAGCGACATCACCGTGCCCGATGACGGCTTGCGGCTGCCGGCCCTGCTCAAGGCGGCGGGGCTCGTTTCGAGCAGCTCCGAAGCGCATCGCAAACTGCGCGAGCGCGCCGTGCGCATCAATGGCGAGGTCACCGAAGACGCCAAGCAGGTGCTCGACGCGGGATTCGAGGGCGTGTTGCAGATCGGCAAGCGCAACTTCGCGCGCGTGCGTCTGGTCTCCGAATGAGAAATATTTTCATGTTTGGCAAGCACTTGGCAGGCAATGTGAAAAAAGTGCTTGCCAACCTCGGGGGGCGCCTATAAAGTTCGCCGCCTGCTCAGGACGACCGCGCCAACGGCGTCACATCCGCAGCGAAAAATTTCGCAAAAAGGTGTTGACGGCAAACGATTTCGGTCTATACTAGGCGGCTCGCTTGGGACGAAATGTTCACAAGCCGCAACGGCGAAACGCCGCTGCAGAGCGAAGATCTTTGACAGTATGCGCAGGTGACTTGTGTGGGCGTCTTGTGTTGGATGAAAGTCCAAAGAAGCAAGAGCGTCCTAGA
>DASSKC010000006.1:0-18374 GCA_035690885.1 Oleiagrimonas sp. | reverse complement strand
CGCGACGTCGTTCGCCGAACGGCGCCGGCTCTTCGACCTGCCGCGGTCCAGCTGGGCCGACTACGACACATCGCTCATCTCGCCGGGCGGCGGTGTGTACGCGCGGACGCTGAAGTCCATCCCGATCAGCCCGCAGGTCGTCGCGGCGCTCGCGCTGCCGGAAGGCACGACCGCGCTCATGCCGCAAGAACTCGTCCGCGCGATCCTGCTGGCACCGGTGGACCTGCTGTGGAACGGCGGCATCGGCACCTACGTGAAGGCGTCCAGTGAAACTCATGACGATGTGGGCGACCGCGCCAACAACGGCTTGCGCGTGAACGGCAACGAGCTGCGTTGCCGCGTCGTCGGCGAGGGCGGCAACCTCGGTTGCACGCAGAAGGGCCGCATCGAAGCGGCGTTGAACGGGGCGGTGCTCAATACCGACTTCATCGACAACTCCGCCGGTGTCGACACTTCCGATCACGAGGTCAACATCAAAATCCTGCTCGGCGACGCGGTCGAGCGCGGCGAGCTGGACTTCGAAGCGCGCAACAAACAACTTGCGGGCATGACCGACGAGGTCGAGCGTCTGGTGTTGTGGGACAACTATCGCCAGAACCAGGCGATCACGCTGATGGAACACATGGCGGTCAAGCGTCTGGGCACCATGGGGCATTTCATCCGCACCCTCGAGAGCGAGGGCAAGCTCGATCGTCAGGTCGAGTCGCTGCCCAGCGATGCGGAAATCGAGGACCGCAAGTCGCGCAATCAGGGTCTGACCCGTCCGGAGCTGTCGATCCTGCTGTCCTACGACAAGATCCAGCTGTTCCAGCAATTGCTGGATTCGGATGTGCCGGAAGATCCGTACCTGTCGCACGAATTGCAGCGTTACTTCCCCGAGCCCCTGCGTGGCATTTATGCCGAGCACATGCAGCGGCATCGTCTGAAACGCGAGATCATCGCCTCGGCAGTCACCAACTCGACCATCAATCGCATGGGCGCCACGTTCATGCTGCGCACGGCCGAAGACACCGGGCAGGGACCGGCGGCCATCGCCAAGGCCTTCACCGCCGCCCGCGAGATTCTCGATGCGCGCGAGTTGTGGGCCAATATCGAGGCGTTGGATGGCAAGGTGGCCGAGGCCACGCAGCTCGATGCCATCGTGCAGATCTGGCGCTTGCTGCGGCACATGACCCGCTGGCTGCTCAATCGTCCCGGCGGCACGCAGGATATCGCGGCCAATGTGGAGCGTTACCGTCCAGCGGTCACGGAGTTGCGCCAGTCGTTGCCCGATACGCTCACGTCCACCGGCAAGGCCGACTTCAGCCTGAGCATGGAAAAGTGGGAAGGCCTGGACTTCCCGACCGACCTGGCCGAGCGGCTGGCGCGCGCGCCGGTGCTGCGTGCGGCGCTGGACATGGCCGAGGTGGCGCACGAAAGCGGACAGTCGATCGTGCATGTGGCCAGCGTGTTCTTCAACCTGGCCGAGGCGCTGGACCTGGACTGGTTGCGCAACGAGATCGAGGCCTTGCCGGTCAGCGGACGCTGGCATGCGCAAGCGCGTGGATCGCTGCTGGACGAGCTCAACCACCAGCACCGTGCCCTGGCCGTCAACGTGCTGGCATGGTCGGAAGGTCGCAAGGACGACGACCCGGTCGCCGCGTGGCTGGATCGTGATGATGCCACCATGGCCTACACACGTTCGATATTGGCCGAGATCATGACGCAGCGCGCCGATTATCCGATCGCGTCCGTGGCCGTGCGTCGGCTCGCACAGCTGGCACAGGCCGCGTAAGCGCAGACGTTGCATGCGACATGGCCGGGGTGGACTTTGGTTCGCCCCGGCCGCTTGCGTGTGCGACATGCCGCGGTATGCTCGACACATCATTGAGCACGGATGACACGCATGCGTTTGGCTATTGTCGCCAGCGAGGCTCCCGCCGCCCGTGAGGCCGCAGCCACCCTGATCAAGCGTTACGACACGGTGCCGGTCGAATCGGCCGAGGTGATCGTGGCCCTGGGCGGTGACGGTTTCATGCTGCGCACCCTGCATCGACATCTCGGTCTTGATGTTCCGGTATACGGCATGAAGCTGGGCCGCATCGGTTTTTTGATGAACCAGCATCGCGCCGACGACCTCCCGGGGCGCATGGCTCGTGCGCACAAGGCAACACTGCGTCCACTGGAAATGCGCGTGACCACCGCCGACGGCGAGGAGCACGCGGCGTTGGCGTTCAACGAGGTGGCGCTTCTGCGCCAGAGCAACCAGGCCGCGCACGTGGGCGTGTATCTCAACGGCTCGGAAAAACTCGAAGCGCTGATCTGCGATGGCATCCTGGTGTCCACGCCGGCAGGTTCGACCGCCTACAACCTGTCGGCGCACGGTCCCATCCTGCCGCTCGATGCCAACGTGCTGGCGCTCACGCCGATCAGTCCGTTCCGGCCACGACGCTGGCGTGGCGCGATTCTTCCGCACACGACCCGGGTCAGCTTCAAGGTGCGCGATCCGGAGATGCGTCCGGTCAGCACCACCGCGGACTTCCACGAAGTGCGCGATGTGCTGGCCGTGGACGTGTACCAGTCCGGTTCGTACAACGCCAAGCTGTTGTTCGACCCCGAGCACAATCTCGAAGAACGCATCCTGGACGAGCAGTTCGTGCTCTAGGAGCCTGGGCGGCGCCATCGTGCGCATCTGACGGACAGACGGCGCGTGCGGTATTCTTCCAGGCCATACCGGGCGCATCGACACTCATGCCATCGACAGACACTTCAACAGACGCCCACGCGGACATATCGGCTCGCGACGACCGCTTGATCGTGGCCATTTCATCTCGCGCCTTGTTCGATCTCGGCGACAGCCATGCGCTGTTCGAGCGCGAAGGGCTTGATGCGTATCGTCGTTACCAGATCGAGCACGAGGACGACATTCTTGCCCCCGGTGTGGCGTATCCGCTGGCAACCAAATTGCTGGCACTGAACAAGCTTGCCGAGAAAGTGCCACCGGTCGAAGTCATTTTGTTGTCGCGCAATTCCGGCGACACCGGCTTGCGCATTTTTAATTCGATCCAGCATTACCAGCTGGATATTTCGCGTGCCGCATTCACCAGCGGCGCGCCCACGTCCGATTACATCGCGCCGTTTCGGGCCGACCTGTTCCTGTCGGCCAACGCCGAGGACGTGGCCCGCGCGCTGGAAGCCGGCGTAGCCGCTGCCACCGTGATGCCATCGACGGCGTCTTCGCGTTCCGGGGAGCAGCTGCGCATCGCCTTCGACGGCGATGCGGTGATCTTCGGTGACGAGAGCGAACGCGTTTCGCGCGAGGAGGGGCTGGAGGCATTTCATCGCAGCGAAACCGAGCATGCCGGCGAACCGCTTTCGGTGGGACCGTTTCGTGGATTTCTGAGTGCCTTGCACCATTTGCAAGCGGCTTTTCCGGCCGAAGACTCGCCCATTCGTACCGCACTGGTCACGGCCCGATCGGCGCCGGCGCACAAGCGCGTGATCCTGACCTTGCGACGCTGGGGCGTGCGCATCGACGAGGCGTTGTTCCTGGGTGGCCGCGACAAGGGGCCATTTTTGGAGGCGTTTGGTGCGGACATCTTTTTCGACGATTCGCCGGTCAACGTGGAGTCGGCGCGGCGCCACGTGGCCACCGGACACGTGCCGCACGGCGTCAGCAACCAGTAGCCGGCGGGGTGACGTAAAAGTTATGGATCTATTTGTCCGGACAAATGCGCAAAAATAATAATTGGTCTGGTTGATTGGCGTGACCGATATCGTTGGTCCTGCTACGATCCAAGGCTTGCTCGAACAACTGGAATACCCTGCATGCCCGCCCCACGCCTCAATCCCCTCGACCTTTACGACATCCAGTCCATGCTCACCGATGAAGAGCGCATGGTGCAGGACACCGTGGCGCGATTCACCGATGAAAAAGTGCTGCCGATCATCGGTGAGTGCTTCGACCAGGCGCGCTTTCCGAAAGAGCTGATTCCGGAAATCGCCGGCCTCGGATTGCTGGGCGCATCGCTTCCGCCCGAGTACGGTGGTGCCGGCATGAGCGGCGTGGCTTATGGCCTGGTTTGCCAGGAGCTGGAACGCGGCGACTCGGGCATGCGCAGTTTTGCTTCGGTGCAAAGCTCACTGGTGATGTATCCCATTTTCGCCTTCGGCAGCGAAGAGCAGAAACAGCATTACCTGCCGAAAATGGCAGACGGCGAGTTGATCGGCTGCTTCGGTCTGACCGAACCGCATGGCGGTTCCGATCCGTCCAACATGAAGACGCATGCCAAAAAGGATGGCGACGACTGGGTCATCGACGGCGCCAAGATGTGGATCACCAACGGCAACCTGGCGCACGTTGCGGTGGTGTGGGCGCAGACCGATGAGGGCATTCGCGGTTTTATCGTGCCGACCGACAGCAAGGGTTTCACCGCGCAGGAAATTCATCGCAAGATGAGCCTGCGTGCCTCGGTCACCTCCGGCTTGTTCCTGGACGGCGTGCGTGTACCGGCCGATGCCATGCTGCCCAACGTCAAGGGCTTGAAGGGGCCGCTCAGCTGCCTGACGCAAGCGCGTTACGGCATCACCTGGGGCCCGATCGGCGCCGCCCAGGCGTGCTTGAAGGAAGTCATCGACTACACCGCCGAGCGCACGTTGTTCGGTCGCTCGCTGGCATCCAACCAGGCGATCCAGCTGAAGCTGGCCGACATGGCCCGGCGCATCACCACCGCGCAGCTGTTGTCGCTGGAGCTGGGACGCAAGAAGGATGCCGGTACGCTGGTGCCCACGCATGTGTCGCTGGCCAAGTGGAACAACGTGCGCATGGCGATCGACATCGCGCGCGACTGTCGCGACATCCTTGGCGGCGCCGGCATCACCACGGAGCATTGCGCGATTCGTCACGCGCTCAATCTGGAGTCGGTGATCACGTACGAAGGTACCGAGACCGTGCACCAGCTGGTGGTCGGTCGCGAATTGACTGGCGTCAACGCCTTCTGACGATCATTCCGTTTGCGCAAAGGTCCGGGGCCGCATCGCTCCGGTCGCGCGAGTAGGTTCATGCAAGTCCCCGACATCCACATTGAAACCGAGCGCCTGATCCTGCGCCCACCGCGTGCTGAGGATTTCGATCCCTGGGCCGTGCTGATGGCGGATGAACGCAGTGCGCGTTTCATCGGTGACGTGCAGCCGCGTGCGGTGGCGTGGCGCACGTTTCTCACTATCGCCGGTGCCTGGGCCATCCAGGGTTTCGGCATGTTTTCCGTTATCGAGAAAAGCAGCGGACGCTGGATCGGTCGTCTGGGGCCGTGGCAGCCGGACGGGTGGCCGGGCACCGAAGTCGGTTGGGGCCTGCTGCCCGATGCATGGGGCAGGGGCTATGCCACCGAAGGCGCCACGGCGGCCATGGACTATGCATTCGACGTGCTGGGCTGGAGCGAGGTCATCCACACCATCGACCCGGCCAATGCGCCCTCGCAACGGGTGGCGCAGCGGCTCGGCTCGCGTCGGTTGCGCAGCGCGCGGTTGCCGCCTCCCATCGACGAGCCGGTTGACGTCTGGGGACAGACGCGTCGGGAGTGGTTGGCACGCAGAGGCAAGAAATGACCTTGCAAATTATTTGTAATGCATTGTATTAATTGAATCAAAGGTAAGCAGTTCATGTCCAGCAAAGCGCCCATCGCCGCGCGCCACAAAGGTTTCAACCGCGCCGAGATCGTCGATGAGAATTTCACCGAGTTTGTGCGCGAATGGCGGGGCGAGGTTCGTGCAGCCCCGCATGACGACGATCCCGTCCTGCCCGGCAGTGGACTGGATGTACGCGGTTTTCGCGAACTGTTCGAATCGCAGCTGCTGAGTCGTCAACTGGACTTGATGGCTCGCGTCCTGCGGCTCGAAAACAAGGTGTTCTACACCATCGGCTCGAGTGGCCACGAAGGCAATGCCATGGTCGCACGCCTGACTCGGCACACCGACCCCGCGTTCCTGCATTATCGCAGCGGCGCTTTCATGGCCGAGCGCTCGCGCCAGGTGCCGGGCATCGATCCGGTGGTCGACTCGGCATTGTCGTTCGCCGCCAGCGAACACGATCCAGCGTCCGGTGGCCGGCACAAGGTATGGGGCAGCAAACCCTTGTGGGTGTTGCCGCAGACCTCGACGATCGCCTCGCACTTGCCCAAGGCCTTCGGCACCGCCGCAGCCATCGCGCAGGCGCCGCGCACCGCGCACAAGTTGCCGATTCCCGACGATTCCATCGTGGTGTGCAGTTTCGGGGATGCATCATCCAATCACGCGACCGCGCAGACTTCCTTCAATGCGGCGGCGTGGACGGCCTATCAGGGCCTGCCGGCGCCGGTGTTGTTCGTGTGCGAGGACAACGGCATCGGCATTTCGGTGAAGACGCCGCGCGGTTGGGTCGCGAGCAACTTCCAGCAGCGCTCCAGTCTTGATTATTTTTATGCCGATGGCCTGGACCTGGCCGATGGTTATGCCGGTGTGGCGCGCGCCGTGGAGCATTGTCGCAATACGCGCCGGCCCACGTTCCTGCATTTGAACACCGCGCGCATGATGGGTCACGCCGGTACCGATTTCGAGATCGAGTGGCGCTCGATCGAAGAACTGGTGGCGCTGGAAGCCACCGATCCGCTGCTGCGCTCGGCCTCGATCGCGCTCGAAGCGGGCGTGTACACCAAGGACCAATTGCTCGAGCTTTACGAGACGTCGCGCAAGCGCTGCTTTGATGCCGCGGCGGCGGCCGACAAGAAGCCCAAGCTCGAAAGCCTCGAAGCGGTGGTGGCACCTTTGGCACCGTACAGCCCGGACGCGGTGAAAGCCGAAGCCGAGCGCGCGGCGCCTGTCGAACAACGTCTCAAGGTGTTCGGCAGCGAAAAGAAATTGCCGGAAAATCAGCCGCCACGACATCTGGCCATCCAGATCGGCCAGGCCTTGCATGACCTGATGGGCAAGTATCCGCAGTCGTTGGTGTTCGGTGAGGACGTGGCGCAGAAGGGCGGCGTGTACACCGTCACGCGCGGTCTGCAAAAGACGTTCCGCGGCGCCCGCGTGTTCAATACCCTACTCGACGAGACCACCATTCTCGGGCTGGCGCAGGGTTACGCCAACATGGGCTTCCTGCCGATACCCGAGATCCAGTACCTCGCGTATCTGCACAACGCCGCCGATCAGATTCGTGGCGAAGCGGCCAGCCTGCAGTTCTTCTCCAACGACCAGTACCGCAATCCGATGGTGATGCGGATCGCGTCCCTGGGCTACCAGAAGGGCTTCGGCGGACACTTCCACAACGACAACTCCATCGCCGCGTTGCGCGACATTCCCGGTCTTGTCGCTGGTTGTCCGTCGCGCGGCGACGATGCGGTGCGCATGCTGCGCACGCTGATGGCGCTGGCCAGGGTCGATGGCCGCGTGTGCGCGTTCCTGGAGCCGATCGCCTTGTACATGACCAAGGACCTGCATGAAGCGGGCGACGGTGAGTGGCAATTCGGCTATCCGGCGCCGGGCGAGGCGATGACCTTGGGCGAGGGGCGCGTCTACAACGAAGAGGCAAACGACCTGGTGGTCTTCACCTACGGCAACGGCGTGCCGATGAGCCTGCGCGCAGCCAAACGCATTGCCGATGCGCATGGCTGGAAGGTGAGGGTGGTCGATCTGCGGTGGCTGGTGCCGCTCAATGATGCATTCATCCAGGCCCAGGCACGCGATGCCAAACGCGTGCTGGTGGTCGACGAAGGGCGACGCAGTGCCGGCGTCGGCGAAGGCATCATCACGGCGCTGGTCGAAGGCGGACTGGGAGCCACACCGTTGGAGCGCGTGGTCGGTGCCGACACCTTCACGCCGCTGGCCGGTGCCGCGTTGCTGGTGCTGCCGGGTGAAGACGACATCGTCGCCGCCGCCGACAAGCTCGCCTGACGCCACCACGGGTGCAGGTCGGGTTGGCTTCATCAACCCGACATGCTTGACGTGGCACCGGTCTTGCCTTGCTTCTGCGGTTCAACCGTGCCACACCATTTCATGGTTTCAATGACCGTTGACGCCATCGCCCACAGGGTGGGCTCCTACAGGGTGTTGGTGTACAGTTTGCCGCTTGAATCGCCTTCATGTCATTTGCTCTCGCGCAAAGGGGAACGACTCTGACTTACGCACGTATCATCGCCACTGGCAGCGCGTTGCCCGAACGCGTCGTGACCAATGCCGATCTGGAAAAAATCGTCGATACCAGCGACGAATGGATTCGCACCCGCACCGGTATCGAGCAGCGCCACATTGCCGCCGACGGCGAGACCACCGGCGACCTGGCGTTTCGTGCCGCCGAGCAGGCGCTGGAGCGGGCCGGCGTCAAGGCGTCGGAGCTGGATCTGCTGATCATCGGCACGACCACGCCGGACATCGTGTTTCCGTCCACGGCGTGCCTGGTCCAGCATCGACTGGGTGCCAACGGTTGTGCCGCATTCGACGTCAATGCCGCGTGCTCGGGTTTCGTCTACGCGCTGGGTGTGGCCAATGCCATGGTGCGTGCCGGCCAGGCCAAAAAGGCGCTGGTGATCGGCGCCGAAACCCTGACCCGCATGGTCGACTGGGGCGAGCGTGAAACCTGCGTGCTGTTTGGCGATGGCGCCGGCGCCGTGGTTCTCGAGGCTTCCGAGGAACCCGGCATCATGGCGACTTGCCTGCATGCCGACGGCGGCTACAAGGAATTGCTGTACAACCCGGTCGGCGTGTCGGTCGGGTTCAACGACGAGCCCAACCATGGCGTGCGCATCCGCATGAAAGGGCGCGAGGTGTTCAAGATCGCCGTCAAGACCTTCGACGCGCTGGTCGGCGAAACCCTGCAGGCCGCCGGCATGCAGGAGTCGGACGTCGACTGGCTGATTCCGCACCAGGCCAACCTGCGCATCATCCAGGCCACGGCCAAGCGCCTCAAGCTGCCCATGGAGCGCGTGATCGTCACCGTGCACAAGCATGCCAACACGTCGTCTGGCTCGGTGCCGCTGGCACTGGATGCGGCGATCAGCTCCGGCCAGGTCAAACGTGGCCAGAACCTGTTGCTGGAAGCCTTCGGCGGCGGCTTCACCTGGGCGTCCGCGCTTCTGAAATACTGAGCCGTGGCCTTGCCGGCACGTGTCGGCATGGTGCTGCGTCGATGGTTCGGCGCAGACGCATTCCCGTTTTCAAGAGATTGCAGACATACGCATGAGCACATCCACGAGTTCCGACAAGCTTGCTTTCGTGTTTCCCGGGCAGGGGTCGCAATCGGTCGGCATGCTGGCCGATCTGGCCGCGCAGCATGCCGACGTCGAAAAGACCTTTGCCGAAGCCTCCGATGGCGCGGGCGTGGATCTTTGGAACATCACCGGCAACGGACCGGCGGATCTGCTCAACAGCACCGAGAACACGCAGCCGGCCTTGTTGGCTGCAAGCGTGGCGGTGTGGCGCGTGTGGCAGTCTCGTGGCGGTGCGATGCCGTCGATGCTGGCCGGACACAGCCTGGGCGAATATTCGGCCCTGGTCTGTGCGGGCGCGTTGTCATTGCATGATGGCGCCGCCCTGGTGGCCGAGCGCGGACGTCTTATGCAGGTAGCCGTGCCCGCCGGCACCGGCGCCATGGCTGCGGTGCTCGGCGGTGACGATGCAGTCATCGCCGAGGTTTGCAGCGAGGTCGCTGGCGATGAGGTCGTGGCCCCGGCCAATTACAATTCGCCGGGGCAGGTGGTCATTGCCGGCAACACCGCCGCGGTCGATCGAGCCTTGCAAAAATTGACCGACCTGGGCGTCAGGAAAACCGTGAAGCTTGCCGTATCGGTACCCTCGCATACCGCATTGATGCGCGAAGCCGCCGATAAACTGACCGAGCGCATGCAGGGCATCGACTGGCAATTGCCGACGTTGCCGGTCGTGCAGAACGTGGACGGCCAGGCACATGACAAGCTCGACGACATCCGCGCTGCGCTCAAGCAGCAGCTGTTCATGCCGGTGCGCTGGACCGATTGCTTCCAGTCACTGGCCGCATCCGGTGTCACGCGTTTTGCCGAATGCGGTCCGGGCAAGGTGTTGACGGGGCTGGGCAAGCGTATCGATCGTTCATTGGAAGGCCGCGCCATCGGCACGCCCGAAGGGCTGGCCGGTGCGCTCGAAGCCTGGTCCTGAAGACTTCCGACACGACATGAGATTCCATCGATGAGCAACCTACTGGAAGGCGAAATCGCCCTGGTCACCGGTGCCAGCCGCGGCATTGGTGCCGCCATTGCCGATGAGCTGGCCGCTGCCGGCGCCACCGTCATCGGCACGGCGACCAGCCCAGGCGGCGCCGAGCGCATCGGCGAGCGGCTGGCGGGCAAGGGCGGCCACGGCCGCGTGCTGGATGTGACCGACGCCGACAACGTCGCCGCGTTGGTCAAGGAGATCGGTACCGACTTCGGCGCCGTATCGATCCTGGTCAACAATGCCGGCATCACGCGCGATCAGCTGCTGATGCGCATGAAGGACGATGACTGGCAAGCCATCATCGACACCAATCTGACCTCGGTCTATCGCATGTCCAAGGCGGTGATGCGCGGCATGATGAAGGCGCGCAAGGGACGCATCGTTTCGATTGCCTCGGTGGTCGGCGTGACCGGCAACCCGGGCCAGGCCAACTACGCTGCGGCCAAGGCCGGCATCATCGCCTTCACCAAGTCGCTGGCACGCGAGGTCGGCTCGCGCGGCATCACCGCCAACGTGGTGGCGCCGGGCTTCATCGACACCGACATGACGCGCGCCCTGGCCGACGACCAGCGACAGGCGCTGGAAGGACAGATTGCCCTGGGACGTCTTGGTGAGCCGGCCGACATCGCGCAAGCGGTGACATTCCTGGCGTCACCGGCCGCCTCATACATCACCGGCGAAACGCTGCATGTCAACGGCGGCATGTACATGCCTTGAGTTTGCAGCATCTTGAAATAACGGAATTTTTCCGCAGTTTTTGCAAGCATGGACGCATGACGGTCGCCACCGGCCAAGTTTTGCGAGACAATCAGCACTGTTTATTCGATCTGACCCGCGCGGGGCAGGTTCGTCCATCAACGTCGATCGCTGGCTAACGGCTTCATTTGCCACTACAATGCGGCGGCTTTTTCCCCTCGGGAGGTTTGAAAACTTATGAGCACCATCGAAGAGCGCGTCAAGAAGATCGTCATCGAGCAGCTGGGCGTCAAGGAAGATGAGGTGACCAACACCGCTTCGTTCGTGGACGACCTGGGTGCCGATTCGCTGGACACCGTGGAACTGGTCATGGCGCTCGAAGAAGAGTTCGAGACCGAGATTCCCGACGAGGAAGCGGAAAAGATCACGACCGTCCAGCAGGCTGTCGACTACATCAAGGCGCATTCCGAGTCCTGATGCGACCGGTCGCAGGGCTGTCGGCGTTGGCTGCCGTGACCTTGCGCCGTGTGCCATTGCACATGCAAACTGCGCCGAATGGCGCAGTTTGCGTTTTTGTGGCCGGCAAACATGCGGTGACGTATGGTGTCGGCGATCACTGACGGAAGAAGACAAGCATGAGCAAGCGACGCGTGGTAGTTACCGGCATGGGCATGGTCAGCCCGGTGGGCAACGACGTGGCCAGCGCCTGGGCCAACATCACCGCCGGCAAAAGCGGTATCGGCGAGATCACCCACTTTGACGCCAGCACGTTCCCGACCCGCATCTCGGGCGAGGTCCGCGATTTCGATGCAACGCAATACATCGATCGCAAGGACCTCAAGAAGATGGACCCGTTCATCCACTACGGCATCGCTGCCGGCAAGCAGGCCCTGGCCGACTCCGGCCTGGAAGTGACGGACGCCAACGCCGACCGCGTCGGTGTTTCCGTGGGCGCCGGCATCGGTGGCCTGCACACCATCGAGCGCACGGCGATCCAGTATCACGAGCGCGGCCAACGCCGCATTTCGCCGTTCTTCGTGCCCAGTTCGATCATCAACATGGCTTCGGGCCAGTTGTCGATCATGCTCGGTCTGAAAGGCCCCAACATCGCCTGCGTCACGGCTTGCTCCACGGCCACGCACAACATCGGTCTGGCCATGCGCATGATCCAGTACGGCGATGCCGATGCCATGCTTACCGGCGGCGCGGAGTTTGCTACCACCGGCACGGCGGTCGGCGGCTTTTGCTCGGCCAAGGCGATGTCCACGCGCAACGACGCACCACAGCAAGCCAGTCGCCCCTGGGATGAAGGTCGCGACGGCTTCGTGCTGTCCGACGGTGCCGGCGTGCTGGTACTGGAAGAGTACGAGCATGCCAAGGCACGCGGCGCGACCATCCATGCCGAGCTGGTCGGTTTCGGCATGAGCGGCGATGCCCACCACATGACCGGCCCGAGCCCGGGTGGTGACGGCCCGGGCCGTTGCATGCAGCATGCGCTGGACGACGCCGGCGTCAACCCGACCGAGGTCCAGTATGTCAACGCCCATGGCACGTCCACGCCGCAGGGCGATGTGGCCGAGGTGCTGGCGGCCAAGACCGTGTTCGGCGATCACGCCTACAAGCTGATGATGAGCTCGACCAAGTCGATGACCGGTCACTTGCTGGGTGCCGCTGGCGGTATCGAGGCCATCTTCTCGATCCTCGCCATGCGCGACAGCGTGGTTCCACCGACCATCAACCTGGACAAGCCCAGCGACGATTGCGACCTGGATTTCGTGCCGCATACGGCGCGTGATGCCAAGCTCGACGTGGTCGTGTCCAACTCGTTCGGCTTTGGTGGCACCAACGGTTCGCTGGTTTTCCGTCGCGCCTGATGGCGGTTCACGCCGATGCCTGCGCGTCGCCCGTGGTGGCGCGCAGGTTGCCGGGCCGGCATGATCTGCTGGCATTGGCCGCCGTCAACCCGGCACGCTACCCCTGTCTGCTTGAAAGCGTCACGCACGGCACCCCGGCATCGCGTTGGGATCTGTTGCTGGCCGAACCGCAGGACGAGCTGTGCCTGCATGCCGATGGCCGCCTGACACGCAATGGCGAGGCGTGTGATGGCAGCTTCCTCGACGCGTTGGATGTCCAGTGGCAGGCCGGGTATCTCGCCGACCGCGATGACGCGTTGCCGTTTCATGGCGGCTGGGCGCTGTACCTGGCGTATGAATTGGCCGGCAGTATCGAGCCACGCCTGCACTTGCCGGCTTGCGCGGATGCCACGCCGCTGGCCATGGCCGTTCGCTGCCCGGCCGCATGGCTTTACGATCATCAGCACGACTGCACCTGGCTGGTGGCCGAAGCCGGGGAGGCGGGTTTGCTTGATGAGCTGCAGGCCGATTTGCATGATCTCGCCGCGCCGGCTGGCCAGGTGCCGCCGTTGGCGCAGTTGGACGAAGACGCACCGACACGTTTCATCGACGGCGTTGCCCGTGTGCATGACTATCTCGCCAGCGGTGACGTGTTCCAGGTCAACCTGTCACGTGCCTGGTCGGCGTGCTTTGATGACGCGCGGGCGCCGACTGCCGTCTACGCCGCATTGCGGCGCGCCAATCCCGCGCCGTTCGCCGCGTTGTGGCAGCAGCCCGGCTGGTCCGTTGTCAGTTCGTCGCCCGAACGCCTGGTTGAAGTCCGCAACGGTCA
Source organism: Oleiagrimonas sp. (assembly GCA_035690885.1). Taxonomy (GTDB): domain Bacteria; phylum Pseudomonadota; class Gammaproteobacteria; order Xanthomonadales; family Rhodanobacteraceae; genus Oleiagrimonas. Next base: position 4,796 of record DASSKC010000006.1, on the reverse strand, counting down.
TGCGCAAACCCGACCGATTGCCGGCACCCGGCCGCGCCTTCCCGGTGATGACGAAACGGCGCGCATTCGCGAGCTTTCGGGACACGCCAAGGAGCGCGCCGAGCACATCATGCTGGTCGACCTGGAACGCAACGACCTCGGCCGCGTGTGCCGCCCGGGCAGCGTGCATGTCGACGAGTTGATGGTGGTGGAAAGCCACGCCCACGTGCATCACCTGGTATCCAATGTACGCGGCCAGTTGCGTGAAGGGACCACGCCTGGCGAGGTCATTGCGGCGACGTTCCCCGGCGGCACCATCACCGGCTGCCCGAAGGTGCGCTGCATGGAAATCATCGCCGAACTGGAAGGCGAAGGGCGCGGCGCCTACACCGGCTCCCTGGGCTATCTGGACCGCAACGGCGACATGGATCTGAACATCCTCATCCGCACCATCACGCAGCGGGGCTCGATGCTGCGCTTTCGTGCCGGAGCCGGCATCGTCGTCGATTCCGTGGCCACGCACGAGCTGGAAGAAACCCGCGCCAAGGCGCATGGTCTGCTGCGAGCGCTCGGGGCGGACGACGCATGAGTGCTCGCGTGCGTGTCAACGGCCATCCCGGCATGCACGTGGATGCTGCCGATCGCGGTCTGGCCTACGGCGATGGATTGTTCGAGACCATCTGGCTTGATGGCGGACGAGCGCCTTTGTGGCCGCGACACATGACGCGTCTGCGTGATGGCTGCCGGCGACTGGGCATGCCCGAACCTGATCCGGAGCGGCTGTGGCACGAGGTGCGGGTCGCCAGCGCCGGCCTGGCGTTTGCGGTCGTGCGCATCACCTGGACCCGCGGCTGCGGCCCGCGCGGCTACGCGCCACCGACAACCATGAACCCGACGTGCATCGTCAGCGCGGCACCCAGCACGCCATGGCCGGCAGATTGGTACCATCACGGTATCCGGATGCACCTGTGCCGAACGCGCCTGGCAGTGCAACCGGCCCTTGCGGGCCTCAAACACCTGAACCGGCTGGAACAGGTGCTGGCGCGTCGTGAATGGAGCGATCCACAAGTGGGTGAAGGCTTGATGCTCGATACGGAACAACGCGTGATCTCGGCGACGGCGGCCAACGTGTTCGCGTTGTGTGGCCAGCGGCTGTACACGCCGCCCGTGGACCGCAGTGGCGTCGCGGGCACCGCGCGCGCCGAGTTGCTTGCGCGCCACCCCGACACCGTGGTGGCCGAGCTGTCGCTGGAAACATTGCTGGATGCCGATGCGGTATTCGTGACCTCGGCCGTGCGCGGCATCGTGCCGGTGCACGAGCTTGATGGACACGCGTGGACGGCATCGACCCGCGTGCGCGACATGCAGCAAGCCTGGCATGCCAGTGGCATGCCTCCCGGGGTGGTCGCATGAAACGCATGCACGGCGGCGTCGGACTGCGCCTGCTGCTGGGCCTGGTGTTGTTTGCCGTGATTGCGGCAGCCGGCATTGCCTGGCACGGCTATTCGAGCTTCGTGCATGCGCCGCTGGCGATCCACCGCCAGGGGCAAACGCTGGTGGTTCCGCGCGGGACCAGTTTCCAGAAGATCGTGGCCATGCTGCACGCGCGCAAGCTGACCGCCGCTCCCGACCTGTTCTGGCGCGCGCTGGCCATGCGCATGCGCGTGGTCGATTCGCTGGATGCCGGCGAATACGCGCTTACTCCCGGCATGACGCCGCCGCAGCTGCTTCAGCATCTTGCCGCCGGCAAGGTATTGCAGCACGATTTCACCCTCGTCGACGGCTGGACATTCAAGGAGGTACGAGCGGCCTTGGCGGCCACGCCCGACCTGATCCACGACAGCGCCGGCCTCAGTGCCGCGCAGATCATGCAACGCGTCGGTGCCAAGGGAAAGAAGCCGGAAGGCTGGTTCCTGCCCGAGACGTATGCGTACGTGAAGGGCGACACCGACATGGACGTGCTCAGGCGCGCCTACGATGCGATGCAGAAAGTTCTCGACAAGCAATGGCAGCAGCGCGACAAGAACGTGCCGCTGACATCGCCGTACCAGGCACTGATCCTGGCCTCCATCGTCGAAAAGGAAACCGCGCGTGCCGAGGAGCGTCCGCGCATTGCCGGCGTGTTCGTGCGCCGTCTCAAGCTGGGCATGCCGCTGCAGACCGACCCGACCATCATCTACGGTCTCGGTGACAATTACCACGGCGACATCACGTGGAAAGACCTGCGCACCGACACGCCGTACAACACCTATCTGCACAAGGGTTTGCCGCCGACGCCGATCGCCATGCCCGGCAAGCCGGCCATTCACGCGGCGTTGCATCCGGCCAAGGGTGATGCGTTGTATTTTGTCGCGCGCGGTGACGGCAGTGGTCGCCATGTGTTTTCCGATACGCTGGCCGAGCACAATCGTGCCGTCCGCTGCTACCAGTTGAAACGGTGTTGATGATGGTTGGAAGCCTGATCACGCTTGAGGGCGGCGAAGGCGCCGGCAAGAGCACCTTGCTCGACGGCTTGCGTACCCATCTTGCCCGGCGCGGCATCAAGCCGGTGCTGACCCGCGAACCGGGCGGCACGCCGTTGGGTGAAAAAGTGCGTGCGCTGGTACTCGGCGACGGTCACGGGCCGGTGTGCGCCGAGTCCGAATTGCTGTTGATGTTTGCCGCGCGTGCGCAGTTGGTCCGCGAGACGCTGAAGCCCGCATTGCGCGACGGCCGCGTCGTGCTGTGCGACCGCTTCACCGACGCCAGTTTTGCCTACCAGGGCGGCGGGCGCGGCCAGCCGGCGGCGCGCATTGCCGAGCTCGAGCGTTGGGCTGTCGACGGGCTGGTGCCTGATCTCACTTTGCTGCTGGACGTACCGGTCGATACCGGGCGCCAGCGCATTGCCGGGCGTGCGGTCAGCGATCGCATCGAGCGCGAGGATGATGGCTTTTTCGAGCGTGTCCGCGCCGCGTATCGGCAACGCGCCGCTGGCGATCCGGCACGTTTTTGCCTGCTGGATGCGAGCCAGTCGGCAGAGCGAGTGCTGGCACAGGCCGTGCGCGCCGTGGATCAGCTGCTGGATGGAGCTGGCGCATGAACGCGCCGCCGTGGCACCGCGACGCCTGGAGCATGCTGCAGGCGCGCCGCGAACGCGGCGCCATGCCGCACGGCTTGCTGCTCGGCGGTCCCGCCGGCCTTGGCAAACGCGATTTCGCCGAACGCCTGGTGCGCGGCTTGCTGTGCAGCGAGCCGGTCGACGGTGATGCCTGCGGCCATTGCCGTACATGCCGCCTGCTGGATGCCGGCACGCATCCGGATTACATCCATGTGAGCTTCGAGCTCAACAAACAAAAGAAACTGCGCACTTCCATCAGCGTCGACCAGATGCGCGCCTTGTCGGCGCGCCTAGCCATGGCCAGCCAGATGGGCGGATGGCAGATTGCCGTCATCGATCCGGCCGACGCGATGACCGTTTCGGCCGCCAACGCGCTGCTCAAGACACTCGAAGAACCCACTTCCGCCAGCTTGCTGATGCTGGTTGCCGATGCGCCGTGGCGGTTGCCGGCCACCATTCGCAGCCGCTGCCAGAAGCTGGATTTTCGCGTGCCGGCGCGTGACCAGGCCCTGGCGTGGCTCCAAGACCAGCAGATTGCCGATGCCGAGGTGGCGCTGGACGCGGCCGGCGGCAACCCCGGGTTGGCGCGTTCCTGGACCGAACAGGGCCTGCTGGCCGAGCATCAGCAGGTGCACGAAGATCTGACCGCCCTGGCGGCGGGCCGGGCAAATGCCTACGCCATCATGCAGCGCTGGAACGACGAGCGTCTGCCCGAGCGACTCTGGTTTGCCGCGTACATGGTCGCCGACGAGTCGCGCGCCCGCGCCGGGCAGGGGCAGGGTGTGCTCTCCAGCCGACTGTCCGACGAGGCGCTGGGGCGCTGGTTCGAGCGTGCCAACCGCGCGCGCGAAGCCCTGCGCGGGCCGTTGCGTGCGGAGCTGGTGGTGCTGGATCTGCTTTCGCACTGGCATTGAGCCATGCATGAGGCCGAACCCGCACCATCAGCACCAACGGACATCGAGTGGGCCGGCAAAAGCGTGTTGGCGGTCACGCCGCATCCGGATGACGAATCGCTGGCATTGGGTGGCCTGATCCAGCATGCGCTGCGTCACGGGGCGTCGGTGACGTTGCTGCAGATCACCGACGGCGACAACAATCCCTGGCCGCAACGCTGGCTCGAGCGCCGTTGGCGGATCGGACCCGAGGCCCGGGCCCGCTGGGGACAGCGCCGTGTGGGTGAGGCGCAGCAAGCCATGCAGTGTCTCGGCTTGCCGGCTGCCAGCCTGCATCGTCTGCGGTGGCCGGACTTGGGCGTGTGCGCGCGTTTGCGCGATGACGGCACCGGTGCCATCGAAGCGTTTGCCGCCGTGATGCGCCACACGCAGCCCGATATCGTGGTTCTGCCCGCACTGGAGGACCGCCATCCCGATCACGGCGGTGCCCATGTGTTGGCGCGCCTGGCCATGGCGCGGCTTTCGCGAGAGCCCGATTGTCTTGCGTATCTGGTGCATGGCTCGGGCGCGCCAGCGGGCGATCCGTTCGTGTTGTCGCTCGACACCGTGATGCAGCAGACCAAGCGCCAGGCCGTACTCGCCCATCACACACAGGTCGCGCTGGCCCGTCGCCGCCTGTTGGCCATGGTCACGCCGGAGGAACGCTTGTATCGGCTGCCGGCCACAACGTCCGCGCGGCCATCCGCTGTCCTGTCGTTGCCCTGGCATCCGTCGCGTTACCTGCATCCGTGGCTGCAACTGACCGTTGCACACGCCGATGGCGTGGA
>DASSKC010000005.1:0-16895 GCA_035690885.1 Oleiagrimonas sp. | reverse complement strand
GTTCAATGCCAGCACCACCGGCAGGCCGATACTGCGCAGCTCCAGCAGAAAGCGCAGATGCAGTCGCAGATTGGTGGCGTCGGCCACGCATACCACCAGATCCGGCACCGCCTCGCCGGGGTAATTGCCCTCGAGCACGTCGCGCGTGATCTTCTCGTCCGGGCTGACCGTGTCGAAACTGTAGGCACCGGGCAAATCCAGCACCTGCAGCACACGGCCCGACGGCGCGGTAAAACGCCCTTCCCTGCGCTCGATGGTGACACCGGCGTAATTGGCCACCTTGGCGCGCCCGCCGGTCAGCTGGTTGAACAGCGCCGTCTTGCCGCAATTGGGATTGCCGACCAAGGCGATGCGCAGGGTGGACGCACTCATGCCGCTGCCTCCTGCTCGCGCACCTGGACACGTGCCGCCTCCTTGCGACGCAAGGCAAACCGCGTCGAACCGATCTGGATCAGCATCGGATCGCCACCCAGCGGCGCACGAGCCGCCACCCGCACCACCTCGCCGGGCACAAAGCCGAGATCGCGCAAACGGCGTGCAATCGGATCAGACGCATGCGCGTCGTCGACCGCATGAACCACGACGCACGCACCTTTGGACAGTTCGGATAGCCGCACGGCAGCATCACATCAAAATGAGAACGGTTCGCATTATAGCTCGCATATGCGACACATGGCGACCACCCTCTGCGTCGCAATCGGCAACGACGCACATGCACGTCGATGGATGGACTGGCTATGATGGAGCCATTCGACGGCATCCATCGAACCGGCTCCCAAGGAGGTATTTCGTGTACGAGACCATCCTCACCGAGCGCCGCGGCCACATCGGCGTGGTGACACTCAATCGCCCCAAGCTGCACAACGCGTTCAACGACGTATTGGTTGCCGAGTTGAACTCGGTCTTCGAAGCGGCCGAACATGACGAGTCCCTGCACGCGCTGGTCCTGACCGGTGCCGGCCCCAGCTTTTGTGCCGGTGCCGACACGCACTGGATGCGCGGCATGGCCAATGCCAGCCAGCTCGACAATCGCGAAGACTCGTTGAAGCTGGCGCGCCTGATGCGCCGGCTCAACTTTCTCGACATGCCCACCATCGCCCGCGTCAACGGTTCGGCCTACGGCGGCGGCATCGGCCTGATTGCCTGCTGCGACATCGCCATCGGCACGGACGATGCCAAGTTCGCCTTGTCCGAGGTCAAGCTGGGTCTGGTGCCTGCCGTGATCTCGCCCTACGTGGTCGACGCGATCGGCCTGCGCCAGGCGCGCCGCCTGTTCGTCACCGGCGAAGTGTTTGGTGCCGAACACGCGGTCGACATCGGTTTGCTGCACGAACATGTCGCCGCCGAGCAACTGGACGCGCGCGTCCTCGAACTGGTCAAGCGCCTCCAGAAGGCCGGTCCGCTGGCGCGCCGCAACGCCAAGCGCCTGGCCCTGCGCGTGGCTGGCCGCAGCGAGCCCGAACAGGTCAAACAGGACACCGAGAATGCCGACCTGATCGCACGCCTGCGCGTATCCGACGAGGGCCAGGAAGGCCTGGGCGCGTTTCTCGACAAGCGCAAACCCGACTGGGTCGAGGAAAGCAACGTCGAAGACGCATGCAAGGAACCGTCATGATCGACCCCGGCGTCGAAAGCGTCTGCCTCCCGTCTTCTGCTTGACGGGAGGCACGCCCCCCGCCCCGCCATCAACCTGACCGATATCGGCCAAACCCGCCGACCGCCACGACTACTGGGAACACGAGTGATGTTCGAACGCGTACTGATCGCCAACCGCGGTGAAATCGCCTGCCGCGTCATCCGTACCTGTCGCCGCCTCGGCATCCATGCGATCGCCGTGTACTCGGAGGCCGACAAGGACGCGCAACATGTGCGCCTGGCCGATGAAGCCTGGCCGATCGGCGGCGCCGCGCCCAACGAATCGTACCTGCGCGTGGACACCATCCTCGAGGTGGCCGCAAAGAGCGGCGCCCAGGCCGTGCATCCGGGCTACGGCTTCTTGTCCGAGAACACCGATTTCGCACGTGCCTGCGTCGAGGCCGGCATCGTGTTCATCGGCCCGGCACCGGAAAGCATCGATGCCATGGGTTCGAAGGCCGAAGCCAAGGCGCTGATGGAAAAATACGAGGTGCCGCTGGTCCCCGGCTATCACGGCGAGAACCAGGACCCGGACTTCCTCGCCGAGGAGGCACGCAAGACCGGCTTTCCGCTGATGATCAAGGCCGCCGCGGGTGGCGGTGGCAAGGGCATGCGCATCGTGCGCGAGGAGAAGGACTTTGCCGACGCCCTCGCTTCCGCCGAGCGCGAGGCCAAGGGCGCTTTCGGCGACACCCGCGTCATCCTCGAACGCTACGTCCAGCATCCGCGCCACATCGAGTTCCAGATCTTCGGCGACACCCACGGCAACGTCGTGCATTTGAATGAGCGCGAGTGCTCGTCGCAGCGCCGCTTCCAGAAGGTGCTGGAGGAAACGCCCTCGCCGTTCCTCACCCCTGAGCGCCGCGCAGCCATGGGCCAGGCCGCCGTCAACGCGGCCAAGGCGGTCGACTATGTCGGCGCCGGCACGGTCGAATTCATCGTCGGTGCCGACGGCGATTTCTACTTCATGGAAATGAACACGCGCCTGCAGGTCGAGCACCCGGTCACGGAAATGACGCTCGGCCTGGACCTGGTCGAATGGCAATTGCGCGTGGCCAACGGCGAAGCGCTGCCGCTGGCGCAGGACGACATCCAGGCCCATGGTCACGCCATCGAAGTACGCCTGTATGCCGAGGACCCTGAGCAGAACTTCCTGCCCGGCTCGGGCAAGCTGACCACGCTGCGCCTGCCGGAGCCATCCGCGCACGTGCGCCTGGACGGTGGCGTGGTCGAAGGCGACACGGTGACCATTTTCTACGACCCGATGATCGCCAAGATGATCGTGTACGACGCCAACCGCGTGCAAGCACTGGAACGCATGCGTCAGGCCCTGGCCGAATGCACCATCACCGGGCCCAAGTCCAACGTGGCTTTCCTTGAACGGCTGGTGCGTCATCCGGTGCTGGTCAACGCCGACATCGACACCGGCTATCTCGATCGTCACCTGGACGAGTTCCTGCTCGGCGACACGCAGCCCGAGACACAGACACTGTTTGCCGCCGCCTGCGCGATGCTCATGCACGATGAACGCGAAGCGCAAGCGGCGGCAGCAGCCAGCGTCGATGCGCATTCGCCATGGGCACAGGCCGATGCCTGGCGCGTCGGCGACGCCGGCATCCGCCACGTCGTTCTCGCGACAGGCGAGGTTCGCAATGACATCCGGGCCACCGGCAGCGGCGGCCACTATCAACTCCAGCACGCGGACGACATCGCCCGCGTCGACGGCGCGCAGTACGACGGCACGTGGCTGCAGGCTCGCTTCGATGACATCGCGGTGCGCCTGCGCATCCAGCTCGACGACGAGCGCGTCACCGTGCACGACAGCCACGGTCAACGCTTCACCCTGCAACGCACCCCGGCATACGCGTGGGAGGCCAGTGATACCGCCGGCGGCAATCAGGTCATTGCGCCCATGCCCGGGCGCATCGTGCTGGTCAAGGCCGCGGTCGGCGATGAGGTCGAAGAAGGCCAGGAACTGCTCATCATGGAGGCCATGAAGATGGAGCTGGCCTTGAAGGCACCACGCGCCGGCACCATCGAGGAGGTAGGCGCCGCCGAAAACGACTTCGTGGAAGCAGACGCCATCCTGGTGCGCTTCGCCGACTGAGCGTCGCCCTCATCCCACCCACCGGCCATACCCTGCATGTCTTCAGCATCTGCCAGCGACCGCGCCATCCGCATCGTCGAAGTCGGCCCGCGCGACGGCCTGCAAAACGAGCGCGCCATCGTGCCGCCGCGAACCAAGATCGAGCTGATCAACCGGCTCGGTCGCACCGGCCTGCGCACCATCGAGGCCACCAGCTTCGTCAACCCGAGCTGGATCCCGCAGATGGCCGATGCCGCGCAGGTGTATCGCGGCATCGACAAACGCGACGGTGTGGACTATCCGGTACTGGTGCCAAACATCCAGGGTTATGAGCGCGCACGCGAAGTCGACGCTACCGACATCGCCGTGTTCACGGCTGCCAGCGAAGCGTTCGACCGCAAGAACATCAATGCCTCGATCGACGAGTCGATCGAGCGTTTCGAACCGGTGCTGGAGCGCGCCAAGGACGACGGCGTACGCGTTCGCGGCTACGTGTCCACGGTGCTCGGCTGCCCTTATCAGGGCGACGTGCCGATTCGCGACGTGGTGCATGTCGCCAAGCGTCTGCATGATCTCGGTTGTCACGAAATTTCCCTCGGCGACACCATCGGCGTGGGCACGCCGGCCAAGGCCCGCGCGATGCTCGAGGCGGTTGCCCAGGAAGTGCCCATGTCGGCGCTGGCGGTGCATTTTCACAACACCTACGGGCAGGCACTGGCCAATATCCTGGCCTGCGTCGAGGCCGGCGTGCGCATCGTCGACAGTTCCGTGTCCGGCGCCGGCGGTTGTCCCTACGCACGCGGCGCCACCGGCAACGTGGCCAGCGAAGATGTCATCTACATGCTGCATGGCATGGGCATGGACACCGGCATCGACCTGGACAAGTTGATCGACGTCGGCATCTGGTTGTCGGGCGTGCTCAGCCACGCCACGTCCAGCTTCGTGGCACGCGCCACGGTGGCCGGCTGATGCAAGCTAAACTGCACGCATGACCCGCACCCTGAAAACCGCCCTGCTCCAGGAAACCGACCACGGCAGCCGCGAGGCCAACCTCGATGCGATCGAGCGCGGACTGCGCGAGGCGTCGAAGGCCGGGGCCGAACTGGTCCTGCTGCAAGAGCTGCACAACGGCCCGTACTTCTGCCAAAGCGAAGACGTCGATACCTTCGACCGCGCCGAACCCATCCCCGGGCCATCCACGCAGCGCCTCGGCGCGTTGGCCGAGGAACTGCAGCTGGTCCTGGTCGCGTCCTTGTTCGAACGTCGCGCGGCCGGCCTGTACCACAATACCGCCGTCGTCTTCGATTGCAGCGCCGAGATCGCCGGTCGCTATCGCAAGATGCACATCCCCGACGACCCGGGGTTCTACGAGAAGTTCTACTTCACGCCTGGCGACCTTGGCTTCGAGCCCATTGACACCTCGGTCGGTCGCCTTGGCGTGCTGGTGTGCTGGGACCAGTGGTATCCGGAAGCGGCCCGCCTGATGGCCCTGGCCGGTGCCGAACTGTTGCTGTACCCCACCGCCATCGGTTGGGATCCGGCCGACGACGACGCCGAAAAGGCGCGTCAACTGGATGCCTGGACCACCGTGCAACGCGGCCACGCCGTGGCCAACGGCCTGCCCGTGCTGGCCTGCAACCGCACCGGTTTCGAGGCCGACACCAGCGGTCAGGGACGCGGTGTCCGGTTTTGGGGCTCCAGCTTTGTTGCCGGCCCGCAAGGCGAATGGCTGGCGCAGGCCGGTACCGATGAACGCGAGCTGCTCGTCGCCGACATCGACATGCAGCGCAGCGAATCGGTGCGCCGCATCTGGCCTTTCCTGCGCGACCGCCGCATCGACGCCTACGCCGACCTGCTCAAGCGCTTCCGCGATTGACCGCCCCATGTTGTCGGGCGTTGCCCGACAATTCCCGCCGCGAATTCCTGTATCAAGGCCGACAAGGGATTGCCGCGGCGCAACAGTGCCCCCATGATGGAAGCTTGGCCTCCATATGCTTGCCCATGAACGACATCAGCCCCGTCCCCGGCGACGACTCGCCTGCCGACCTGCTTGCCGATCAGCCCATCGAACGTGTCGAGCGTGACGGCGTGGAGTTCGTGCTGCTGGGCACCGCGCATGTCTCGCCCACCAGCGTCGCCGCCGTCGAGGCCATGCTTGATGCCGAGCAGTTCGACGCGGTGGCGATCGAGCTGTGCGAAAACCGCGCGCAAAGCATGCGCGACCCGGAAGCGTTCAAGCGCATGGATTTGTTCCAGGTGATCCGCCAGGGCAAGACCGGCATGGTCGCGGCAAGCCTGGCGCTGTCATCGTTCCAGAAGCGGTTGGCCGAGCAATACGGTATCGAGCCCGGCGCCGAGATGAAGGCCGGCATGCGCGGCGCCGAGGATGCGGGCGTTCCGTTGTGGCTGGTCGATCGCGAAGTCGGCACCACGCTCAAGCGCGCATGGCGCGGCCTCGGCTGGCGCGAGCGGATGGGCGTGCTGTACGGGCTGCTGGGCAGCGTGTTCGAGCGCGAGGACATTGCCGAGGAAGACATCGAAAAGCTCAAGCAAGGCGACATGCTGGAAGGCGCGTTCAACGAGTTTGCGCAAAACTCGGCGTCGCTGTATCGCAGCCTGATCACCGAGCGCGACAGCTTCATGGCTGCAAAACTGCGCGAATGCGCGAGCGACGAACCCGACGTCAAGCGTGTCCTGGTGGTCATCGGTGCCGGCCACCTCAAAGGCACCTGCGAACAATTGCGCGAACAACATGACGACCCGGCACAGCTGAGCAGCGAACTGGCGACGGTACCACCCAAGGCCCGCTGGCCCAAGTGGCTGGCCATCGGACTGGTATTGGCCATATTCGTGGCCATCGGCTTTGCCTTCCACCGCAACACGCAACTGGGCACGCAAGCCCTGCTCGACTGGATCTTGTACACCGGCGGACTGGCCGCGCTGGGTGCGCTGCTGGCTGGCGGCCACCCGTTGAGCATCATCGCCTCGTTCATCGCCGCCCCGCTCAAACCGTTCCGCCCGGGCATCCCCGCCGGCGCGGTCGGTGCACTGGCCGAAGTATGGGTGCGCAGGCCCGAAGTCGGCGATTTCGAGACCCTGCGCGACGATGTGTCGCACTGGCGCGGATGGTGGAAAAATCGCGTCGCACGCGTGTTCGTGCTGTTCATGCTGGTCAATATCGGCACCATCATCGGTGAATACGCAGCCGGCATCCACATCGTCGGCAGCCTGTTATGACACTTGACGGCACGCTATAATTTTTATTCCGATGTACTGGCCTGCCGGCCATTCGAGGGGAGCCTTCATGACGCGATCACTCTTGCTTGCGGTACTGTCCGCCGCATTGATCTTCGGGATGGGCAGCGCGCATGCGCAGGACTCCGGTCAGGCGCAAAGCCAGAAAACCCTCACACCCAACAAGAAGGCCGGCCGCACGTTCGTGTACACCTGTGCCGGTTGCCATGGCATCACCGGGTACCAGAACATCTACCCCACCTACCATGTGCCGCTCATCGCCGGCCAGAATGCCGATTACATCGAAAAGGCCCTGCACGAATATCGCACGGGTATTCGCAAGCACCCGACGATGGGTGCGCAGGCCGAAGGCATGACCGATCAGGACATCGTCAACATCGCGGCCTATCTCTCCAGCCTGGCCCAGCCTTTCAACGACAAGACGAAAAAAGACAAGGCGGCGAAAAAGACCGTTGCTTCAGCCGCTCCTGCCGACAAGGCCGAATCCGACGTGCTACCGGGCGTTCGCAAGTCCGTCGTATGTCAGGCCTGCCACGGCAAGTACGGCATCGCCACCGCGCCCCAGTACCCTGACTTGGCCGGACAATATGCCGATTACATCGTGCAGGTGCTGCACGAGTACAAGGACGGCCAGCGCAAGAACTCGATCATGAAGGGCTTCGTCTCGCAGCTGTCGGACAAGGACATGAAGCAGATCGCCGCCTACTTCGCCCGCCAGCCGACGCCGTTGGACGACCTCGAAGGCCATATCCAGGGCGACGATTGACCGCGACACGCCACATTGAGCAACAAAAGACCCGGCACCTGGCCGGGTCTTTTGTTTTCAGCCCATGGCCGAGTCGCCCTCACGGCGCGTGTAATACGGATTGCTTCCGGTCGTGTGGTCGGTGACGTCACGCACGGCTTTCACGTCCGGAACGCGCGCACGCAAGGTTTTCTCCACGCCCTGCTTGAGCGTGACGTCAACCATGCCGCAGCCGTGGCAACCGCCGCCGAACTCCAGCACCACCGTGCCCTCGGCGGTCACTTCGATCAACGCGACACGTCCGCCATGTGAGGCGATCTGCGGATTGACCTCCGCGTCGATGACATACTGCACGCGCTCGACCAGCGCCGCATCGGCCGCCGGCACATGGCCCTTGATCGATGGCGCGCGAATACTCAACTCGCCACCCGTGGGCGTGGGCACGATATCGATGCGGGCACCTTCCAGCCACTCGTCGTCCGCAGCGGTCGTGTACAGCTTGAAACCCGTGTACTGGGCGACGTGCTCGCAACGCTCCAGCTCCGAGGCTTCGCCGAACGCCAGTTCGCACTCGGCCGCGGGCGTACCGCCATCGGCCACTCCGAGCCGAATGCCGAGGCCCTCGATATCCTGCTGTTCGAGCAAATTGCGGAAATAGGTCTGGGCGCGTTCGGTGATCTCGATCATGGTCTGAACAGGTTGGTTCGCTGAAAACAGCACCATTTTAGTACGAATTCAGCACATGCTGAACACCCGCGGTGCCGCAACATCACGCTGGACCGATTCACCTTTGACATTCGTTCATGCAGTGCCGAAGCTTGTCATTTGCACGCGAGAGCCATCATGACATTCGACGAACTGGCCACAAGCCATTGCAAGGCCCGCAGCAGCGAAGACGCGCTCGATGACGCCGCCATCAACGACCTGCTTGCGCTCGTCACCGGCTGGGAGCGCGTTGACGGCGGTCACGCCATCGCCCGTGACTTTCCATTCAAGGACTTTCACCACACGCTCGGCTTCGTCAACGCCGTCGGTTACCTGGCCAACCACGAAGACCACCACCCGGACCTGGAAGCCGGCTACGGCCACTGCCGCGTGCGCTGGTCCACGCATGACGCCGACGGTTTGTCGATGAACGATTTCATCTGCGCCGCAAAGGTCGAGGCGCTGTTGCGCTGATCAACACCAAGTGGCTCGCGCGACCCGGCATCAGGCCGGGCCGCGCGCATCCATGGCCAGCGTTACTTCGGCGCCGGTCCCTTGACTGCCGTGACCAGGTCATCCGGACGCAGGTACTTGCTGAAGGCCGCCTGGATCGCGTCGGCGGACATCTCGATGTACTTGTGCGCGGCAATGGTGCCGCTGTCCAGCGGCTTGCCCGCCAACGACAGCGACAGCAAGTTGCCGGCAATCGAGCCGAAACTGGATTGTCCCAGGGCAAGCTGACGCAAAATCTTGCCTTTGGCGCCATGCAACTCCCCGGCACCAATCGGCTTGGCTTGCATGCGCTTGATATCACGTATCACCAGCGCGCGTGCCTGCTGGACCTTGTCCGGATCGCTGCCGTAGCTGACGGTGAACGAACCACCATTCTCGCGCAGCGAAACACCACTGCTGACGCCGTACACCAGGCCCGCCTTGACACGCAAATCGTGCATCAGGTGCGAGTGGAACCCGTTGCCGAGCACGTTGTTGCCCAGTATCAGCGCGTAACGGTCCGGGCTGTGCTGCGTCATCGCCAGGGTTTGCGCCAGCGTGACCGAGTCCTGCACCGCCGACTTGTCCGGGGTGTTGAAGTGGCTTGGCTTGTTTGGCGGTACCGCCGGATAGGCCGTCACCGGCTTGGGACCGGAAGCGGTCCAGTCGCCGAACGTGGCCTTGGCCACCTTGAGCGCCTTGGTCGGCGTCACATCGCCAATGATCACGATGGTGGTCAGGTCCGGACGGAAGATCCGCTTCTTGTAGGCCTTGACGTCGGCCAGCGTGAGGCCCTTGACCGATTTGGGCGTGGCATGACGCAAACCCGGGAAATCCGCCGGATACAAGGCGCGATTGAGATGCATCGTGTGGATGAAACCAGGCGACTTGATGCGCCCGGCAACCACACCGGCCTGGCGGTGCTGCATCACCTTGAAGGCCCGCTCGGGCATGGCCGGGTGCAACTGGTTGGCCGCCAGCAACTGCATGCCTCGTTCAAAATGCTTCGACGGTACCGCCAGCGAGAAGCTGGTGCCGGCACTTTCGTGTGCACTGATGGCATCCAGCGCGGCCTGAAACTCAAGGCGTTTCATGTCCGTGGTGCCGAAATTGAACAATTCGTCCAGCACGGCCGCGACGCCCTTTTCGCCCTCGGGCGCCTGCATGTCGGAATTGGTCTTGATGCGACCGAAAACTTCCACCGTGCTGCTCACCGATTCGGGCTGCACGATCACGCGCAAACCGTTGTCGAGGGTGAACGACGCCGGCTTGGGACCGAGGTCGGGCACGCTCAATTCGGCGAACGCCGCTTTGGCCCACGCCGGCAACTCGACCGGACCGCTGGGCGTGCCACCAAAGCTCTCGGCGCCACCAAAGCCCTTGTGCGACACCGGCTTGCCGGAAGACTGCGGCGTCAGGATGGCAGTGATCGCATGCTCGGGATCGAATACGCGCCGCGCCAGCGCATCGACTTGCGCCGGCGTCACGGCAGCAATGGCCGCGCGGATGGCATCCGGTGATTTCACGTCACGGAACGCCAGGGCACGCGACCAGGCACTGGCCAGGCCGGATACCGAATTCTTCTTGTATTCCAGATCGGCGATGGCCTTGTTCTTGGCCGCCTTCACCAAGGCAGGCGGGATGCCCTTGGCGGCAGCGTGCGCGATGATGTCGCGCACTTCACCAAGCACTTTTTGTGCGTCGCCACCGCGCCGGAACGCGGCCTGCGCAAATCCGACGCCGGCATGCGGCATGAACTGCGTGCCGAAGCCGCCGGACAAGGCCTTGCCGGTCAGACCCATGGCATACAGGTCTCCACGCTCGGAACTCATCGCCCGCGACAACACCAGCGCCGTGGCGTAGTCCTCGTCGAGCAGGCCCGGCATGCGCCATGCCAGCGCCACGATGCCGACCGGATAGTCGGTCGGCAACTTGACGGTTTTCGCCTGCACGGGCTTGAAGTCGAATGGCGGCCGCGACGGCAACTGCTGACGGGGAATGGACCCGAACAGATCCTTGACCTGCTTGAGCGTCGCAGCCGGATCAACATCGCCGGCAATCACCAGGATCGCGTTGTTGGGCGCATACCAGGTGTCATGGAATTTCTTCAGCGCCGCCGCCGTGGTCTTGTCGAACGACTCGCGCGTTCCCAGGGCGGTATGCGCGTACGGCGTGCCGGCAAACATCTGCTGGTAGAGCTGGGTCAAAAACTTGTACGCCGGATTGGACATGTCGCGCGACACTTCCTGCTCGATGGCGCCGCGTTCCTTCTTCCACGCTTCCGGCGTCACATCCACACCGCGCATGCGAATGGCGGCGACATGCAGCGCCACACCCAGATCCTGCGCGGGAACGGTGAAGTGGTACTGCGTCACCGCGTGGGTGGTGAATGCGTTGAACGAGCCACCCATGTTGGACGAAATGGCCAGCAACTGGTTGCGGCTCAAGCCCGGACTGCCGCGGAACATCATGTGCTCCATGGCGTGCGCGGTGCCCGGAAAGCCGGGCGGCGTCTGGTCGGCGCCGGCCAGGTAGCTCACTTGCGTGGTCACGACCGGTGCCAGGGTGTCACGCACGATCACGACCCGCAGGCCGTTGTCCAGCGTGGCACGGGTGACATGGTCGGGGCTGGACTGCGCCAAGGCGGGGCCAGCCAGGCCCAGGAGCAGAAATGCGACGAGATATGTGGCGAAATAGTTGGCGAAGTATCTGGTGATTGTCTTCACGGAAATTCCTTTTGTCGGGACGAATCAATAAGCACGTCCGGCCGGGCGTCGGTCAATGAGCGGTCCGGTACGCGTTGCCCTTGTGTCATGTCGGTCCAGCGGGCGCGGACACGACGCCCCATGGTACGCCACCGCGCAAACGTGTCGGTGCCGTGGTTCATGGTGCGACGTTCTGCCGCAAACTCGCCGTCAAACCCGATCTCTGCTATACATGGCGGTACTCTCCCCGCAGTATCAGTCAGGTAACATCGATGAATTCCACCACCAACCTGTTCGACCGCTACAAGGAATCCCTGCAGGTGCGCTCGGATCGACAGGCTGCCCTGAGCCTGGGCGTGAAAGTGCAAACCGTCAGCAACTGGCGTACGCGCGGCAGCCAGGCCGAAGCAGCCACCATTGATGCCATGTGCAAGCAACTGGGCGAAGATCCGATGCCGTGGCTGCTGCGCATCCAGGCCGAACAGGGCGGCGAAAGCTCGCGCAACAGCCGCGTGTGGCGCAACGTCGCCATGCGTCTGGGCGTGTCGCTGCCGGCGCTGGCCATCCTTCTGGACGGCCTGCTGGAATTTGCGATGAACGGCCTGATCACGGTTGGCGAAGGCAGCGTCAGCCTGCTCACGCTGGCCCTGCCCCTGGTCTGATCGTCACCTGATCATCACGGCGCCAGTTTGTCCACGAACACGCGCAATTGATCCGGCAACGGTGTGCTGAAGCAGTAGCTGAGCTCACCCAGCTCGAAGTCGAACCGCGCCGCATGCAAAAACAGGCGCGCAAGACCTTGGCTGCGAAACACCCGGTTCGCCTCGCGATCGCCATATTTGGGGTCGCCGGCCACCGGGTGCCCGACGTGCGCGGCATGCACGCGAATCTGATGCGTCCGGCCCGTGCCCAGCGTGACCTGAGCCAGGCTGGCGGTGCGGTAACGCTCGAGTTCCTTGAAGAAGGTCAACGCCGGCTTGCCGTCGCTGGCCACGCGCACCATGCGCTCGCCACCCTGCAGCGCCGACTTGCGCAACGGCGCGTTGACGTCGAACTTTTGCCGCTTCAGCGGGCCGGTCAGCAGCGCCAGGTATTGCTTGGTCACGCCGCCTTCACGAATCAGCTCCTGCAGCCCGGTCAAGCCCTTGCGGGTCCGCGCCAGCACCAGCACGCCGCTGGTATCGCGATCCAGGCGATGGACCAGCTCCAGGTGCTCGTCCGGGCGCGCGGCACGCATCAGCTCGATGGCGCCGTGGCTGATGCCACTGCCGCCATGACTGGCCACACCGGACGGCTTGTCGATGACGAGGAAATGCTTGTCCTCGAATATCACGCAGTCGGCCAGCTGTCGCACCTGACCTTGCGGCGGCGTACCGGCATCGCGGGCTTCGAACTTCACCGGCGGCACGCGCAACTCGTCGCCGGCGGCCAGCCGCGACGACGGTTTGACCCGTTTGCCGTTGACCCGCACTTGCCCGGTACGCAGCAAACGGTAGATCAGGCTGCGCGGAACCCCCTTGAGCAGCGCCGCCAGGCAGTTGTCCACGCGCTGACCATCACGCTCGGGGCCAATTTGCAGCCGTTGAACCTGGCTGAACGACGCGCGGGAAGTTGCCGTTTGCATTGAAAAAATCCGGTAGCGAAGGTTATACTGCGCAGGCGCAAAGCCGTCCGGCTTGCAACGTACGACCGGGTATGGAACCCAGCCGTCGCGTCGGCAGAACGGATGCCATTGGCCTGTAGCCAGCGGCATCCACGCCTTCTCCATCGTAACGGCTCGGATCGATTCCTGTCCGCTGTGCTCGCATCAGGCAGCGGCATTTTTGTGCACCGCACATATCCATTGCGGCGCACCGGCATGACTGCGTCGTCGCCAGGGGCTGGACAAGCGCAACTGAACAAACGCACCGGAGCAGTGACTGCTCCGGCCACAATTGCCGCTGCCGCTGTGCATGCGTCAGGCTTGGCCGCCCCCGAAGGCGCCGCTTGAACGCATGACAAGCGGCGCAGCCGAGGACAACAACCAATGAAACGCATGTTGATCAACGCAACTCAGCGCGAAGAGTTGCGTGTGGCCATTGTCGATGGCCAAG
This sequence comes from Oleiagrimonas sp., assembly GCA_035690885.1. Taxonomy (GTDB): domain Bacteria; phylum Pseudomonadota; class Gammaproteobacteria; order Xanthomonadales; family Rhodanobacteraceae; genus Oleiagrimonas. The sequence goes on along the minus strand of DASSKC010000005.1, from coordinate 3,179 downwards.
CCCTGTACGACCTCGACATCGAGATTCCTTCCCGCGAGCAGAAAAAGGCCAACATCTACAAGGGCCGCATTACCCGCGTGGAGCCGTCGCTGGAAGCCTGCTTCGTCGACTACGGCGCCGAACGCCACGGTTTTCTGCCGCTCAAGGAAATCTCCCACGACTATTACCAGTCCGGCGTCGACCACCACAAGGCCGGCATCCGCGAGCTGCTCAAGGAAGGCCAGGAGCTGGTCGTCCAGGTCGAAAAAGAAGAACGCGGCAACAAGGGCGCGGCGCTGACCACCTACGTCAGCCTGGCCGGCCGCTACATGGTCCTGATGCCCAACAGCCCCAAGGCCGGCGGCGTCTCGCGTCGCATCGAGGGTGAAGACCGGCGCGCACTCAAGGAAGCGCTCGAACACGTCAGCGTGCCCGACGGCATGGGCCTGATCGTGCGCACCGCCGGCACCGGCCGTGACGCCGAAGAGCTGCAGTGGGATCTCGATTACCTGCTGCAACTGTGGAAATCCATTTCCGCCGCCGCCGAACAGCGCAAGGCGCCGTTCCTGATCTACCAGGAGTCGCGCCTGTTCATCCGCGCACTGCGCGACTACCTGCGCAACGACATCGGCGAAATCCTCATCGACGAGCCGACGATGTACGAGGATGCGCACGAGTTCATGCAGCAGGTCATGCCGACCTCGCTGCGCAAGCTCAAACTGTACCGCGACGATATCCCGCTGTTCTCGCGCTTCCAGATCGAAAGCGCCATTACCGATGCGTTCGCGCGCACCGTGCGCCTGCCCTCCGGCGGCTCGATCGTGATCGACCCGACCGAGGCCCTGACCTCGATCGACATCAACTCGGCACGCGCCACCAAGGGCAGCGACATCGAGGAGACCGCCTTCCACACCAACTGCGAGGCGGCGGTCGAGATCGCGCGCCAGATGCGCATCCGCGATGTCGGCGGTCTGGTCGTGATCGACTTCATCGACATGGACAGCCCCCGGCACCAGCGCGAGGTCGAAGACAAACTCAAGGATGCCCTGCGCGCCGACCGTGCACGCATCCAGGTCGGTCGCATCTCGCGCTTCGGCCTGCTGGAAATGTCGCGTCAGCGCCTGCGCCCCAGCCTCGGCGAAGCCACCCAGATCATCTGTCCGCGCTGCGATGGCCACGGCCACATCCGCAGCGTGGAGTCGCTGTCGCTGTCGACCCTGCGCGTGATCGAAGAGCACGCCATGAAGGACTCCACCGGCCAGGTGCTGGTGCAGGCCCCGGTCAGTGTCGCCAATTTCCTGCTCAACGAAAAGCGTGCCGGCGTGGTCGAGATCGAACTGCGCCACAAGGTCCACGTGGTCGTGGTCGCCGACGACAAGCTGGACACGCCGCACCTGGAAATCACCCGCATCCGCGAGGCGGAAATGGGCGAACACGGCAAGCCCAGCTACGAACGCCTCACCGAAGTGGTTGAAGCGCCGTTGCGCAAGATGGGCCAGGAAGTCGGTCACGGCGAGGACCCCGCGGTCAAGCGCATCGTGCCCTCAACCCCGGCACCAGTGCGTGAGCACGCCGAAGAGACTGCCGAACCGCAAAAGGCACCTGCCGCAACGCAAGCCACGGGCGGCATCCTGACGCGCCTGTTCGGCTGGTTCGGTGGCGCGCAGGACGACACTGCCGACAAGCCGGAAACCGCCAACGATTCGGGCAACCGCAACAAGCAGCGAAGCAACACCACCCGCACTGGCAACGGTCCGCGCAGCGGCGCACGACGCGGCACAAGCCAGTCGTCGGGCCATCGTTCGCGCCGCACCTCCGGCAGCGACCGCAGCGCCCAGGGCGACAAGACGGACGCCAACAAGTCCGCGCAGCGTTCGCGCCGCACCAAGTCCGGGCAGGCCCAATCCCAGGACAGCAACCGCGGCAGCAACAAGTCCACACGCAACGAGCGCAGCAACGGCGGCCGCAAGGACGCCGCCGGCAAGAACGGCAAAACCGGCAACCGCCCGGACAACAAGCCGAACCAAGCATCAAACGCTGCAGGCGCGACCAAGGCCACACCCAAGACCGCCGCGCCGCCGGCAGCCGACAACAAAACCAGCAGTACGACAGCCGCCAGGACGGACAACGGCGACAAGTCCACCAGTAACGCGCAGCACAATCCCAAGCCGCAAGAAGGCGATACCAACGCCACCGGCAACAGCCAGCGCCGCCGCCGCGGACGTCGTGGTGGCCGTCGTCGCCGTCGCTCGAACGCCGAAGGCAACCCGGCCAACGGCAATGCGTCGACAACCCATGCGGACAACCAGGCGAAGTCGTCAAGCAACCAGAGCGGCGGTCAGCAAGACAAGGCCGCTGCGCGCACCGACGGTCCGGACGCGCCGCGCCCGGCATCCGCGCCGAACAAACCGGCCAGCCAAAGCCGCGACACCGTGCCGACCGGCAAGGAATCGTCCAGCCACGCCAAGGCACCTGCCGCATCGACAAGCAACGCCCCGACACCCGCTCCGGCATCGCCAGCATCCGCTCCGGTGAAGCCCGCCGCGCCGGCGGTTTCGGGTGGTGAACCCGCATCGGGACAAACGCAGGCACCAAAACCGGCACCCGCGCCGAAGCCCGCAACGGAGCCCACGCCACGCACACCGGCGGCCGCTTCCCCGGCACCCGCTGCCGCGCCGACCCCGGCACCGGCAAGCAAACCCGCCGCGGCCGCCAAACCGGCTGCCGACAGCAAGCCCGCTGCCGCACCAGCCACGACCGCGCAACCCAAGGTCGAAGCACGCAGCGAGTCCAAGCCACAGACTCCGGCCGCGGTACCGGCACCGGCAGCACCCAAGCCGCAAGCGCCCGCGCCTCAAACCAATGCGGCCCCTGCTGCACCCGTGCCAGCGGCGCAGCCCGCCCCCGCCAAGGCCCCCGCGCAAGGCGAGCTGCTGGGAGCTCGTTCAACGCCGGCCACACCATCCAATGCGCCAGAGCCGAAGTCGACCGACTGACGCGCGGCACGACCACTCGCTCCACGCGACAAGAAAAAACCGGGCAATTGCCCGGTTTTTTCTTGTCTGTCCGTCAGAGGATCACGTTGAGTGGTGCCCGGAGTGGGACTCGAACCCACATGGCCTTGCGGCCTGCGGATTTTAAGTCCGCTGCGTCTACCGATTCCGCCACCCGGGCTGGTGCGGGAAAGCCCACGCAGCTTA
>DASSKC010000004.1:0-19468 GCA_035690885.1 Oleiagrimonas sp. | reverse complement strand
CAACGCGGACAGCAACCCCTGCGGCGGATCATCCTCGCCCACGACCACCGGATGCCCGGCCCGCGCGATACCGGCCTTCTCGCGGCCGATGCTGTCGCGATCCGGCCCCAGCCACTGCATGTGATCAAGGTCGATGGTGGTAATCACGGCCACATCGGCATCGACGATATTGGTGGCATCCAGCCGCCCGCCGAGCCCGACCTCCAGCACCATCACGTCCACCTCGGCCCGCGCGAAAATATCCAGCGCGGCCAAGGTGGCATATTCGAAATACGTCAACGGGATCTCGCCACGCGCCATCTCGATGCGCTCGAACGCAGCGCACAACTGCGCATCGCCGGACTGCTCGCCGTCCACGCAAATGCGCTCGTTGTAGACCCGAATGTGCGGCGACACGTAGCTGCCCACACGCCGGCCCATGGCGCGCAGCATCGCGGTCAGAAACGCGACCGTCGAGCCCTTGCCGTTGGTGCCGCCGACGGTGATGACCAACGGCGCACGCGGCGCGCCCATGCGTCGCCACACCTTGCTGACGCGTTCCAGCCCCATGTCGATGTCGACCTTGTGTACGTGCTGCTGGTAATCGAGCCATTCGGCCAGGGTGGTGGGCATGGGGAAATAGTCCTTGAAATTTGCCGCATGATACGACGTTGGATCGCAGGAGCGGCGGCTGCCGCGATTACCCGTGATCTTGCGCACAAACCATCTCTTGCGCCATCGCGCCTTCCGGCGCGCCTGCAACCCGCGCAAGCTGATCAGGCAAGGTTTTGCTTGCGCAAGCGCAGCGCGTTGCTGACCACGGACACCGACGAAAGGCTCATGGCCAGCGCGGCAATCATCGGCGACAGGGTGATGCCGAACCATGGGTACAGCACACCTGCGGCCAGCGGCACGCCGATGCCGTTGTAGATGAAGGCGAAGAACAAGTTTTGATGGATGTTGCCGACGGTGGCCCGCGACAATGCGCGTGCACGCGCCACGCCATCCAGACGCCCCTTGACCAGGGTGACCTGCGCGCTCTCCATGGCGATGTCGGTGCCGTTGCCCATGGCGATGCCGATGTCCGCCGTCGCCAGCGCCGGCGCATCGTTGATGCCGTCACCGGCCATGGCCACTCGATGGCCCTTGGTGCGCAGCGACAACACCACTTCGGCCTTGCCGGTGGGCGATACCTGGGCATGGACTTCATCGATGCCGAGCTGGTCGGCGACGGCCTTGGCGGTGGTCTGTGCGTCGCCGCTCAGCATCACCAGATGCAGGCCGTCCTCGCGCAAGGTGCGCAGGGTTTCGGCCGCACCCTGCTTGACCGGATCGAGCACGCCGAGCAAGCCGACCACGTCCGAATCCACAGCCAACCAGATCACCGTCGCGCCCTGCTCTTGCAACTTGGCCGCATAGCCACGCGCCGGACCGGTCAGACCGGCACCGGCGGCTTTGACCATGGCCTCATTGCCCAGCGCCACGTGCAAACCTTCGATGCGCCCCTCGACCCCTTTTCCTTGCGTGGCGGAAAACCCTTCCACCTCCGGCACATCGACGTCGTACTCGTCAGCCGCAGCCAGCACCGCACGCGCCAGCGGGTGTTCGCTCGGTCGCTCCAGCGCGGCGGCCAGGGCCAGAATCCGCTGCGGCGTGAGCTTCTTGTTGATCGGCAACAAGTGTTCGACCTTGGGCCGGCCTTCGGTCAGCGTGCCGGTCTTGTCCAGCACCAGGGTGTCGATATTGCGCAGGTTCTCGATCGCGGCGGCATCGCGAAACAGTACGCCGTGATGCGCGCCGCGACCGCTGGCCACCATGATCGAAATCGGCGTCGCCAGGCCCAGCGCACAAGGGCACGCGATGATCAGCACCGACACGGCGGCAATCAAAGCATGTGCCAACTGCGGCGCGGGCCCCAACCAGGCCCACAACACGAAGGCCAGCACCGCCACGCCGACCACCGTCGGCACGAACCATGCGGCGACGCGATCGGCGATGCGCTGCAAGGGTGCACGCGAACGCTGCGCCTTGGCCACCGTGGCCACGATCTGCGCCAGCACGGTGTCCTCGCCGACCTTGCGCACGCGCATCACCAGCGCGCCTTCCTGGTTGACCGTGCCGCCGGTGACCGTGTCATCGACGCCGCGCGCGACGGCCTGCGGCTCACCCGTGAGCATGGATTCATCCACGTGGCTCTCGCCTTGCGTGACCACGCCGTCAAGCGGAATCTTTTCACCCGGACGCACGCGCAGGCGATCGTCCACGCGCACTTCGTCCAGCGGCACGTCGGTTTCGCTGCCATCGTCGTGGATGCGCCGCGCCTGGGCCGGCACCAGGTTGAGCAAGGCCTTGAGCGCGGCACCGGTGCGCCGGCGTGCACCCAGCTCCAACACGTCGCCCAGCGTGACCAGGGTGACGATCACCGCCGCCGACTCGAAATAGACGGCCACCTGACCGTGCATGTCGCGGAATCCGGCCGGGAAAACCTGCGGCCACAAGAACGCCACCGCGCTGTACAACCAGGCCACGCCGCTGCCCATGGCAATCAGCGTGTACATGTTGGGCGAACGCATCCTGAGCGATTGCCAGCCACGCCGGAAAAAACTCGCCCCGCCCCACAAGGTCACCACGGTCGCCAACGCCGCTTCGATCCAGCCGACGGCCACGCCCCACGCGCCCGGCCAGTGCCAGCCGCTCAGGTGCGGACCCATGGCCAGCACGAATACCGGGATGGTCAATGCGACCAGGATGGCAAAGCGGTGCCGCAAAGCACGTACGTCGTCATCATTGCCGTCATCCGCCGTGGGCAGTTCCGGCTCCAGTGCCATGCCGCATTTGGGGCAATCGCCACGGCCTTGCTGGCGGATTTCCGGATGCATCGGACAGGTGTAGATGGCGCCCTCGGGTGCCGGAGCGGGTGCCGGCTGCGACTCCAGATAGCGCGAGGGATCGGCGATGAAACGCTCGCGACATCCGTTGCTGCAAAAGTGATAGCGATGCTCCTCGTGCTCGGCCGCATGCTTTGGATGCTCCGGATCGGTCTGCATGCCGCACACCGGATCGCGCCGTCCCTTGCGGATATCGCGTTGACGCGCCTTCTCCAGCACCGCCTGGGGATCGTCTTCGAACTTGCGCTGACAGCCGTCGCCGCAGAAATAGTAGGTGTGACCTTCGTGTTCGGCATGACGATGCGTATCCGTGGACACGCTCATGCCGCAGTTGGGATCAATGGCGGTTTCGGACTCATCGCTCACGTCGCGCGGGCGGGTATTCATGCGTGTTTCTCCACATCGGGGCCGGACAGCGCGCGCAGGATCGGGCACTCCTCCAGCGGGCCATGGCCGGGACAGTTGGCGATCAGTTGTTTGAGCCCATTGCGCACGCGCCGCAGTTGGGCCATGCGTTCCTCAACCATGGCCAGGCGCGTCTCGGCACGCTGCTTGACGCCCTGCACGCCCTGCTCGCGATCACTGGACAGGCTCAGCAACTCGCGGATGTCCTCGAGCGTGAAACCCAACTCCTTGGCATGCCGGATGAAACGCAGCTGCTTCACGGCTCCTTCGCCATACTCGCGATAACCCGAAGGCCGCCGCCGCGGTGGCGGCAGCAAACCTTCACGCTCGTAATAACGAATGGTGTCGATGCTGACCCCGCATTCGCGGGCCACGGTGCCGATGCGCATGTGATCAAGAGTAGCCATGCGCACATGGTAAACCCTTGACCTGAATCAAGAGTCAAGTGATTTCGAAATCAAGCCGCGCCTAAGCAAATGCTAAGCGTGCATTCCTAGACTGCGACCGATCACACGCTTGCATGTGCACGGGAATGCCGGTCAAGCCACATCTTCAAGAGCTTGCCGACCATCATGACCGACAGTCCGATCTCACGCCTTCCGGCACGTATCCGCCCGCTCGTCTGGCTGGGCATTTGCTTCGTTGCCATTTCGTTCGTCGAGCGACTGGTCCTGCTGCTGATGGCCGGTTCGGGCGTACCGCTCGACCCGCTGTATTGGTTGTATGCCTTCGGCGCGGGCCTGGGTTACGACCTGGTGACGTTCATCTATTTTGCCTGGCCGCTGGTGCTGTTCCTGTGGCTGGTGCCATCACGACCGGGCCGCCTGGCCGGCTGGTCGCGATGGCTGCTTTACGCACTGGCACTTGTTGTCGTGCTGGCCATCTGCCTGGGCTTTCTGCGCTGGCATTACGACGCCAACTGGAAGACGGCGTGGCCGGCCGTGCTGCCGTTCCTGTTCGTGCTTCCCTGCGCCGCATTCAGCTACAGCTCGCGGGTGGGCAAGTGGGCCTTGCGTGCCCTGTGCCTGGTTCTGCTGTTCGTAATGCTGCTTGCCAGCGCGGCGGACATCACGTTCTGGAATGAGTTCGGCACCCGCTTCAACTTCGTCGCGGTCGACTATCTGGTCTACACCAGTGAAGTAATCGGCAACATCCGGCAGTCCTACCCGATCGGGCGCTGGCTGGCGATGCTGGTCGTCGCCGCGCTGGTGATCATGTTCTTGTCGCGACGCAAACTGCGCACCCGCGATGACAGCAGTCATTTCGGCAAGCGCTCATGGCTGGTGGCCGGGTGGCTGGTGCTGACCGTGGCGACCATCTTCGGCGTCAACGCCGGCATGAAAAACGTCACCAACGACGCCTACGTCAATTCGCTGGCCGGCAATGGCATCTACCAGTTCTTTGCCGCGTTCCGCGACCAGAAGCTCAGCTTCCACAAATTCTACAAGACCCTGCCCGACAGCAAGGCCTACGCGATAGTACGCCGGCAGATGAAGACGCCGACATCGACCTTTGTCGACGACAACCCGCACAACCTGACCCGCCTTGTGCGCAATCCCGGCAAGGAACGCGATCTCAACGTGGTGATCATCACGGTCGAAAGCCTGTCGGCCAGCTACATGGGCATCTTCGGCAACCCGCAGGGCCTGACGCCGAACCTGGACAAGCTGGCCAGCCAGAGCCTGTTTTTCGACCACATGTACGCCAACGGCACACGCACGGTACGCGGACTGGAAGCGATCACGCTGTCGATTCCGCCGACACCCGGCAACTCGCTGATCCATCAATCGCACAACGAAAACCTGTTCTCGCTGGGCAGGATATTCGACGCGCATGGTTACGTGTCGGAGTTCATCTACGGCGGCTACGGCGAGTTCGACAACATGAATTATTTCTTCGGCCACAACGGCTACACCGACGTCGACCGCCGCGACATTCCGCCGGACATGACCGTGCACAGCGCCAACGTGTGGGGCGTGGCCGACGAAGACCTGTTCACGCTGGCCATGCGCCAGATGGACAAGATCCACGCCGCGGGCAAGCCGTTTTTCCTGCAGCTGATGACCACGTCCAACCACCGTCCCTACACCTGGCCCGAGGGACGCATCGACATGCCGCAGGGCGAACGCGCCGGCGCCGTCAAATATACCGACTGGGCCATCGGCAATTTCATCGACCGCATGAAGTCCAAACCGTACTTCAAGAACACGGTGTTCGTGATCGTCGCCGATCACTGCGCGCACAGCTCCGGCATCTCGCGCATTCCGCTGGACCACTATCACATCCCGCTGTACATCTATTCACCGGCACACATCAAACCACGGGTCGTGCATCGGCTGACATCGCAGATCGACATCGCGCCTACCCTGCTCGGCCTGCTGAACTTCAACTACCGCAGCCGCTTTTTCGGCTACAACGTGCTGGCTCTGCCCAGGGGAATGGATCGCGCGTTCCCGTCCACGTACATCAACCTCGGTTACCTGCACGATGGCCGCCTGACCATCCAGATGCCCCAGGGCAAGCTGATGCAGGTCAAGCCCGACCCGCGCAACGGGACGGCGGTCCCCTACACACATGTGAACAAGAAGCTTCTGGACCACGCGATTGCCTATTACCAGGTGGCGTACGACGAGTTTCATTCCGGGCGCATGCACTGGCGTGCCAGCGACGCTACACCCGTACCGAAAAGAACGTCCGCAGCCGCGGCATCCGTGGCCGCGCCCGCACAATCGGCAGCCGTCACGACCTTGACCTCAGCGCACTGATCCCGAATCATGCCGCGCAGACATGCCGCATATGCCGCGGTGATTGCGTACACTGACCGTGGCTGCCCCTGCCAAGGTCAATCATGAAACTGCTGCTGGTCGAGGATTCCGAACGCCTGCGTCGCACCTTGCAACGCGGTCTGTCAGCTGCCGGTTTCGTGGTCGATGCCGCCGCTGACGGTGTCGAGGCACAAGGTTTCCTGCAAACCTACGAGTACGATCTGACCGTTCTGGACCTCATGCTGCCGAGGCTGGACGGACTCGGCGTTTTGCAATCCATGGCACACAAGCATTCGCGTCCGCGCGTATTGGTACTTTCCGCGCGCGACCAAGTACACGATCGTGTCGAAGCACTGGATGCCGGTGCCGACGACTATCTGGTCAAACCGTTTGCGTTCGACGAATTGCTGGCACGCCTGCACGCCTTGATGCGGCGCCCCGAGCAGGCCCAGGCGTCATTGATTGAAATCGGCATCCTGCGTGTGGATACACGGGCACACGCGGCACACGTCGATGGCCAGATCTTGCCACTGACGCCGCGCGAATTTGCGCTGCTGACCTTGCTCGCGCGCCACCGTGGACGCGTGTACTCGCGCGGCGAAATCCTCGAACGCCTCGCTGGCAGCGACACCACCGCTTCCGACCGCAGCATCGAAGTACTGGTATTCGGACTGCGCCGCAAATTGTCGACTGCCGGCGTGGACGGCTTTGTCCAGACGCGCCGTGGCGCCGGCTATCTGATCCCGTGAAACACCTGTCGCTATCCTCCCGCATCACCATACTGCTCGGCATTGCCGCGGTGCTGCTCCTTGGCGGCGCGGCGATGGTCATGGACAGCATGGTAGATGCGGAAATCAGCCGACGCATGGATGCCGCATTGCTGAGCCAGGCGCAAACGCTTGCGTCCCTGGCGCGCCTTGGCCCCAACGGACTCGACATGGACATGGATAACGTGCGTGCGCCGCGCACGAATCTCATCGCCAAACAACCCGTGCAATTTTGGTCAGTGCATTGCGCCAATGGCAGCACGGTAGTGAGCGATCCCGCCGCACCAAACACCCCGATCGACTGGGCCATCACGGCAAAAGCCAAGCCCCAGTTTGCCGATATCGATAATCGACAACACATACTGCGCGCGGTCTGGTTCACACTGGACGCTGGAGTCATGCCGACACAAACGACAAGCATGGCTCCTTCATGCAGCGTGCTGTTCATGCACTCACGCGACGCGATGGACGACATCCTGACGGTCATCGACGACATCCTGCTGTCGATTCCGTTTCTTGCCGTACTCGCCGTGCTGCTGCTTTCCCCGACGCTCGTCAGGCGCGGCCTGAAGCCGCTGAGGGTGCTCGGCGATACCATGCGCGACATCGGCCCGCAGGCTCCCGGCCAGCGCTTGCATGCAACCGGACCACGCGAGCTGGAACCGTTGGTGGCACGTTTCAACGAAGTACTGACACGCATGGACGAAGGCGTTGCCCGCGAACGTCAGTTTGCCGGCGCGTTGGCCCATGAAACACGCACCCACCTGACCGAACTGCGTTCTCTGGTCGAGGTGGAACAACGCTACCCCAGCAAACGACCGCCAGACGACGTACTCGGCGAGATCGGTCATGTCGTCGACGAATTGCAGAACACCGTGTCCGGTCTGTTGCTGCTTACCCGCCTGGAAGCCGGCATCGAAGGCATGGACCCGGGGAATGTGCGACTCGATGAAGTGCTGACCCGGCAACTCCATTCGGTCGCCAAACTGTTGCGGCAGCGCCGACTTGACGTCGATCGTACGCCAATCCCATTCGACACCACCCTGGTGGCTGACCGTGCATTGCTGGATATCGTGATCGGCAACCTCGTGAACAACGCCGCTGCCTATGCTCCGCACGGCAGCACCATCGGCATCCACTACCACACCCACGCGCTGGTCATTGACAACCATGCCCCCGACGTCGACGCGGGCGAAGTGACGCGCTTCGGCCAGCGCTTCTGGAGCAAGCATCATGGCATCGCCGGCCATGCCGGTCTGGGCCTGGCCCTGGCCGGTGCGGCAGCCGATGCCATGCATCTGACACTACACTTCACGCTCGACACGCAGCAACGCCTGTCCGCCACCTTGTCATGGCCGGATGATCTCGAAATGAAATGACTTGCGTTTCCCGACGTTGCCCATGGCCATGTCGGGGATGAAGCGCCAGGAGCGTGGGCGGTAGAAACTATCGAGGCGAAAAAGTGGATGCGTGAGGACAGATTTTTTGGCGATTTGCCGGCCCATGGTGGTTCCATGGGCCAAAAAGCGACGGGAATATGGACCGCGCAGGCGCTTTTGCAGCCCGGTAGATTTCTGCTGCCCACGCTCCTTGCCGCGAACGATACTCAAAAATGATACACATACCCGACACTGAAGCCGCCGGGCAACCAGCTGACCAACAACGATTGCTGCCGCCGCGACGCCCAGATACCGACAGCCGTTCCGAGTAATGCGCCGACAATGACGTCACTTTGCCAGTGACCATGCGTCTTGACCCGCGCGATGGCGTCGTACAGCGGCAATGCAGCCAGGGCATAAACCGCCGGGTGCTCGGAACCATAGCGCACGATGAATGGTGTAACGGCCGCACTGATGACCGTCACCTCGCCACTGGGAAAACTGGAGTTGTGGATGCCACCGAACCAGTGATTGGGATCGCTGGTCTGCGATGGGCGTTCACGTTGAAAAGTCCATTTCATGGCTTGTGCAGCGGCCGCAGACACGGTCACCGCGTCGAACGAGCGCCAGAAGGTGTCGCCGAGTTTCGTATCATCGCCCAGCAGGAACGAACCACCAATCACGGTGGCGAGCGTGGCGTACATTACGTTTTTCTGTACGTTGCGGTTCCAAATGCCGTGGTTATCGTAAGCTACGCGGTGGTCGAGACCGAACAAGCCATCGCTGGCGGGGGTGATCGGAACCTGCGACGCGCCACTTGATGTCTGGCGGTACCAGACGCTGCTGTCGGCTTGAGGTGTGGGCCGGTCGACAAGGTGCGGGTCACCGCTTGCATGCGCAAGCGGAACGTGCAAAACAAGTACGCACAGGACGAGCGTGATCACTGCCAGGTGGCGTGTGACAGCCAGCTTACCGGCCACCCATCGCCATTGATTCGAAATAGACAAATCGAGACCAGACCCCGTCCGGTGTTTCGCGTCCGTCGCAGGGGGCTGGACGTGGTCGATGGCATGCGCAACGACGACATTCATGAGAGCTTTCGGTCCACCATCTGGTTGGATCGAAAGTCTGGTGTGGCTTGCTTAGACGTGGCTTAGTCACGCGCTAAGCAATATCTAAGGTGGTACGTGCAAAGTGGGCGCGTGCCTGCCGTATTGAAGGCGGCTCCTACCTTGGGGACAAGGAGTCGACTCGTCTGCGACCCTTGCACGCCGAAGCCACGGTATCGATGCTCTTCGAACCACCATGGCATCGAGTCGACAAAACGGATCGGAGCGGCATGATCGCATCATTACTGGATTGGCTGACCCACCTGGACGCCCATTTGCTGGCTTTCAATCAGCAGCACGGGGCGTGGGTCTACGTGTTGCTGTTCGCCATCATTTTCATCGAGACCGGTCTGGTGGTCGTGCCGTTCCTGCCCGGTGACTCGCTGCTGTTCATTTGCGGGACGCTGGCCGCCCGCGGCGCCTTTCCGCTCATCTATGTGATGCCGCTGCTCATGCTGGCGGCGGTCCTGGGGGATGCGGTCAATTTTTCGCTGGGTAGGCGGTTTGGCCAGCGCATCGTGGCGCGCCACTGGCGCTGGCCCAAGCCAGAGCATTTACGCAGGACGCACGAGTTTTTCGAGCGCCACGGTGGCAAGACCATTTTCATCGCCCGCTTTGTCCCCATCATCCGCACGTTGGCGCCATTTGTGGCGGGCATGGGCGGCATGGGCTACACGCGGTTTGCTGCGTGGAACGTGAGTGGTGGCGTGATCTGGGTGGGCGCGATCGCGACGGCCGGATATCTGTTCGGCAATGTGGGTTGGGTCAAGCACCATTTCACGCTGGCCCTGCTGGGTATCATCGTGGTGTCGTTGTTGCCGGGTGTGGTCATGGGGTTGAAAAACGCCGCGGGGAAGCCGCGTGACTAGGAGTGTGGGCGGTAGAAACTAGTGTCATGAAAACGCCGCATCGACCCACACGACGCAAAGAGCGGTCAATGCCAACCAGATGATGACAATCACCGCTCCCGCCACCCGGCTCACGGGTTTCCCATTGTGGATGCGTTCCCGGGCCCGCCCTCGGCACTCAGCCAAAACAGCGTCGGGGACCAATTTGATAGCCAAGGCGATGCCCAATGGCACCAGGACCAGATCATCCAGATAGCCAAGAACGGGTATGAAGTCAGGGATGAGGTCAATGGGGCTGAACGCATAGGCGACAATGGCGGCCACGAGCACCTTCGCATACCAAGGTGTTCGGGGATCACGCGCCGCAAGATACAAACCCAGAGTCTCGGCCTGAAGATGACGTGCGCGTTGTTTCAATTTTTCAAGTAATGCCATGTCGTTTTACGTACCCGCCCACTGCCATGCTCGTCGTGCACCCACGATGAACCAACGCAGTGCCAATCCGGGAAAAGACAAAGCCAGACAGGCATAGCCCAGATAGTCGAATGCCGGCGCAGTCAAAATACCGCCGGGAAAACCGGGAAACCAAATCGCCAAGGCCAGGAGTGGTAACAGCACCACACCGCCGAGCGAGCGCTTGAGGTACAGCCACTTGCCCCGGCTTTCGATGCGTTCCGTCAGGCGCTGGCTCATGATGATGTGTGCCGCGCAATGTCACCGTCTGGCGGCATGTAACTGGACTTGCACATGCCTGGCAGCGTGTGGCCGGAGCTCGATGCCTCACATGGGTCGATGGCGAGGTCGTAACAGGTGGCACGCAGTGTCGCGTGCGTGACAGCGAGGTTCATTGCAGCCTTCGATCCGCAGTTCAGGTTGCTCGAAAGCTTGGGCCATGTGGCTTAGGAACCTCTTAGCTGATCGCTAAGCAAGGCCGAAGTCCGCGCTGTCATTGTTGACTGGCGCCTGCATCTGCGCAGGCGTTTCACGACCGCACTGATGAGGAACCGCCATGATTACGTACACGAAAACGACCTGTCTGCTGGGTTCGGGGCTGCTGGCACTGGCCCTCGGCATGGCACCTGTCCACGCATCACGACCGGATGCGGCACAAAGCATCAAATCCACTCAGACCTCGCAGCTTGATGGCGCGCGGTTTCTCAAGGAGGCCAAAGTTACACTGGCCGGCGCGCGCGCCATCGCACTCAAGGCGTGCAACGGAAAGATCATCGCCCAAGAGCTGGAAAAAGAGCATGGAGGCAGCGGCCTGCGCTATTCGTTTGATATCCGCCACAGCGGTGCCGTCCACGAAGTGGGCGTGGACGCCAAGTCCGGCAAAGTGCTGGAAAATTCCGTCGAATCGGGCGAGGACGACAAAGACTGATGCCGCGCTTGTACACGGCGGCCACTTTGAAGCCGTCGTTTACCGGAAATTGCACGCCGGCGTTGTGGCCACCAAGCGTCGATGATGCGATTGACGGTATCGCTCGATACGGCATGTCGGACGTTGATTCACGATGACGGATCCGACGGAGCACGATGACTGGCCGGGTTATCGGAATCGACGTCGATATCGGCCGTGACGACCTGCCGGATCCATGCCATGACGGCCAGGTGCGCCGTGCCCGTGCCGCTGGCGTCCTCATCGGCATCATCCACAAACACATCCAGGCCATCGTTGCGATGGCCATACGGGGTGTACTTGGTGCGATTGGTCCGCGAGAACAGGCCCAGCGTCGGCGTTCCGGCCGCCGCGGCCAAGTGCATCACGCCACAGTCGGCACTGACAAAACCCTGCATGTTGGCGAGAACCGCTGCCAGTTTGCGTAAATCACGCGTGTAAAACGAAGCACGGACGCCAGGCAGCTGCGACTGGCCGTGCGCGGCCAGTACATCGACAATGCGCACATCCGGGCGCGCTTCCTGCAACCTGGCCACCAAAGCGTCCCACCAGGCTTCCGGCAACCGCTTGTTGCCCGTGGCATGAGCAAACAGGCCAAGGACCAGACGCGGCCGGTCAGCCGGGTCCTCGTGTCGGGCAAGAATGCCATCCAGTGCGCGTCGGCCTTGTTGCAACTCGGCTGATGTGAGGCGCACATCAAGCGTTGGCCAGGACCTCTGGACGCTATCGGCCAGCGCCGCGCGCAAGGCATGCACGCCGCGCTTGGCCAGGTGATCCGGCAAACCGGGGTTGCTGTCACGCACCGTGTCAAAGCTGTCGCCGGATGCAAATCCCACCTTGTAGCGGGCCTCGGCCATGCCCAGCAGAAGATGTCCGGAATGCGATGCCACGCACGGATCGATCGCCAAGTCATAGTGCGTCGCGCGCAGTTCCTGCAAACACATGATCAAAGCCAATGGATGGCGCACGATCCGGCGTGGCAGACAAATGATCCGACGCACCTGGAAGCGCGAAGAAAAAAGGATCTTCGCCGCACTCCCTGCGCTGATCATGTCGATCTCCGCCCCCGGATATCGGGCTTCGATCTCATTAAGCAGCGGGCTGACCAAAACCGCATTGCCGAGTCGGTGATTGGGTCTGAGAACCAGCACGCGATGAATGCCGTGAGCCGGAAGCTGACCCGGCGGGCACAGGCCGGCATCGATACGGTTCAGTACTCGGCGCAGGCAGGACCCGACCAGACGCCGCCCCATGTTCTGTGCGCGCAGCGCGGATCGAGGTGTATGAACTGGATGTGTGGCGGCAAGACTCATGGAGACTTTCGGCCCACTGACGGGAGGTATCGAAAGTATGGTCCGACTCGCTTACGCGCGGCTTAGCCAGCCGCTAAGCAAAACCAAAGGCAGCGACTGCCGAAACGGCACCTGCATGGCATCGACACCCTGGCAATCGGCCCGTCCGGAATCCAGCGGCCAGTCAAGACGCTGGTGACACACATTGGCGTCCGCTTGATGAATCGACCATGCCGCGCGCGACCGGCAGCATGCGCGTCGCGTTCACAATGAAAACGAGTTCGGAGCTGACGTGTATGAATGCCGCGGCCAGTGGATTGATGAAACCAAAACCCGCCAACACGATACCGATGCTGTCCACGACCAGGGTACCAACGAAGTTCTGGAAAATGATCTTGCGCGCCCGACGTGCAATCCGGACCGTTTCGACAAAGCGGGCAAGGTCATTGCCGAGCAAGATGATGTCGGCGCTTTCGTGAGCGACATCGGTCCCCGAACCCATCGCCACGCCAACATTCGCCTGCGCAAGCGCCGGCGCGTCATTGATTCCGTCGCCGACCATGGCCACACGCTGGCCTTGTGCAACCAGTGCTTTGACGTGCTTGAGCTTCGCCTCCGGCAACAGCTCGGCATGCACTTGCGTGAACCCGAGCTCATCGGCAACGGCTCTCGCCACGGCGTCATTGTCGCCCGTGAGCAGAACAGTGCGGATTCCCAGTGCGGCGAGTTCGGCCACCGCACCTCGGGCTTCCTGGCGGACCGCATCGGCGATACGAATACACCCCAGGAAGCGACCATCACGGGCGACAAAGACTTCGCTCGCAACCGACCCTTCGCCTTGGTCGTCCGGCACATCGATCCCTTGCTCGACAAGAAACATCCGCCGGCCGGCCACGATACATTCACTGCCGGTCTCAGCCACCACGCCTTGGCCTGGCACGTAACTGAAATGGTCTGGCCGCTGCGGGGAAAGCCCACTGGCCTCGGCATACGTCACGATGGCCGACGCCAACGCATGCTCGGAGGGGCGTTCGGCGGTCGCCGCCGCACCGACCAAGGTCGCTTCGCTGACGCCATCGGCGGGCAGAACTGCTTTTACAACCGGTTGCCCGTACGTCAGCGTGCCGGTCTTGTCGAACACCACGGTGTCCACCGCCGACAGCGACTCCAGATGCACGCCGCCTTTGACGATGGCACCGGCGCGCGCGGATTGGCCGATGGCACCCAGGATGGCCAGCGGCGTACCGGCGGCAATGCCGCAGGCACCGGCAACAATGATGACCGAAATGGTGGCCACCGGATCACGACTGACAAGATACGTAATGAGAGCGGCGCCCAGCGCGAAATAGACCAGATAGCCGGCCAGCCGATCAGCCAATCGCTGTACCGGTGCACGTGATTTCTCGGCGCGCTCGACCGCTTCGATGATGCGCCCGTAGCTGGTATCGCGCCCCAACCGATCGGCACGGACATCCAGGGTTCCCGACTGGTTGAGCGTGCCGGCATACACGGTCTGGCCCGGCAGCTTCTCGACCGGCATCGATTCACCGGTAATAGAAGCCTGATCGACAAATGAATGCCCCGTCACGACCGTGCCATCGACCGGGACGCGTGCGCCCGGTTTGATCACGACCATGTCGCCGGCAGTCACGGTGGCGGCCGGGCGGTCGCTGACCATCTCGCCATCGCGCACCTGGATCGTGCTTGGCAACCATGCCAGCACATCCCTGATCGCGCGCCGGCCACGCGACACGGTCATGCCTTCGAGCACCTCGGCGACCAACACGAACAACGAAATGACCAGCGCCGTGAAGTACTGGCCAATACCTGCGGCAGCGGCGATGGCGATCGCCATCGACAGCTCCATCGTCATGCGCCGCGCGAGAATAGCCTCGAACGCCTCGCGCCAGATGGGCCAACCGCCGACCAGCAGTGCCACTACGCCGACGACACTGAGCCCCGGCAGTGGTTGCCACGGCCAGAACCAGACGACAACGGCAGCGACGGCAACAATCGCGATGCGCACGCCTTCGATCCAATCGAAAGCATGCGCATGGTCATGTGCATGTTGTGCATCGTCGTCGTGGTCGTGCTGATGCGCAGGCGGTGCGGATTCAGTCTGCGTCGGATGTACGGGTGTATTCATGTTCAACGGTCTATTTGAAATACGAATGGACGACATCAATCAGCTCGGCCGCGCCTTGCGAAGGCGCCGACTCGGGTTGCTTGGCCGGATCAACAATGTGCATGCGGATGTGATCTTCGATCACCTCGGCCATCAGCCCATTCATGGCGCCGCGACTGGCCGCTATCAGTTGCAATACGCGTTCACAACCGGCTTCGCCTTCCAACGCCCGCTCGACGGCCTCGACCTGTCCGCGCAACCGACGCACGCGATTGAGAAGCTTTTTCTTGTCACGGATGGTGTGGCTCATCGCAAACGCTCCGATTGATACAATACCCCCCGTAAGTATATCAAGCACCATGGACCCGGTCCATGAATCATTGAAGAACCCGTGGGAGCGACTTCAGTCGCGACAGCTTGAACCCGGCAAGTACCTGTCGCGGCTGAAGTCGCTCCCACAGTCCAAACAACTGACAACCCCGGCACCCGTAGCCGGTACACGGCCAACGGCAGTCAATGTTTCCGCACGCGCAACAGCACACTTCCCAGCAAAAGGATGGCCAGGCCCAGAAACAGGGTGACGCCACGCCACGTTGCAGGAACGAGAATCCACGGCAACAAAAGCCACACCACGATCAGCCAGAACAAAACGGCCACGGCCAGAAAGGCATCGTCGACGAAGAGTCGGAACACTTTCTTGAGGATGGCTTTCGCGCCACTCATGATTCGTTTCCCATACGTGCGTGGCTCACTGCCCCGAACCTCTGACGGCACAGGGCAACAGCGACGCATGCAACGATCAGATACCCCGCAACCAGCCCTCCGATCGCCCAATCGCCACCAGGCCACAGCACGCCCAGCCCCTCGCCCGTCCAAAATGTGCCGAACGCCGACAGCAACACGCCGACCACAAACTTCAGCGTGTTTTCCGGGATACGCGATAATGGGCGATGGATGGCGAAGCCGAGCAGCCCCACCACGGCGAGAGCGGCGAGCGCGCCGATGCTGGCCGGCCACAACAGCCCGGCACCACCGGCCGCCAGCGCGAGCACAATGAAGACGACTTCCGTGCCTTCAAGAAGCACGCTTTTGAATGCCAGTGCGAATGCCACCTTGTCCCAGCCGTCCGCGTTGCCGGTCATGCCCCGCAACGCCTGTTGCTCGCGCGTGTAGATTTTCGCCTCGTCGTGCCGGGCAATGACGCCGGCGCCACGCAGTATCGCCTTGTGCAGCCAGCGCAGACCGAACAACAGCAACAACGTGCCGACCACCACGCGAATGGCGTCAAGCGGGATCCGCGTCAACGCCGATCCCAACAAGGCGACGACAAGCAGCAACACGCCTACCGCTGCACCGCTTCCCAGCAAGGTCCCGCGCCAACCGCGCACCGTACCAACGGCCAGCACGACGGTCAGTGCCTCGATGAACTCCACCGTGGACGCCAGAAACGCCGCCACCACGGTGGATCCGGCTTGTATCCAATCAAAAAGCATGGCTCATGACGTTCCTCGTAGGCAGAAACCCGGTTAGCTGGATCGCTCCCTGCCACGCATCAGCACAGCATATAGCGTCGGCATCACCACCAGCACCAGCGGTGTCGCTGCCAGCATGCCGGCAATGATGGCAATCGCCAGCGGTTGCTGCATTTGCGAGCCGCGGCCGAGCGCCAGCGCCAATGGCAACAATGTCAAAACCATGGCCAGCGTGGACATAACGATGGCACGCATGCGGTTGTGACCCGCCTCCAGCAACAAAGCCGGCAACGAAGCAGGTGTTTCGTTGTCAGCCTGGGCTTCGGCTTCGGCCAACTCGGAGAAAAAGAAGATCGCCAGCTCGGTGACGATGCCGACGATCATGGTCATGCCCATCATCGAGGAAATGTTGAGTTGGGTGCCCGTCACCCACAGCCCGATGAAGACCGCGCAGATTGCCAGCAAGGGTTGGATCAACACCACGATCGCTGCGCGGAAGCTCTCGTAGAGAAACAGCAGCAGCGTGAATACCAGCGCAATGGCGGTGGCCAGCACGATGGTCAAACCACGGAACGCGACCTGCTGCTGGTGGTACAGCCCGCCCAGCTGGTAATACATGCCGGGCGGCAACTCGCCGTGCCGGGTGAGCAATTGCTTGACGTCACCCATTGTGGAACCCAAGTCACGGCCACTGATGCGCGCCGTCACCGCCAGCATGCGTTTGAGGTTGTCGTGGTCGATCTCGGGCTGCCCGCTTTCCACGGTCACGGTGGCCACGCGCGACAGCGGAAACACCTGTCCTGTCGCGCTGCGAATGGGCAGCGCTTGCAGTTGTTCGATACGGGTGACGGCTTGCGCTGGCAACTGCACCCGTACCGCCACCATTTTCGGGCCTTGCGGCAATTTCGCCGCGATGGTGCCGGCCACGGCGGTGGCCACCTGGTTGGCGACCCCTTGCGGGGTGAGCCCCAGCAGCGCGGCTTTGACTGGGTCGACGTGCACTTCCAGCGCATCGCCTGCCGGATTGATGCCGTTGCGTACGCTCACCACGCCGGGGATCTTGCCCAATTGAGCCGCGACCTTTTTGGCGGTGGCATCCAATTGCCCGACATTGTCCGAAAAAAGCTTTACCTCGATCGGCTGCGGTACGGCGGTGAGATCGCCGATCATGTCTTCCAACAGTTGCGACACGTCCACATCCAGCCCGGGTACCTGGGCCGTGACTTGCTCGCGAACGTGTTCCATCACGGTGGCCGTGGATGGCCGCGAGCCATTTTTCAGGCGCACGAAAATATCACCTCGATTGGCTTCGGTCAGACCGCCGCCCAGCTGCAATCCGGTACGACGCGACCAGGTATCGACATAGGGATTGGCAGTCAGAATGTTGCCCACCTCGGCGAGGAGGCGGCTGGTTTCGGCCAGTGACGTGCCCGGCGGCGATCGGTAATCGAGCACAAAACCGCCTTCGTCCATCTTCGGCATGAATCCGCTGCCGACCGACTGAAACGCGAAAAATCCGACCACCAGCAAAGGAATCAAGCCGATCAAAAGCCATGCCGGTCGCTTGAGCGTACGCTGCAATACCTTTTCATACATGACCATGAACCGCCGCCACAACCGGGTCGGCGCACGCTCGGTCGCATGACGCTCGTCGATCAGCCGCTCCGCCAGCAACGGCACGGCAATGAAGGTGAGCAGGTAGGAAATGACCAGTGCGCACGCCATGGTCAGCGCCAGCGCCTGGAAGAACGCGCCGGTCACACCACTCAGAAATGCCAGTGGCAGAAAAATCACGATGGTGGCCAGCGACGACCCGGTCTGTGGCCGCGCAAACTCGCCTGCCGCGCGCACGATACGCGCGTGCACGTGGCCACTTTCGCTGTTCAACCGACGCATGATGTGCTCGAGCATCACCACCACATCGTCGATCAAGAGCCCGACAGCCGCCGCCATGCCGCCCAGCGTCATCATGTTGAAACTCATGCCGAACACCTTGAGCAGCAGCGTGGTGATCGCCAGCGTGGCCGGCACCACAAGTAGCGCAATCAAAATCACGCGGGTGTTGCGCAGAAACAGCAACAGCACCAGCCCGGCCAGGCCGATGCCGATCAGGATCGCATCGCGCACGCTGCCGGCGGAGCTTCGTACCAGTTGGGTCTGGTCGTACCAGGTCGCGAGCTTCACGCCTTGGGGCATCTGCGGCGCATAGGCCGCAAGCCGTGCCTTTACCGCATCCACCATGTTGATGCTGTTGGCGGCTGGCTGCTGGAAGATCTGCATCAGTATCGCGGGATGACCGTCGGCGCCGGTGCGTACCCACTGCGGCTTCACGCCGCGCGTGACGGTAGCAACGTCACCCACCTGCACGACGCCACCCGGCCCGGCACGCACCACGACATGGCGCAAGGCGGTGATGCTGCCGGGTTGATTGTTGGCCAGTATCAAATACAGCTTGTAGTGGTCGGCGAGCCGGCCCAGTCCGGAAATATCCGCCGCCTTGGATACCGCATGCACCACGTCGGCCATGGTCAAGTGATGCGCGCGCAGTTTGGCCGGGTCGATGTTGACGTGCAGTTCGGCGGTTCCCCGGCCTTGCACATCCACCCGCGCCACACCTTTGACGCCACTGATCAACGGGCGTAACTGATACTTCGCAAGGTCGTACAGTTGGATGGGTGTCAGCGTTGACGAACGCAGGCTGTAGGCAAGCACCGGTTCGTCGACGGTCGGATCCATGCGCACCGCATGAATGTGCGTCCCAGGGGGCAAATCCGGCAGCACTTGGCTCATCGCGGCATTGATGTCCAGGTAGGCCCGACTCATGTTCGCGCCCCAATCGAAATCGACATTGATTTCGGCGCTGCCACGGCTGGTGGTGGAGCGCACTTCGCGCACGCCGCGCACGCTGCGAATGGCCTCCTCGACCGGCGTGGTCACCGCCACCACCATCTGCTTGGCTGGGCGTGCGCCGGCATCGATGCCCACGCGCACACGCGGGAAGGACACGTTGGGAAACAACGCAACCGGAAGATTGAACACG
>DASSKC010000003.1:0-22122 GCA_035690885.1 Oleiagrimonas sp. | reverse complement strand
GGCTTCGTGCGTGGCCTTGTGCGCCAGCATCGGCTGGCCGGCGATGTCGCCGATGGCGAAAATGTGTTCGACATTGGTACGCATCTGCGAATCGACGTCGATCAGGCCACGATCGGACACGCTCACGCCGGCCTTGTCGGCACCGATGTTGTTGCCGTTGGCACTGCGGCCGACTGCCACCAGCACGCGATCGTAGATCTTGGTGTCGGGGATCGACTCGCCTTCGAACTCGACCTTGATGCCGTTCTTCTGCGCCTTGGCTTCGACCACCTTGGTCTTGAGGTGGATGCCTTTGTAACGCTTGCCGATACGCTTTGCGAGCGGCTTGACCAGATCGGTGTCGGCACCGGGCATGAGCTGGTCGGCCAGCTCGACCACGGTCACTTCACTGCCGAGCGAGGCATACACGGTGGCCATCTCCAGGCCGATGATGCCGCCGCCGACGACCAGCAATTTGCCCGGCACATCTTCAAGTTCCAGCGCGCCGGTGGAATCCATGACGCGCTCGTCGTCCCAGGGAAAACCGGGCAGTTTCAGCGCCTGCGAGCCGGCGGCAATGATGGCTTTCTCGAAGCGAACCAGCTTTTTGCCATCCTTGCCATCGACTTCCAGCTCGTGCGGTGACACGAAGGTGCCGGTGCCATGCACCGTGTTGACCTTGCGCTTCTTGGCCATGCCGGCCAGTCCGCCGGTCAGCTGGCCGACCGCCTTTTCCTTGAACGCGCGCAGCTTGTCCAGATCGATCTTCGGTTTGCCGAAGCTGATGCCGTGCGCATCGATCGCCGCGGCCTCGTCGACCACGGCGGCGGCGTGCAGCAGCGCCTTGGACGGAATGCAGCCGACGTTGAGGCACACGCCTCCGAGCGAGTCGTAGCGCTCGACCAACACCGTGTCCAGACCCAGATCGGCGGCACGGAAGGCGGCCGAATAGCCGCCGGGGCCGGAGCCGAGGACCAGCACCTGACACTCGATGTCGGCCTTGTTGCCGCTGTCGCCAGCGGCTTGCGGTGCCTTGGCTTCTTTCCCCTCTCCCTCTGGGAGAGGGTGCCCCGCAGGGGCGGGAGAGGGTTCGCTCTTGCCGGAAGACTTCGCTTCGGACGCACCCTCTCCCCCAGCCCCTCTCCCGGAGGGAGAGGGGGACGTGGCGCTATCGGATTTTTCGGCTTCACCGGACGTTTCCAGCACCACGATCACGCTGCCTTCGGAGACATCGTCACCCTCGGACACTTTCACTTCCTTGATCGTGCCCGCTTCCGGCGCCGGCACTTCCATGGTGGCCTTGTCCGATTCGAGCGTGACCAGGCCCTGCTCCTTGTCGACGCTGTCACCGGCACAAACCAGCACTTCGATCACCGGCACGTTGTCCAAACCGCCGATATCGGGAACCTTGACTTCGATCGTGTTCGCCATGGTCGCCTCCTTATACCAGCAGCCGGCGCAGGTCGCCCAGCACCTTGGCAAGATAGGCCGCGAAACGCGCGGCGGCGGCACCGTCGACGACACGATGGTCGTAGGACAGCGACAGCGGCAGCATCAGGCGCGGCTGAAATTGCTCGCCGTCCCAGACCGGTGTCATGCGGCTGCGCGAGACACCCAGGATGGCCACTTCCGGCGCGTTGACGATGGGCGTGAATTTGGTCCCGCCAATGCCACCCAGCGAGCTGATGGAGAAGCAGCCGCCGCTCATGTCGGCCGGGCCCAGCTTCTTGTCGCGTGCCTTTTTGGAAATCTCGCCCAGCTCGGCGGCCAGGTCCAGCAAACCCTTCTGGTCGCAATCGCGGATCACCGGCACCACCAGGCCATTCGGCGTGTCCACGGCGATGCCGATGTGGAAATACTTCTTGAGGATCAGCTTTTCGCCGGACTCGTCCAGCGAGGCGTTGAATTGCGGGTACTTCTTGAGCGCGGCCACGGCCGCCTTGATCATGAACACCAGCGGCGTGACCTTGGTGTCGGGGTTTTCCTTGCCCAGCTGCTTGCGGAACGCTTCCATGTCGGTGATGTCGGCGTCGTCATGCTGGGTGACGTGCGGAATCATCGCCCAGTTGCGCGCCAGGTTGGCACCGGAAATCTTCTGGATGCGCGACAGCGATTTTTCCTCGATCTCGCCGAACTTGGCAAAATCGACCTTGGGCCACGGCAACAACTCCAACCCGCTGACGCCACCGCCGGAACCACCGGGGCGTGCGCCGGATGCCAGTGCATGCTTGACGTAACCCTGCACGTCCTCGCGCGTGATGCGGCCCTTGCGGCCGG
Organism: Oleiagrimonas sp.; assembly: GCA_035690885.1. Taxonomy (GTDB): domain Bacteria; phylum Pseudomonadota; class Gammaproteobacteria; order Xanthomonadales; family Rhodanobacteraceae; genus Oleiagrimonas. Next base: position 19,866 of record DASSKC010000003.1, on the reverse strand, counting down.
TGCCCTCGACCTGATGGATGTCCACGCCCAATTCGCGCGCAAAAGCACGCACGGCGGGACTGGCATAAGGCGGATCGCCCGGTTTGGCCGCCGCGCCGGTTTCCACCGGCGGGTTCTGCGGCCCGCGCTTGGCCGGAGCCGGGGCGGGCTCGGAAGTCTTGGACGAATCGTCCGCACCGGATGCGTCGGACGACTTCTCCGACGACTTCCCGGGAGCTGGCGCCGATTTGGATTCGGACTCCGACTCCGACTCGGAATCCGGCGCAGGTGCCGGGGCCGGCTCGGGCGCGGATGCCTTGTCGCCATCGGAGCTGTCGCCGGCGTCATCATCGCCCGCGCCGTCGCCCGCGTTGTCGTCAGCCGCCTCGATCGTGGCGATCACGCCGCCTTCGGAAATCTCGTCACCCTCGGACACCTTCACTTCCTTGACGGTACCCGCGAACGGCGCCGGCACTTCCATCGTCGCCTTGTCCGACTCCAGGGTGACCAGCCCCTGATCCTTGCTGACCGAATCCCCGGCCTGAATCAACACTTCAATCACCGGCACATTGTCGAAACCGCCGATATCGGGCACGCGAACTTCTTTGACCTCGGCCATGGGGCCTCCTGCAGGGGATGGAAACAACGTCACCACGGGCCATGGTGACGTGAACACACCATGATAATGCGAATGCGCCGTCTTGTTGAGCCATATGACGAATGCGCAGATCCGGCGCACCGCGAAGCGCCGGTGTGGCACCGGCCCATTGTACCGCGCGCGAGGTAACGTGAAATGAGCCGGCGGTTTGCCGCAACCGGCCGCATCAACGCCGCTGACGCGCCCGCAACGGCGGAAACTGCGCACGCACCGAAGGCACGCCCAAGCGCCACGCCAGCCACGCCAGAACCGGCACAGCCACGGCCTTGAGCACGATCGCGACCAGATAGGTGTTGCGCACGCGCTCGCGTAATGCGCGCACCGTGTCGCCCATGTGCGGCTGGGCCATCAACTCCTGGCTGTGGCGGCTGAAACTCACCCAGTCCACGCCCAGCATGATGGCCGTCACCAACAGCCACAGTGCCAACAAGCCTGCCACGATGCGCAACACGGGCCGCGCCCAGCCACGCCACAACAAGGTTCCGGCCGCCGCCGACAAGGTGACGCAAGCGACCACCAGATAGGCCACATCCCAGGCCAGCGCACGCGTCGCGGCCTCGGGTGCGCCGGCGGCCACTGCCGCACCCACGCGCCATGCGTGCACGCTGTACTGAAAGACACCGAAGATCGCCAGCAGCAGGACCAGCCAGGTCACCACTCGCCAGATCGCCGGCACACGCGACTTGGTGTGCGATGTCGGGCTTGTCGCCTGTGCTCGGGACATGCTGGCGCTCCGCTGCAAAAGGGCCACAGTGTACCCGCAGCATTACGCCTCGGGCACGGCGTCAGGCCATCAACGGCGGCTGATGGTGAACTTGCCGACATCCACGCCCAGGTTCACGCCCTCACCGGTCCCGGCCAGCGCCAGCGACACCGTGCCCTTGGTCAGCACCTGTCCGGAGGCCGACTTGACCACGCCGGCATGGGCGCCACCTTGCGCATAATCGCCGAGCACGTCGCTGATCCGGTGCACGTCGCTGAACACGCCGCTGCCGTTGTCCACATGCCATTTGCCGGCGGTCAGACCCCCACCGGTCACCGTGATCTTGACCGCCATCGACTGGCCATTCTCGCAATGGACCGTACCCTTGCCCTCGGCGTGCTTGTAGAGGATCGACCAGCCGCTCAGCGAATAGCTCATCTTGCAGCCGAGCGTCGCCGGGCTCGAATACATCGGTTCGGTGTGGTCCGGCGTGGTCGAGCAGCCGGCGAACGCCAACACTGCCAACGCCGCACCCAACATTGTCAAAGCCTGCCTTGCCATGGGAGCCTCCCCGCGTTCATGTCCAAAGCAACAGTGTTGCCGAGTGTGCCTGAACACGGTATCGGCTGCTCGACGCCCGCGTTCAGGTTGCCGAACGCACACCCAACAAAACCGGCAAACCGCGGCATAATGATCGCGCAGGCCACACCATACGAGAACGCCATGATCAAACACACCCTCGTCGGTTACGACGGCTCGGAATCCTCCCGCCGCTGCTTCCAGTTCGCCATGGACATCGCCCGCGCCAGCGACGGGCGGGTGCGTGTGGTATCGGTCCTGCAGGTCACCGAAGGCGGGCCCGAGGCCTGCGCCATGATGATGACCGACAAGGGCAGCAAGCACACCGACGAGCTCAGGGCCCAGTTGATGGCCATGGCGCCCGATGACGCCGACCGCTTCGACCTGGAAGTGGTCTACGGCTCGCCCGGCGACGTGCTGCTGGCGCAGGTCCGCGACCACCACATCGACCACATCGTCATCGGCCATACCGAACGCGGCGCGCTGCTGCGCTGGCTGCTCGGTTCGGTATCCAGCGACATCATCGAACGCGCGCATGTGCCGGTCACGGTGGTGCGCTGAACCACTGATTCCTCCGCTGACTTCGATCACGGCCCGCGCCGGCGGCACTGGCTTATCATGGGCCGCATGTCGTGACACCGATGTGACTGTTTGCACCGTGAAATACACAGAAAATCAAGCATCCAAGCTGCCCTGGACGCTGGACAGCATCGACTTTGCCGGCATCGACATCGAGCGCATCCGGGCCAACGATGATCTGATGTGCCTGTTGTGCGCCTCGGCCTTCGTCGAAAGCGGCTCGGACCTGTACACCCACAACCTGGTCGAACACTACGCCGACAACCCCGAGGCCCAGGCCTGGTTGCGCGACCACTGGGAACACGAGGAACTGCAACACGGGCGCGCCTTGGCCACCTACGTGCGCCACGTGTGGCCGGACTTCGACTGGGACGCCGCGTTCGGCAGTTTCTTCGACGCATACTCCGCGATGTGCACCAGTGAAGAACTGGAAGACTCGCGCTGCCTGGAGATGGCCGCCCGCTGCGTGGTCGAAACCGGCACCGCGACGCTCTACCGCGCCATTCACGAGCACACCGACGAGCCCGTGCTCAAGCAACTGACCCGCCATATCAAGAGCGACGAAGTGCGCCATTACAGCCACTTCTACCACTATTTCCAGGGCTATCAGGCCACCCGCCGCCAGGGGCGGATGAAGATCCTGCGCACGCTGTACAAGCGCCTGCGCGAGATCGGCAACGAAGACGGCGACATCGCCCTGCGCCACGTGTTCAAATTCCGCCACCCCGAATATCTGGTCGACGAAGCCACCTTTCGTCGCGCCAGCAACCGCGTGTACGCATTCGTGCGCCACAACCTGCCCACGCGGATGGCGGTCAAGATGCTGCTCAAGCCGCTGGACCTGCCACCACGCATCAACAGCGGCCTGCAACGCCCGCTGACCTGGGCCATCAACCGCTTCGCACTGTAGGAGCGGCGGCAGCCGCGATTCCGCCAACCTCGTGCAAGATCACACACCACGCCATCGCGCCTGCCGGCGCTCCTACTCCCGCGAGATGTCACCCGAGCCTGACGTAGGAGCGGCGGAAGCCGCGATTCGCCAGCCCCGCGCAAGATCACATACCACGCCATCGCGCCTCTCGGCAGCCAGATCTCGTATAAACCCGACAAACAAGCACGGTCTTCCCTGACAGGCTCCCCGACACAACAGGGTGATGATGCATGCATGACCATGCAACGCTCATCACCGGGACATGCCGCACTGCGTCAAGGACGCCGTACCCTCGCCGGTCAAGCCTACTTGTTGACGACCTCGACACATCGCCGGCACCCCTGGCTGGAACACCATGATGTCGCCGCTGCCGTTGCACGTGAACTGGACAACGATCACTTGTGGCGCAAAAGCGAGCTCCATGCCTGGGTCATCATGCCTGACCACATGCATGCACTGGTTACCTTGGAGGGCTCTGAAACCCTTTCTCGCCTGATGGCACGGATCAAAGCCGTGACGGCACGCACCGCCAATCAGGTCCTGCAACGACGACCTCCCTTCTGGGCACGCGGCTTCCACGACCACGCCTTGCGCAGCGATGAGAATATCGCCACCGCCGCACGCTACATTGTCGTCAACCCCGTAAGGGCCGGCCTGGTCGATGACCCGTGGCAATGGCCATTCTGGAAATGTTGTTGGCCCCTGAACCCCAACGACCCGGCCCCGTAGGAGCGGCGGCAGCCGCGATTCGCCAGCCTCGCGCAAAACCACACACCACGCCATCGCGCCTGCCGGCGCTCCTGCCGGCGAAAATGGCGGTATGGATTCAGGGCAACGTTTGCCACTTGTCCGGGTTGAAACCGCCGGTCTCGAACACGAAGGTCTGCTTGCCCTGACCCTTGACGGCGACGAGCATGGTGATCTTGTCGGCCTTGGCCAGGCGCTTGAGGAAGCTGTCGTGGTCCTTGATGAACATGGCCGGCTCGCCGCCCTTGGGCAGATAGCCCTCGTAGACATGTTTTTTGCCATCGAAGTGCATGACGATGTCGCACAGCTTGTGGCACACGAAGCCGGCGTTCTTGCCCTTGGCGTTGTCATACAGGAACGTCGAGACGCCCCAATCGGTCTGCCGACGCAAGGTCAGGCGCACCTGGGTCTGTTTGGGTTTGCTCGGCTTGATGGTCGCCGTGCTCTGGGTGCCGCCAGCCATGGGACCGACCTGGTACAGCCACAAGCCGGTCAAGCGCCGCTTTTCAGACGCGGCATGCGCCTTGGCCTTCATTTCCGGCAGTGTCTTGGAGAGCTTCTTCGCGGCCTTGCTGTCGGGGAAGTTCTTGACGATGTCCTCGCCGATCGGGATCGCCAGATCCGGGTTGTGCATGGCCATGAGCTTGTGGAACAAGTCGAGCTTCTTCTGCAACGCCGCCTGGGTCTTGGCCTTGTCGGCCGCCGCCTTCTGCGCCGGTGTCGGAGCCGAGGGCTGGGAGCAGCCGGCCACGGCCAGCGCGAGTACGCCGGCTACCAGAAATGTGCCTGAACGATGCATGGAAATACCCCGCGAGTCCCGGAAAGTCCCAGTTTAGCGTGTAGGCCTCCACCCTGCGGGCGACGCGTTTACGCTTTGTACAACGCTTGAACCTGCCGCCTCGGGTGGGTTCCTACGCCGACGATGCCGGTGCAGGCACGATCTTCGCGCCCTTGCGCGCCTGCATCCGTTGTTTCAGCTCACCCACATCCACCGGCTGGATCTTCTGGATGGTGCAGGGGAAACTGCTGCCGCCCACCAGCACGCTGTCAAGCATCGTGCTGACCTGGCCCACATGCGAGGTCAAGCCGATCGCCACCGTATAGGGCAACTGCGGGCACAAGCCCACATTGAGCAACCAGGCTTGGTTCGGTCGCGTGTAGACCAGCAGTTCGTGTTCGTTGAGCGGCTCCCACGAATACATGGTCGTGGCCATGTAGTTGAAGGAACTGACCGGCTTGCCCGCCGCCGCATGGATGGCCGAAAGACGCGCCTGTTCGCGCTGATAGCGCGCATGGAACGCGGTACAGCCGGCAAGCAGCAGCACGGCCAGTGTCGAAACGATCGCCAGATGCATTTTCATGGCCCGTCTCCGCGTGGACTGGCCACACCATCCCACCATGCCGTCATGCATGCAAACGCAGCGACGACGCAAGTCTTACACTGCCGGCTTCGACCGACGCCCAACCGCATGCACTCGCCATCCGCTCCCGACGACTCGCTCCGCTACCAACGTTCGTTCGTGCAGTTCTGGGGCGCGCGCCTGAGTTCGGGTTTCGGCTTCCAGATGCTGTCGGTGGCGGTGGGCTGGCAGATCTATTCCATGACCGGACGGGCCCTGGACCTCGGCCTTGTCGGGCTGGTGCAGTTTGCCCCGTCGCTGTTGCTGGCTTTGCCCGCCGGGCATGCCGCCGATCAGTTCCGGCGCAAGTACATCGTGGTGTGCGCGCAACTGCTGGAAGGGGCCGCGGTGGTGATGCTGGCGCTGGGCAGCGTGCTCGGCTGGCTGGACGAGTGGGGAATCCTGGGCCTGGTGTTCGTGATCAGCACCGCCAAGGCCTGCGAGTCGCCGGCGCGTCAGGCCATGGTGCCCGGCCTGGTGCCCGAACGCATCCTGGCGCGGGCCATGGCCGCCAACGCGTCCTCGGGACAGATCGCCATGATTGCCGGACCGGCGCTTGGCGGCCTGCTGTACGTGGCCGGCCCCGGCGTGGTCTATGGCACGTCGGCGCTGTTGTACTTGGTCGCCATCGTCTTGATGGCCCTGCTACGCTACGACCACGTGCCGCCCCGACGGCAACCGGCGACACTGAAAACCCTGTTCGCCGGCGTCAGCTTCATCCGCGCCAAGCCGGTGATCCTCGGCGTGATTTCGCTGGACCTGTTTGCCGTCCTGCTCGGCGGCGCCACCGCCCTGCTGCCGATCTTCGCGCGCGACATCCTGCACACCGGGGCCTGGGGCCTCGGCATCCTGCGCGCGGCGCCGGCGGTCGGTGCGTTGCTGATGTCGATCTGGCTGACGCGACACAACATGCGCCGCCACGTCGGCTACATCATGTTCGCCTCGGTCGCCGCCTTCGGCGTGGCCACGCTGGTATTCGCGCTGTCCACGGCGCTGTGGTTGTCGTTGCTGGCGCTGACCCTGCTCGGGGGTTTCGACATGGTCAGCATGGTCATCCGCGGCACCCTGGTGCAGCTGGAAACACCCGATGCCATGCGCGGCCGCGTCAGCGCGGTCAACGCCATCTTCGTCAACACGTCCAACCAGCTCGGCGAGTTCGAGTCGGGCATGCTGGCCGCATGGCTGGGCGCGGTCGGTGCCACCCTGGTCGGCGGCATCGGCACGCTGGTGGTGGTCGGCGTGTGGATGGTCCTGTTCCCGACCATCCGACGCCGACAATCACTGGATGGCCGCGCCGACACCACGTAGCAAACATCACAGGAGGCAGTGCACATGATCACCCATTCACCCGAAGCGTTCCTCGACGCTTTCACGACACTCCCGGTTATCGCACCAGCCACGGCGCGCGCGGCTTTTCTGGTCGCGCCGTCGGCGTTCACGCTGGCGGCCGAATCGGCGCGCGACAACCGTTACATGTGCATGGATGATGCACCCGATGCGGCCCGCGCCATGGCCCAGCACGCCGCGCTGGCCGAAGCCTTGCGCCAGGACGCGCCGGTGGTGGTGTTTCCCGGCAATGCCAAGGCGCCTGATGGGGTGTTCCCGAACAACGTGTTCGCCACCACGCCCGGCCACCTGATCGTCGGCCGCATGCGCCACCCGGTGCGCCGAAGCGAAGCCGGCCGCGACGACATCCGGGGATTCTTTGGTGATGTGCTCGGTTACGACGAGATCGACCTGTCCGGCTGCGAAAATCTTACGGCCGAGCTGACCGGTTCGCTGATCATCGATCGCGCCCGCGGCATCGGCTATTGCGGTCTGTCCGAGCGTTGCGACGAGGCCGGCGCGGCGGCCATGCACAAAGCATTCGGCCTGGAGCTGACGTTCTGCTTCGAGCTTGCCGAGGGCGAATATCACACCAACGTGGTGATGGCCTTGCTGGCCAGCCGCGCGGCGATTCTGGCGGCCGACGGCTTTGTCGACGCGACGGTGCCCGAAGCGATCGCCAAGGCCTACGCAGGACAAGCGCTGTGGCTGGATGCCCGGCAAAAACAGGCGTTCGCCGGCAACGCGATCACCTTGAGCGATGATCGCGTGTGGATGAGTGCGCGCGGCGCGGCGGCGTTGAGCGGTGCCCAGCGTGAAGATCTGGAACGCTGGGGTTTTGCCATCGGCGCCGTGGATCTGGTCGAGATCGAACGCGCCGGCGGCAGCTTGCGCTGCTGCGTCGCGGAAATCTATTGACCACCGCACAATGCATTCGCGTAGGAGCGGCGGAAGCCGCGATACACGCGCGCCGCAAGGTATCCACGGTACGGATACGCCCAATCGCGGCTTCCGCCGCTCCTACGGGTGTACGGGAATGTGCGGATGTACGGGAATGTGGAGGTGACGCGATTGCCGCCGTTCAGGCGGCGCGGCGGCTGGCGTAGGCCATGCGCTGGCGCACGCGCTGGATCTGGTCGAGCCAGATGTGGTGTTCGCCGCCGGGAGCGTTGGCGTCTTCCAGGCGCAACACGCCGTTGACGCCCTCCTTGCCCGCCGCATCGCGAAACGACTGCACGGTCGGACGGATGCAGACGATGCCGCTGGCGCTCTTGCCGCCGTCGTACTCGACGGTGACGGCCGCGTTGCCGGGCAACTGCTTGATCAATGTTTCCAGATGGCGGATGGCCACCGAATCGGTGCACACGCGCGGGGCTCTCTGACCCATGTCGAAAATCCTCGAATACTGACAATCGAAATGACGCGGGAAGCCGATGCGTGCTCGACGCGCCGGCTTCCCCGTGGCCCTTACACCGTCATCGGGTTGGGCTTGTCCGGGTCGATCCCGAACTGCTTGAGTGCCTTGGTGACCACCTCGGGCTTGATCTTGCCGTCCTCGGCCAACGCCGCCAGGGCGGCATGCGCGATCCAGTGCGCGTCGATCTCGAAGAAGTCACGCAGCGCCTCACGCGTATCGCTGCGGCCGTAACCGTCGCCACCCAGTGCGGTGAAACGGCGTCCCTCGGGAATGAACGCACGCACCTGGTCGACTACGCCGCGCACGTACTCGCTGGCGGCCACGACCGGGCCGTCGTGTTTTTCCAGACACTTCGTCACATGCGGCACCTGCGGCTTCTTGGCGCCCGGATGCAAACGGTTGTGGCGCTCGCAGTCGAAGCCATCGCGCGACAACTCGCTGAAGCTGGGGCACGACCACACGTCGGCCTGCACGCCGAAATCCTTCTCCAGCAACTCGGCCGCGGCCACCGCATCGCGCACCGAACCGCCGGCGCCCATCAGCTGTACGCGCTGCGTGCCCTTCTTGGCCTTGCCGGCATCGCGGAACAGGTACATGCCCTTGATGATGTCGTCCTCGACACCGTCGGGCATCTCCGGATGGCTGTAGTTCTCGTTGGTGGTGGTGATGTAGTAAAAGACGTCGCGCTGGTCTTCCAGCATATCCTTGACGCCCTGCTGCATGATCACGGCCACCTCGTAGGAGAAGGTCGGATCGTAGGCCTTGCAGTTGGGGATGATGCCGGCCATCAAATGCGAGCCGCCATCGGAGTGCTGCAGGCCCTCGCCGGGGAAGCCGCGACCGGCGGTGGCGCCGATCAGGAAACCGCGCGTGCGCTGATCGCCGGCGGCAAGGATCAAGTCGCCGACGCGACGGAAGCCGAAGAACGAGTAGTAGATGAAGAACGGCAGCATCGGCACGTTGGACACCGAGTAGCTGGTGCCCGCCGCAATCCACGCCGACACGCCACCGGCCTCGGTGATGCCCTGCTGCAGCACCTGACCGTCTTCGGCCTCGCGGTAATACAACAGCTGGTCGGCATCCTGCGGGCGGTACTTCTGGCCGAACGGCGCGTAGATGCCGATCTGCCGGAACATGCCTTCCATGCCGAACGTACGCGCCTCATCGGCCACGATCGGCACCACGCGCGGACCGACCTGCTTGTCACGCAGCAGCAGGTTCATGCCGCGCACCAGCGACATGGTGTTGCTGATTTCGCGGTCGCCGCTGGACTTGGTGATGGACTTGAACGCGTCCAGACCCGGTGCCTTGAGCGACTCGGACTTGGTACGGCGATGCGGCAGCACGCCGCCGAGGGCCTGGCGGCGCTCACGCATGTACTGGACTTCCTCCGAGTCCTCGCCCGGGCGGTAATACGGCACCGCATCCGGACCCTCGCCTTCGAGCTCCTTGTCCGACACCGGGATGTTGAAGCGGTCGCGCATGACGCGGATCGCCTCGGCATCCATCTTCTTGGCCTGGTGGGCGATGTTCTGCGACTCGCCAGCCTCGCCCATGCCGTAGCCCTTGACCGTCTTGGCCAGGATCACGGTGGGCATGCCCTCGGTGTTGACGGCCTCGTGGTAGGCGGCGTAGACCTTGTGCGGATCATGGCCGCCGCGATTGAGACGCCACACGTCGGCATCGGACATGTTGGCGACCATGGCCGCCGTTTCCGGATACTTGCCGAAGAAGTGCTCGCGCGCATAGGCGCCACCGAAGGCCTTGTAGGCCTGGTACTCGCCGTCGACGGTTTCCATCATCAGCTTGCGCAGCACGCCCTTGGTGTCGGCGGCGAACAGCGGGTCCCAGTAGCTGCCCCACATCAGCTTGATGGCGCTCCAGCCGGCACCGCGGAACACGCCTTCCAGTTCCTGGATGATCTTGCCGTTGCCACGCACCGGACCGTCCAGACGCTGCAGATTGCAGTTGACCACGAACACCAGGTTGTCGAGCTTTTCGCGACCGGCCAGCGAGATGGCGCCCAAGGACTCCGGCTCGTCGATCTCGCCATCGCCGATGAAACACCAGACCTTGCGGTCGGACTTGGGCACCAGGCCGCGCGCTTCCATGTACTTCATGAATTGCGCCTGGTAGATGGCCTGGATCGGGCCCAGACCCATCGACACCGTCGGCACCTGCCAGTAGTCCGGCATCAGCCACGGATGCGGGTACGACGACAGCGCCTGACCGCGCGGATTGCTGGCCTCGCGGCGCAGGTTGTCCATCTGCGCTTCGGTGAAGCGGCCTTCCAGGAACGAGCGCGCATAGATGCCGGGGCTGGCGTGGCCTTGATAGTAAATCAGGTCGCCGGGGTGATCCTCGGACGGCGCGCGCCAGAAGTGGTTGAAACCGACGTCATACAGCGTCGCCGAGGAGGCAAAGCTGGCGATGTGGCCACCGAGCTTGCCGGGGCGGCGATTGCAGCGCACCACCTGGGCCATGGCGTTCCAGCGGATGATCGAGCGGATGCGCCACTCGATCGCCGCGTCGCCGGGGCTCTTGGCCTCCTGGCTGACCGGCACGGTATTGACGTAGGCCGTGGTCGGCGCAAACGGCAGATGGCCGCCCGAGCGCCGGGTCTCGTCGACCATCTGTTCCATCAGGTAATGTGCGCGCTCGGTGCCGTCGGCATTGATGACGGCCTTGAGCGATTCGATCCATTCGCCGGTTTCGGTCGGGTCCAGGTCCTGGTCGATGATGTCTTGCAGTTGGTCCATGGTGGAAGCTCCGCGGCGCGCGGGGACGCGCCGGCTGATCAAGGGACGGATGGCACGGTCACGGCCGAGCGGCCATGACGGGTATCCCGCCAAGTTTAACGCACAGGGCAAAATTGGTCGCGGGTGGCGGGGCGCGGAGATATGCCACCCGGGTTTGTCACACGTCGCGCAGGCTTTCGCAAATACCGTCCGTGCCCACGCTCAGCAGCTTCAGGGTGTTGGTGCCACCACCACGGCCGGTGTGATCGCCATGGGTCAGCACCACGCGATCGCCCTCGACCAGCTTGCCCAGCGCAAACAAGTGCTGAACGGCGGCGCGGGCCGCGTGGGCCGGGGTCAGGCGACCATGTTCGAAAGCCACCGGCTTGACGTCGCGCAGCAGCAGCATGCGGCGGCGCGCCGAGGCACTGGGTGAAAGCGCATAGATCGGCACCGCATAACGGTAACGTGACAGCCATTGCGCGGTCGCGCCGGATTCGGTCAAAGCCACGATGGCGCGCACATTCAGGCGACTGGCCAGGTACATCGCGCCCAGCGCGATCGCCTGATCGCTGCGCTGGAGCGTATGCGCGTGCGAACCCAGATCCTCCTTGGGCACGAACTGGCGCTCGGCACTCAGACAGATGTTGCGCATGGCCTTGACCGCCTCATCCGGATGCGCGCCGGCGGCGCTTTCGGCCGACAGCATCACCGCATCGGTGCCGTCGATGACGGCATTGGCCACATCCAGCACTTCGGCGCGCGTGGGAATGCGCGCCTCGACCATCGACTGCAGCATTTGCGTGGCCGTGATCACGCCACGATTGCGCTGCACCGCCTCGCGGATGATTTTTTTCTGCAGGCCCGGCAGCTCGGCATAGCCGATCTCCACGCCCAGATCGCCACGCGCGACCATGACCGCATCGGAGGCGTCGATGATGCCTTCAAGTTTGTTCAGCGCATCGGCACGCTCGATCTTGGCCACCAGCGCGGCGTCGCCACCGGCCTCTTTCAGCAGCCGTCGCGCCAGATCCAGATCGCGCCCGCTGCGCACGAACGACACCGCCAGAAAATCGGCATCCAGCTCGGCGGCCAGCTTGATGTCGTTGCGATCCTTTTCCGACAGCGCATCCAGGCTCAGCCCGCCGCCCTGGCGATTCAGGCCTTTGCGATCGGACAGCTCGCCATCGTTCTTGAGCCGGCAACGGATGCGTGGCGCATCCACTTCCAGCACGTCCATCGCCACCAGACCGTCGTCGAACAGCAGCACGTCGCCTTCGGACACATCCTGCGGCAGGTCGTGATAGCTGACGCCGACGCCATGGGCATCGCCGGGCGGCGCATCGGCGCGGCAATCGAGCGTGAACTCGTCGCCGGCATGCAGGTTAACCTTACCTTCGGCGAACCGCTCAATGCGAATCTTGGGGCCCTGCAGGTCCACCAGCACGCCGACCTCGCGGCCGACCACGCGCGAAGCCTCGCGCACGGCGGCGGCGCGTTGCCGATGGTCGTCCGGGGTCCCGTGGGACAGATTCAGGCGGACCACGTCCACGCCGTTTTCGAGGATGCGTTCAAGCATCCCCGGCGCGTCGGTGGCGGGACCCAGGGTGGCGAGTATCTTGGTGCGGCGCAAAGGTTGATCATCCATCCGGGCAAAAGTAGCACAGGTTTGTAGTATTTGAACCGCCGGATACCTCCTGCCGGTGTTACATTGCAGGCAAATCAACCGGTTCGCGATCATGACCATTCGTCAGGCCCGCGCGGCATTGGCCAGCCACCCCGAGATCAAGCTTGCCATCGTGTTCGGCTCGGTGGCCAGTGGCCGCGCGCGGGCGGACAGCGACATCGACATCGCCGTGCAGGCGGACAAACCCCTGACTGCGCAGCAAACCACGGCTCTTGTTGAAGACTTGGCGTTGGCGACCGGTCGCGCAGTCGACCTGATCGACCTGCGCCGCACGGGCGAGCCATTGCTGGGCGAAATCCTCCGTCATGGACAGCGCATCGTCGGCAGCGACCACGACCTGGCCGAGCTGCGGCTACGTCATGTGTATTTCAACGAAGACTTCATGCCCTATGTTCGACGCATGCTCGAGGAAAGGAACCGCCGATGGCTCCAATAGTGCTTGAGCGCAAACTTGACTCGCTGCACCGTTGTCTTGCGCGCATCGAAGACAAATGCCCGGATACCGTCCAGCAATTGCGCGACGACCCGGACCTGCAGGACATCGTGGTACTCAATTTGAGCCGCGCCGTGCAACTGTGCGTGGACATGGCCCTGCACCTGCTCACCGAGGCGGGACAGCCTGCGCCGGAAACCATGGGCGAGGCATTCGACAAGCTGGCGCAGGACCATCTACTCGATCACGATCTGGCACAACGCATGCGCAAGGCCGTCGGCTTTCTCAACATCGCCGTGCACAACTACAGCGCCATCAACTGGGCCATCGTGCACGCCATTGCCAGCCAGCATGCGGACGATTTCAAGGCGTTTGCGCGGACCATGCGGGATGCCGATCGTCGCACCTGAAGTCGCTTCAGCAATCGGCTGTCGAAAATTGTCGGCGGCACGAATGGCACTTACTTAAGTTTCAGATCTCTAATTACAAACGAAAAATTCTGGAAATTGGTAGGGTGGACAAGCGTCAGCGCATCCACCGAGCGGCCATCGGGCCGGACAATGGTGGATGCACTGCGTTTATCCACCCTACGAAACAACCGCTTTTCCCCGGACTTTTAACGATCTGCGGCCTGAGTAAGTACCACTCGCGCTGGCACCGTTTCCGCGGCACTATTTTCGCTCTGTCGGCCAGGTCTGCGATAATGGAGCGGCAGGGCTCGCACTCGGGAAATTGATGATGGCTCCGGGGTACACACCCCCTATCGACTCCACCACACTCAAGCCGCTGGCGCGCAAATACATCTGGTGGCAGACGCCGGAACTTGCCGTACGCCAGCCCGAACGTGTCATCGCTCAAGTGATGGATATTGGTGACCACGCCGACGTGGAAGCACTGGCTGGACGCGTTGGTGACAACGTCCTGCGCGAAGTGCTTCGCCATGCCCAACCAGGGCAGTTCCGTTCACGCTCGTGGAACTATTGGCACTACCGTCTGCGACTTGCCAAAACCGACCAGGTTCCGTCGCTACCGGCGCGGCATTTCGAATGACCCATCGCTTCACACACTGACGACGGTGTCATGCGGGTGGCCTCTTTGGACGACCTCATGGCGACCAAACTGAAGGTCGTTCTGCAACGCGCCGAAGCCAAGGACTATCTTGACATCGCGGCCATGCTCAAAGTCGACGTGGATCTGTCACGCGGCCTGGCCATCGCCCGCGCCATCTACGGCCCCAATTTTCAGCCCAGCGAAAGCCTCAAGGCCCTGACGTTTTTTGATGACGGCGATCTGGACGAACTGCCATACGAAACTCGCGACCAGCTTGTCGCAGCTGCGAGCACGGTACGAGACCTGCCCGAGGTGACGTTGCAAGGATCACGCGAGGCTTCATCCGCCTGAAAATCACGCGTCGTGGACATTGTCCGCGGCAACATTCCGACCAGTTACAAAGCTTGCGCGCCATCAAGCCTCGACAACTTCTTGTCGAACGATCCGACCGGCACATGCCCATTGTCCCGCGCGATGGCCACGATCAGACAATCGGTGAAACCCACGCCCCGGTTGGCGACAAAGTCATCCAATGCCGTACGCACGGCTCCGGCGCCCTCCAAAACAAGCTGACGATGTTCGAGCAACATGTCGATGGCGGTCGCCAACTGCGCCTTGCGCAGGCCATAGACGGATTGAAGTACCCATACACTTTCGGCCAGCACCAGGTTCGAGACCCATGCCCCACCAGCAATAAAGCGTTCGGACCGCTCGACTTGCTGCCTATTGTCACGAGCGATCAGGCGAACGAGCACGTTGGTGTCAATCGCGCGCATGCTTGCTCTTCAGGTGCGCCTGAATGCCTGCATCCATATCGGCGACAGACTTGCCTTCGGGTGCTTTCGTGAACACGGCGGCATGAATGTCCTGCGAAGAAAACCGCGACGCTCGCCTCACTACCACTTCACCGTTCCGCTCCATCCATTCAATGCGGGCACCCGGCGTCAAGCCCAAGGCGCGCCGCACTGCTGCGGGCACGGAAATTTGACCTTTGGACGTTATCTTGGACTCGACGGATTCCATACAACCACCACATCCTTACCTACGTAAGGAACAGCATAGTTGACGATTCCCGATGGCACAACGCCAACTCCAGAGCACCGAAGGACGCCCGGCGCGAGGACATTGTCCGCGGCACCATCTTCCCGATACTGCGATAATGGCACCCAAGTGCCGACCCGCGGGGTTTGCCGTGCCCTCTTCAACCACATCGCCCATCGATGCAGCGACACGTGATGCGGTTCATGCGTTCCTTGAACGCATATCAGCCGAGTATCCGCTGCACGAAGCCATCTTGTTCGGCAGCCGCGCGAAAGGCCTTGCGCGACCGGACAGCGAAGCCGATGTGGCGCTCATCCTCGGTGGTTCCGAACAATCATTCATGCAGACCAAGCTCGACATGGCCGACACGGCCTTCGACGTCATGCTCGACACGGGAGTACGAATTCAGCCACTCCCCATCTGGGCCGGACTATGGCATGACCCGGACACCTGGCTCAATCCCGAGCTGCTGCACAACATTGCCGACACCGGAGTTCGCCTGTGGCAAACCCATCCGAACTGATGGCCAAAGCCAAGCGTGCAGCCGATTCGGCTGCACTGCTGCTGGAGGCCGGCGAACGCCGACCCAACCGTTGTTCCAGCGCACTCAATTCCCGCTGTCGTTCAGCGGCCACTCGCGTGCGACATGCACCAATGCGAGCACCCACACCGTGGCTCCATTGATCTCGTACACCAATCGATAACTTTCATGGGGTATCAACTCGCGGGAGCCAGGAACCGTCCCTTCCCGGCCCATCCCCGGGTGCGCTGCCAACCGCGCGGCAGCATCACCAAAAAGCGCATCCATGCGAGCCGCGGCATGCGGGTTGTCGGCAGCGATATAGTCCCATATGTCGGCGCGATCTTGCTCCGCTTCCGGGGTCCAGAGGACGATCACGTCTGGTTTGCGGTTGCTTGACTGCGCCGGGCAGCAAACTCGGCATCCACGTCATCATTCGACCGACCGCGACCCGCTCGCATCGAGGCACGAGCCGTTTCGACCTTGCGCTGCAGGTAGTCGTCGTACTCGCGCGAACGGCGCTTGCCTTCGATGTAGTCGCGCATCAACTCCCGCATGACCTGGGATGCCGGACGGTCTTCGCTGGACGTCTCGGCCATGAACGCGGCGCGCAGTTCCGGCTCCAACTTCATGGTGAAAACAGCTTCCTTCGACATGGGCCACCTCACGGTTGCATGTAATGCATTTGTACTGACAACGTCAGTATACATGGCCCCGGCCATGCGCCTCTGTGGACCACGTCGCATCTCTCCCCGCCATCGTGCATGCACACCGGCATCTGATACGCGGAAATCGTCCCCTGCACCATTGTCGTCACGGCCGCTTTCTCGACAATGACGGATTTCAATGAGTTGCGCGCGAAGCAAGCGCCATTCGTCCGCGACTCCTTATTCTGCAACATCCACAAAACCACAAATGTGGCAATGTGGGCCCCATGCAATGCCTCGGAGCCATCACATGAGTCGCCTGACCATCGACATCACCCTCCAGCAGCATCAGAGCCTGAAAGCACTGGCCGCCCTGCAAGGCAAAACGATCAAGCAGTACACGCTCGAGCGGCTGTTCCCCGGTGACACAGAGGGCGACCAAGCCTGGCCGGAACTGAAAGCCCTGCTGCGTACGCGCATCGACGAGGGCCTGGCTGGGAAAATTTCCGCCAAGAGCCTCGGCGAAATCCTTGATGAAGAAACCGGCGAAGACCGCCGCGTTTGACCACGCACGGCTACACCCTGACCAACGCGGCGGAAGCGGACTTGCGCGCGACTATCCGCTACACGCGGAAGTGAGGAAAGTGTCCCCGGCACGAATGGCACTTACTTAAGCCCATACGTGGCCGCTGCCACCGGCTTGGCTCCTATTACTCGCGTAGGTCGGGTTGGCTTCATCAACCCGACGTGCGAGCTTGTCGATCTACGCGGCAAGTCCGTCATCACGCTGGCAGATAGCTTATTGTTGGGTTAGGCCTGCGGCCTAACCCAACCTACTGGATACACAACTCCTCAGCCGTGCCGGGTCAGTCTGGTGGGCTCAAGTAAGTGCCATTCGTCGCCGGCACCGTTCCCCGCGACATTATTGCCGGCACTTTGCCGCTTTCGCACATCTCCCCCGGCACCGTGTGGTTCTTTACTGCGTCAATTCACGCAGCACCTCAGGGTGCGTCGCCGCGACCTCCAATAACGTTTTGGCAGGCCCCCGCGGTTCCCGCCGGCCCTGCTCCCAATCCTGAATCGTGCGCGCGGATACGCCCAGCAGGTCCGCGAAGCGCGCTTGCGACATCCCCAAGCTGGCACGGGCCTGGGCCGCCGGCAACAACTTCACCGTGGTCTCACGCGCAGTCTTGCCGCGCTTCATTTGCTTGACCGAGCGCAGCAGCTTCTCGCCCAGTTCCTCACCTGTCATGTGCGTGTTCATAACGCCTCCTTGATCGTCTTCAGGATGTGCGCCGGAATGTTGCCGCGCACCGCTTTGGTGTAGATCACCAACAGCCAGATAGGTCCCTCGCTCAGGCGGTTGTAATAGATCACACGAGCACCGCCGCGCTTGCCCCGGCCCGATGCCGCCCAGCGCACCTTGCGACAACCCCCGCTGTGCGGAATCACATCGCCCGCTTCCGGATTGGCCGCTATCCATGTGCAGAACTCAATGCGTTCGTCTGCCGACCATATGGCATCGACATCGCTCTTGAACCCGTCCGTTTCACTGATCGTGAACATGGATCTAGTATACGGCATTGCCGTAATACATCAAGCACCATAGCCGAATGATCGGCATGTTTCAGGACACGACAATGGCTATGGCCGACGATGGCGCGAATGACCACTCGTCCCCGGCTCCATTTCCGGAACGTGCACCACGTCACATTCTGCATCAAGCACGCGCCAGGCCATCACATCTGGTACGCGTCGTGCAGTGCCCTCCGCGATTCAACAGGGGAATCCACCATGCCCAGCAGGCGCCAACGTGCCGGCTTCTCGCTGATCGAGTTGATGATCGTGATCGCGATCATCGCCATATTGGCTGCGATCGCCATTCCGGCCTATCAGAACTACGTCATCCGCGCGCAAGTAGCCGAAGGCTTGAGCTTGGCCTCAGGGGCCAGAGCGGCGGTGTGGGGCTACAAGTCCAACACCGGCCAATACCCACCAAGTAACCAGAGCGCCGGGTTGGCGAGGGCCAGCTCCATTGCCGGCACCTACGTCTCCGGCGTCGACATCAGCGGCGGCACGATCACTGTGTCGTTCAACCAGCCGGCCAGCAATATTGCGATCCGCAATCAGACGCTCAAACTCTCGCCACATCTGCACGGTGACAGCCTGTCGTGGACCTGTTCGTCCGCCATGGCGGGACGATACCTGCCCGCCACCTGCCGCGGTTAAACCGGACCATTCGCCAACATGACGCTGAACGCGAGCAAGAAAGTGACGCAAAGCGTCACCCTTGGACGCAGTGCGTCGCCCCGCGCCACCCGCGCACAAATGTTGCCGACTTCACGCATTCGCGAACCGGTTGGACAGGCCCGATAAATCGTGATGATGTGCACACTTGCCGGCACGCGAACCATGGCTCAATGGCCCCACGTCGGATCTGGCACGCAATCTGCTCCATATCCGGCACGAGCTTCCCGGTCGTTCCTGACGTCAACGTGGTCTGGGAGGTCGGGTCCGGCGACGGATCCGGGACAGGGGCTCAGGGGGCAACCACCTTCACGGTCGCATGACCAGGCTTGTAAAGAGGAACTACCATCATGAAAAGTACACAGAAGGGTTTTACGCTGATTGAATTGATGATCGTGATTGCGATCATCGCGATTTTGGCGGCGATTGCGATCCCGGCGTACCAGAACTACACGGTTCGCGCCAAGGTCTCCGAACTGATTGTTGCCGCTGATGCCTGCAAGACTTCGGTGACGGAATACTACCAGTCCGTCGGCAGCCTTCCGGCCGACACCTCATCCGCCGGTTGCAGCAATGACTCGACCCAGTATGTTGCCAGCTTGGGCGTATCCGATGGTGTCGTGACCGTCACCGCCTCCGACGACAATGGCCTCGCCGATTTCAAGAGTAAGACGATCGTGATGACGCCGACGGCAACCCAAGGCGAGCCCGTGACATGGGTGTGCTCGACCACCGGCGCTGGCAAGTACGTCCCGGCCACCTGCCGATAAGCTGTTTGACGCGGGTTCAAAGCCCGCACGCCGTACCGCGAAGGGCCGCCCATGGGCGGCCCTTCGCACAACATCCTCGCCAACTGCTCGGCTCATTCGCCCCATCACGCCACCAACAACCACGCACTATGCCGAACCCGCATTTGCTGACCCCACGCCAGAAATTGGCGGCCGCCGCCTGCGTGCTTGCACTGTGCTGCGCGGCCTATCTGAACGGCCTGTTTGGCGGCTTCCTGTTCGACGACTTTTCCAACATCGTCAACAACCCGTCCTTGCGCGCCCTGGACGGCTCCATGTTTCGCTGGCTGGCCCTGGCCGTATCGTCCGACTCGGGCTTGTTACGCCGCCCCATCAGCATGCTGTCCTTCGGTGCCGACTTCATGCTGTTCGGGTTGAACCCGGTGGCATTCAAGG
>DASSKC010000002.1:0-12604 GCA_035690885.1 Oleiagrimonas sp. | reverse complement strand
GGAGAGGGTTCGTTTTCGCGTAACCGTTGAATGGTGGCAAGATGTTCATCATTCGCGTGCTCGGACCCTCATCCGGCGCTTCGCGCCACCTTCTCCCGAGGGGAGAAGGGAAAAGCTGGCTGAGCTTGAGGGCTAATCAGGTGAGTTTTTGCACTTCGATGGAAGTGTTTATAGCATCCGCGGTAGCATTAAGATAGCGCGCAGTATGTGCA
Source organism: Oleiagrimonas sp. (assembly GCA_035690885.1). Classification (GTDB taxonomy): domain Bacteria; phylum Pseudomonadota; class Gammaproteobacteria; order Xanthomonadales; family Rhodanobacteraceae; genus Oleiagrimonas. The sequence goes on along the minus strand of DASSKC010000002.1, from coordinate 12,392 downwards.
GGGCATTCATTATGCAACCGCAGAGTCTGCACACCACGTGCAGCTTCCATAAATACGCTTTGCTGCTTGGCACGCACCGTAATCTGACTTAGATTGGCTTCGAAATATACGCGGTAATACAGCACGCGCATGATGGCATACATGACCATTGCCAAGACAACAATGCCAGTCAGAAGTGGGCTGTATACAAGCATCACCGTCAATGTGAGCACAGCCATCAGTCCGTCTAGAATGACGCCAACAAATTTCGTTGTGAGGGTCTGCTGTATAACGTTGACTGCACCAAAACGCGATACAATATCGCCCAAGTGGCGTTTCAGGAAGTATCCTTGCGGCAAGCTCATGAGGTGCTGAAACACATTACCAGTCCAGCTCAAATTGAAGTGGGTACTGAGCCACATGACGGTCCAAGTGCGTAACGCTGACACCGCTGTCCGCAAGATAAGAAGTAGTACAAAGCTCACGCCTAATAGGGTTAATAGGCTATGGTCTATATCGGCCAGCACCTGGTCTATTACGATCTGCAAAAATTGAGGCCACAAGAGACTAACGACCTCCAGCAGCAAGGCCAGACTGAAAATTACAACCAAGGCTCGCCCCAGTCCTTTGACTGATCCAGCCAGCTTTCGGAGCGACACGGGTGCAGGCGGCGCCTTGCGTTTAAAATCTGGCCCCGCGCTCAGCTCCACGGCAACGCCCGTCCAATGCGGCCGCAAGTCATCTACTGACAGGTTACGTATGCCGCTGGCGGGGTCGTGGAGGACGATGCGCTCCTTTTTTATCTGACGAAGCACCACGAAATGATCCATGTCCCAATGCAGGATGCAAGGCGTAGCCAGCTGAGAGAGCTCATCCATATCCAGACGTACTGGTCTGCAAGCCAACTTCAGGGCCCCGGCCACCTCGACCAGATGGGTTAACGTAATGCCCTTCAGCGATAACGAAAAACGCCGGCGCAAGGTAGGCAGGTCGACGTGATGACCGTAGTACCCGGTGATCATCGCCAAGCAGGCCAAACCACATTCTGCCGCTTCGTTCTGGCGAATCATCGGCAGGTGTTTGCCCCAGCCAAAATGCAGGCGAGCCGATCCAGGCGTACCGGAGCGCCAAGCAGTATCGTCGTTACCGTCCATTGGGGCTTTGCCGTTCTTGTGTTGGTTGCGTTCCATGCCCATCTCAACCCTTGCTCCCGCCCTTGCGGGCTATGCCATAAAGCGGCTCGAATATCCACTCGATCATGCGACGCCGGTCCAGAAGCAGGTCCGCGTCGACGGTCATGCCCGGCATCAGGGCTTGCGGCTCGCCGTAGGCCTTGATGGTCTGCCGCGCTAACTTGACCTCGACCCGGTACAACGGCTTGGGGGGCGCAGGTTGACCTAGAAGCGCCGATACTGCAGTAGTCGTCAGCGCGCTGCGCGAGACTTGCAGTACCTTGCCGCGCTGTGCGCCGAACTTTTGGTAAGGGAACGCCTGGTAATGCAGCACGACGGGCGTACCCTTGTGCACGAAGCCGATGGCCCCGCTCGGTACCAGCAACTGCGCCTCGAGCAATGCACCTTATAGGCATTACGGTCACCAGTGCTTGGCCCGGCTGAACGGATTGCCCGGGCTTGACCACTACGGTTGACACAACGCCGCTCACTGGGGCGCGCAGTACGCTGAACTGCTGCACCGCATTCTTGGCCATTGCGGCATCGAGCTGTGCCAGTTGGTTACGCAACTTGTACGCTTTGGTTGCGGTATCCAAAGGCAATTGGGCCAACTGCACCTGCAAAGCATTTTTTTGCTGCTTCATGTGAAGATACTGCCGGTCAAGCGCCTTCAGCTGCTCCTTTTGCGCCAGCGCGTCGGCTTGGTATCGAGCAAACTCGACGGAGGAAATGAAGCCGCGCTGACGGAGGTGCGCGATTCTTTGCACTAACGAGGAAGCTGTTGCAACGTGCTTGCGTTGCAACGCGACTTGCCTGTCCAGCTGGTCCATTTGCGCAATCAATGACGCTATGTGCTGACGCAAGCCGGCCGCTTCCACGTCGGATTGCGTTCTGGCGTCCTTCAGCATTGCACGCAACTGCGCTTGCTGATCGCGCAGTTTGGCAGCCACCACCGCGCCCGTGCGCCCCATGGCCTTGCTGCTGCGATCACCGGTCACCGTTACCAGCACCTGTCCCGCCCGCACGGAAGAGCCCTCCGCAGCACTCAGTTCGGCCACGGTGCCCGCGATGCGTGCCGTCACATGGATCAATCCGGCATTCGGTACCAAGCGACCAACGACATGTTCGCGCCGCGTGTAATGCCCCAGGAAAAGCCAACCGACCATGGTGACTGTCGTCAGTGCCGCCAGAATCCCCCACACACGATGCGATACCGGCAGCGCCAAGCGCGTACTACCCAGCCATTGCGGCTGTTGCGCCTTGACAGCTTCGTTGCGAAACAGACCATCCATAGCAATCCATGTCTGCACTCAGTAAGAGTATTTTTACTCTAAGCACAAAGCGACTCGAGTGTCAAGTCCATAAGCCCATTTGTTCCGCAAAAGCGTGGCTGCCATCATGCCTGCAAACCCTCTCGCAAAATCGTTTGCGGGTGTACGGCATACTTCGCAAATGCGGCAATCCGCTTTTACCCTGCATGGTTGCGACAGGCCAAAGCCCTACTCTTGTGGCAAGGAAGTGGGCAAACTGTTGTATCGAAGCGCTCGCTCGCTGGCGCTGACGCCATGAGCGCCGTGATCGACTCCGGGCAAGCCGCACCCGGGAGGCGTACGGCGCGTCCGCTGCTCGGTGCACGCGCATTCACCCTGCTGTGCCTGACCATGGCCGCGGTGCTGGTCCTGCATGCGCCGCATCTGCCGTGGTGGCTGAGTGCGTTTCTGGCCGTCGCGCTGGGCTGGCGCTGGTGGCAACGGCGTCGGCATGGCACGCGCATCCCGTGGTGGCTGCGCCTGGCGTTGACGCTGGTGCTTCCGCTGGCGGTCATCGCCACTTACGGCACCATCTTCGGTCGCCAGCCGGGTTGCGCGCTGGCGGTCGGCCTGCTGGTGCTCAAGACCCTGGAGAGCGAACATCCGCGTGACGCACGCACCGGCATCACGTTCGCGTGTTTCGTGCTGATGTGCGTGCTGCTGTTTGGCCAGGGCCCGGCCATCACGGCCGCGGTGATGGCCGCATTGACCCTGCCGCTGGCCTGCCTGCGCGCGCTGCAACCGGCGCAGGCGCCGACCGCCGCGTGGTGGCGCAGCCTCACGCCGATCCTCAAGACGCTGGCCTTGGCCATACCGTTGGCGCTGGCCGCCTTCGTGTTCGTGCCGCGCCTGAGCCAGCCCTTGTGGGGCGCCGCCGGCGCGGGTGCGCAGACCGCGCGTACCGGGGTCAGCGGACGCATGTCGCCGGGTGATTTCACGCAGCTGTTGGTGGACGACTCGCCCGCCTTCCGGGTCACGTTCCACGGCAAGGTGCCGCCACCGACCCAGCGCTATTTTCGCGGCCCGGTGTTGTGGTGGTTCGATGGCCGCGCCTGGACGGCCAACCCGCCGCGCATGCCGCGCGGCACCGGCCGTCACCCCGAACCGATGCCGCACAGCGGGCCGGTCTACGACTACACCGTCACCATGGAGCCGTCACGACGGCACTGGCTGTTCACCCTGGACACACCGCTGACGGCTCCGCCGGGCGCTTATCTGGATGCCGAACGCACGCTGGTCCGTGACAAGCCGGTCAAACAACTGCTGCGCTACCATGCGCGTTCGGCCGTGCATCACGTACTGGCGCCACAACTGAGGCCGCGTGCGCGTCGCCTCGGACTGGAACTGCCGGCCGGGTTCGATCCGCGTGCCCGGGCCCTGGCGCACGATTGGCGCACCCGCTTCGGCGACAACGACCAGCGCATCGTGCAGGCCGCGCTGCACCTGTTTCATGACGGCGGTTTTCGCTACACCTTGCACCCGCCACCGTTGGGCCGCGACAGTGTCGACGACTTCCTGTTTTCGACCCGCGCCGGCTTTTGCGAGCACTATGCATCGGCGTTCACGTTCCTGATGCGCGCCGCCGGCATCCCCGCGCGCGTGGTGACCGGTTATCAGGGCGGGTACTGGAACGCGCTGGGCAATTATTTGCTGGTGCGCCAGTCCGACGCGCACGCCTGGAGCGAAGTGTGGCTGCGCGGACGCGGCTGGGTCCGCGTGGACCCGACCGCGGCCGTGCGCCCGGACCGGGTCTCGCTGGGTGCGGCCGCCGTCGCCGGCAGCGGAAGCGGGGACGGATGGCTGCGCGCGCTGCGCAATCATTGGGACATCGTCAACCACTGGTGGGACAAGGCCGTTATAGGGTTTGACGCACTGCGCCAGCACGGCTTGCTGACGTCGTTCGGCATCCGCCACACCAGCACCGGCACCTTGTTGCTGTTGCTGGCGGCCAGCATCATCGTATTGATGCTGCTGGCCGCGGTGTTCGCGCTGGTCCCGCGACGCCACGGGGACGCCATGACGGCAAGCATGGCGCTGTTGCGCCAGCGCCTGGCACGTGCCGGCGTGGCGCGCCGACCCAGCGAGGGGCCGGTACACTTTTTTGCCCGCGCGGCCCGCGCCTTGCCGCACGAGCGTGAACATTTGCAGGCGCTGGGAGATGCATGGGTGCGTTTGCGCTATGCCCGCGTATCACCCACACCTGAATCAATACGTGCATTTGGTCGCGCCGTGAGGGATTTTCACCCACGTCGCGTGGTCAAATAGAGTAAACGTTGGAAAACCGTCTTCATTTCGTGGAGTCATCCACCATGTCCAAACTCAACACTCTCGATTTCGCAGTTCTCCGCACCCGTGCATGGAAACCCGCGCTGGTCGTCGTCGGCGCCTTGGCGCTCGGCGCTTGCGCGACGGTACCCAAACCCCTGAGCGGCACTTACACGCCACTGTTGCCGTCGCAGGCTTCCCAAGGTGGCGCCAACGGCACGCTGGTGCGTTGGGGTGGCCAGCTCATCAAGACCGAGCCGAAATCCGACAAGACATGCTTTTACGTGCTTTCCCGTCCACTCGATGCGACGGCCAGACCCGAGGCCCGCGGCAACAACCACGGGCGTTTCGTGGCTTGTCATCAGGGCTTCTACGATCCGGAAGTATTCACCAAGGGACGCGAGGTGACCTTCACCGGCCGCGTCCACGGCATCGTCTCCGAGATGGTCGGCAAGTACAACTACGCCTACCCCCGCCTGGAGGCGCGAACCGTCTACCTGTGGCCGAAACAGCCGCGCGTGGTGGAACAGCGTTACCGCGCTTCGCCCTACGGCTTCTACAACCCGTTCTGGGGCCCCATCGGTCCGTGGTACGACCCGTTCTGGTACCAGCCGCGGGTGATCTACGTGCACCGTCCGCCGCAGCACAAAGGCAACAACGGCAACAACAAGTGATCCACATGACAACGCCGGCGCAAGCCGGCGTTGTCATGTGTGCGGGGAGATTCAGCCCGGCGGCCATTCCATGCGACGTCCGCCCAGCAGGTGGAAGTGCAGGTGATACACCGTCTGCCCGCCGTCGGTGTTGCAATTGATCACGACCCGATAGCCCTTCTCGGCCAGCCCCTCCTGACGCGCATACGCGGCCGTGGCCAGCAACAGCTTGCCCAGTGATTCGGCCTGCTCCGGCGTGGCGTCGTCGAGTGTCGGCAACGGCTCCTTGGGGATGAACAGCACGTGCGTGGGCGCTTGCGGATTGACGTCGCGAAAGGCCAGCACCTCGTCGTCCTCGTAGACGATGTCGGCGGGAATCTCGCGGCGGATGATCTTGGCGAAGATGGTATCGGGCATGACGATTATCAGGCATCGAAAGACCACGAAAGCCTAGCACGCGGCGTCACGGGGAGGCTTCGGCGGTGGCCGTCGAGGTCGGCTCGGGCCTCAGGTGCAAGTCCCGGTAGTCGTAGCTGAAATCGGCCAGCGGCGACACGGCATGCATGGATGCCTGGTCGATGCTGCCGTCCGGATTCAAGGCAAACGTGACGTACGCATTCTCCAGGCCGGGCGTGACCCAATGGGTTCGAAACGTGTCGTATTGCACGTGCTCGATCGGCCCGTGCATGGCCGGCGTCCGGTCCATGCTCAGGCGCAGCTGCCCGTCCTTGCCCATGGTGATGGTCACGGTGCCGTACCACGGGTCGCGGTAGACGCCGACATAACCGGACAGCGGCAACGACGGCCCGCGCTCCGGATGCGTTTGCGCGTGCGCCTCGCGCAAGGTCTCGAGTGCCGCCGCGTGGCGTTTGGCCAGGACCTTCTGGTAGCGCGCGATCCAGTCCGGTGAGGACAGCCCGAGATAATGATCCATCAGGTGGTAATAGGTGGCCATCAACGTGCCAAGGTCCTCGGCATTGATCATCACCGCGAACGCGACCTGCTTGCCGGGAATGATGCCGACGATGGAATAAGCCCCGAGCACTCCGCCGGTATGCCGGACGATCTTGTGTCCGCGATAATCGCGCACGATCTGGCCCAGCGCGTAAGCCTGGAAATTCGGTTCGGTCAGTGCCAGCGGCTCGGGCTGCGCATGGATCGGCATCAGGGTTTCGGGCGTCCACAACTGGCGCGCCGAGGCGGCGCTGAACAGACGGCCGCCGTCGGGCAGCCGACCACGCGACAACTGCACGCGCAGCCAATGCGTCATGTCGGTGGCGCTGGCGGAGATCGCGCCGGCGGGTGCGTCGGTCGCACCGGAAAGCACGGTCGAAAGCACCGACTGCGGGCCCATGCCGCGCAACGGGCCGGACACCTTGCCGTGCAGCGCCACACGGTCTGGTCCGCGTCGGCTCAGGCTCACCGTTGCATCGTGCATGCCCAGCAGCGCGAAAATGCGCTCGCGCACGAAGTCTTCCCAGCGCTGGCCGGACACGGCCTGCACCACCTGCCCGGCCACGGCATAGAGCACGTTGTCATAGGCGTAACCGGCACGGAAACTGGTCGCGGGCTTGAGGTAGCGGATCGAATGCACCAGCTCGGCACGGGTACGCGTGCTCGATGGCAAAAACATCAGGTCGCCCTCGCCCGGCCCCAGGCCACTGCGATGACAAAGCATGTCGACGATCGTCATGTGCCGGGTCGCGTAGGTGTCGTACATGCGAAAACCCGGCAGCTTGTCGATCACCAGGTCGTCCCAGCGCAACTTGCCGTTGTCGACGAGGATGGCCAGCGCCGTGGCCGTGAACGCCTTGGTGTTGGAGCCGATCGGAAACGTGGTGTGCACGTCGACCGCGTCGGGCTTGCCCAATTCCTTGACGCCGTAGACCCGCGTGTAGGCCTTGTCGCCCTCGACGATGGCCACGGCCATGCCAGGCGCGTGGAACGTGTCCATCGCGCGCGCCGCAAAGGCATCCAGATCCTGCGGCGGTGTCGCCGCTGCCGGTGCACTTGCCGCCAGGACAGCGACCCCCAGGACCAACCCGTGAAGCCGCCAAGCCCGCAACCACCCATGCGTTCGTTTCATGTTGATGCCCCTCCCGCAACGTCGAGAAATCACTTGCGCGTCTTGCCGCGTCCGGGCCGCGACGGCCCGGCGTAACCGATGAATTTTTCGCGCAGCTGATTGATGTCGCCGATGCGCCCGTAGACATCACCTTTCTCGCGCGACACCGCACCGACCAGCAGGCTGAACAAACTGGTGAAATCGGCAAAGCTGTGCCACACGCGTTCGGTGCGCGTCGGCAACGTCAACACGTGACCGGTCAGCTTGCGCGCCCAGTAGCAGTGCGCGTCGGTAATGATGGCCAACGGAATGCCGCGCGATGCCGTTTCCTCGGCCAGCAGGCGGAAATGGCGCGAATAGCGCTGCACGTCGATCAGGACCACGCAGCTGCGTTCGGTCGAATCAAGCAGCATGTCGGTATAGGCGCCGTCCACGCCATCGGCAAAGGACACGTTCGAGCGCACGTACTGCAGCAACGAGGCAAAACCGAGGCCCAGGAAACGCCCCTGCTGGAAACTGGCCACCGACACGCGATCGGCGGATGCAAGCAGGTGCACGATCGGCGCCCACTCGTCGCGCTGGAGCAGTCCATGCACGTCGGTCAATGCGCGGACATCCGCTTGCAGATTGCCATCCGCTTCATCGACCTCCGCCGACGGCTCGGGGCGCTTGTACAGCTTCAGCCATTCGGCATCGCCACGCAGTTCCTGCTTGAGTTCGCCGACACCGGCGTAACCGAGGTTGCGCAGAAAGCGGCCGACGGTCATCGAGCTGACGCCGACATTGCGCGCCAGCGACGCCGCCGTCTCGAACGGGATGCCGCGCATGTTGTCCAGCAAGTAGGTCGCGATCTTCTGCTCGGACGCGGTGAAGGTGTCCCAGTGATTGTTCAGCTTTTTCTGCAGTTTTCCGTTCATCCTCGTCCACTCATTGCGCTGGCTCCATGTACGTACGGCCCGGCGCCAGCATCTCCACGCTGCCCACGCGGCGCCCGGTCAGGTACAGCAATACCGCCGACAACGCGGCAACGCCGCCGATCAGGGCAAAAAAATTCGCATGCGACAAAGGCGTCCACAGCGTGCCCAGCACGCCGGCCAGGAGGTTGCCGAAGAAGCTGGCGAAAAACCACGTGGCGATGCTGGTCGCCCGAAACCCGTCCGGTGCCAGGCGCCCGAACAGACCCAAGCCCACTGGCAGAATATAAAGCTCGCCGGTGGTCATCAACACGAACCAGGCCACCAGCCAGCCCCAGTCGGCGCGCGTGCCATGCGCGTGGCACCACACCGACAATACCGCCAGCATGAGGTAGGACGCCGCGACGATGGCCGCGCCGAACGCCATCTTGCCGATCCACGGCGTCTCCACGCCACGCCGCGCCAGCCGTGCCCAGTGCAGCACCAGTAATGGCGTGAACGCGAACACCACCAGCGAATTGATCGACTGGAACCAGGTCATGGGAATGGTCCATCCCGAAGCCAGTTGCCGGTCCACGCCATTCTCGGCCCACAGCGCGATGGTGTTGCCGACCTGCTCGTAGGCGCCACGGAACAACACCACGATCAGGGCGATGCCGATCAGCATGGCGAAACGTTGGCGCCCGGCCTGACTCAACGGTGGTCGCGCCGCACGCCGGTCGGCGCCACGTGCCGGTTCGGCCGGCAGATAGCGGCTTCCGGCCACGTAGATGACCAGCGATGCCAGCATGCCGATCCCGGCCGCCGTGAACCCCCAGTGCCAGCCGAACGCTTCGCCCAGCGTGCCGCACACCAGTGGCGCCAGGAAACCGCCGATGTTCACGCCCACGTAATAGATGTTGTACGCGCTCTTGCTGCGCGGATCACCGTCGCGGTACAGGCTTTCGATCTGGCTTGCCAGGCTGGGCAGGAACAGGCCGTTGCCCAGCGCGATCGTCGCCAGCGCCGGATAGAACAGCGCCTCGGAGCTCATCATGAAATGGCCCAGCGCCATCGTCGCGCCGCCAATCAGCACCGCCTTGCGCTTGCCCAGCCAGCGGTCGGCGACCACGCCGCCGAACACCGGCGTGAAGTACACGAACGCCGCATAGGTGCCGTAGACCAGCGACGCGTATTGCTGGTCGAAATCCAGCTTGCCGGTCATGTAATAGACCAGCAGCACGCGCATGCCGTAGAACGAGAAAATCTCCCACATCTCGGTCAGGAACAGCACGCTCAGGCCACGCGGATGGCCGAACCAGTCGCCGCTGCTGCCCGCCGGGATGCCTTTCGATGGCGTCAAACGCGTCATGTGCGAGCGCCTACGCGGCCGCCGACAACGGCCCGCCCCACAGCGAGTCCGGGCACCAGATGCGGCCATCGCTGTAACGCGCCGCCAGCTCGCGGTCGCGCTCAAGCGACACCGGACCATCCAGATCGACGACGGCACACAACTGGCCGAGCACGAAGCCCGGCGCCATCGCCAGCGAGGTTCCGCACATGTTGCCGACCATCAGCTCGAAACCGAGTGTGCGCGCCTGGGCAACCATGGCCAGCGCCTCGGTCAGCCCGCCGCATTTGTCGAGCTTGATGTTGATCACATCGACACGACCGACCAGACCCCGCATGTCGGTGTGGTCCTGCACGCTTTCATCGGCGGCAATGTGGATCGGGCTTTGCAAATCATCCAGCCATGCCTCCATGCCGACCGGAAACGGTTGCTCGACCAGCGCGACTCGCGCCTCGACCAGCGCCGGCAACAACTGCGCGAACGATTCGCGCGTGAAGCCCTGGTTGGCATCGACCATCAACCACGCATCCGGACACACGGCACGCACCGCTCGCACACGCTCGGCATTGAGGCCGTCGTTGGTCAGCTTGAGTTTGAGCGCACTGGCACCGGCAAAAGCGCGCGCGCCGTCGGCCATGACATCCGGCGTGTCGGCACCGACGGTGAATGTGGTCACCAGCGGCTTGGGTGCCTCCAGCCCGGCCAGCTGCCACACCGGCTGGCCGCTGCGCTTGGCTTCCAGGTCCCACAGCGCGCAGTCGATGGCGTTGCGCGCGCCACCGGCGGGCAGCAACTGCAACAATTGCTGGCGCGTGACCCCGGCCTCGATGCGATCACGGCAGGCATCGATCTGCTCGCACATCAACGCCGGTGTTTCATGATGGTAGTAGACCCCGGCCGCCTCACCCCGACCGACCATGCCGTCCTGGTGCACGCTGACCATCAGCGCACCGATATCGGTGAAGGTATAGCCGGTGATGTGGAACGGTTCGGTCATCGACCACTGTTCCACGTCCACCTGCAGACGCAACGCCGTGCTCCCGTTGTTCATGCCGCCTCCCGCTTGCCGTTGCCCGCCCGCGCGGGACGCATGTTGTCAGTACTGGACATTGAAGCTGACCAGATCGAATGCAAAGATGAACCAGATCGCGTACACGGCGGCCAGCGCCAGCAGCGTTTCACCGGCCAGCACCCACCACCCGCGACGCGGCGCCAGCCAGGCGCGCACCGCATTGGCGATCATCGCCAGCGCGCCCAGCAAAGCCAGCACACCGAGCACATACAGCACGTACATCCATGGCACGGCAGCACCGCTGAGCAACACCATGATGTGGCTGGTCATGTAGATCAGGAACACCAGCCAGCCGACCACCAGGACCACCAGCGCCAGTGCCCCCAGCCGCGACAGCAGGCGCAACGTGCGTTGGCTGCCGGCCAGGTCGAGCCTGCGGCCATAGTGCTTGCGTACCCACCAGCCGCAGAACCATGTCAGCAGCGTGATCAGGCACAACAGCGTGACCAAGCTGACCAACGGTTTGACCAGCCCCTGGCTGTACCAGGCCGACACCCGCTGGAACACCATCACCGGCGGCAGGTCATCGGTGGCCCAGTAACGGATGCTGCCGTCCTTGTTGGCCACGAAGACCACGTGCGAGCGACCATGCACTTCCTGGTAACGCAGCGGACCGGTCTGACGCCAGTGCAAGGGCTTTTTGGCCGCATTGGTCAGCGCCGGTATGACCAGCGTGCCGTCGGGCAAGGCCACCACCGCCATCTGCGCGAACAGGTTCAGCATGCTCAAGGCGCTCTCGTTGCGCCGACTGCTCTGATACCACCCGACCACGCGCCCGGCATCGGCCGCCGCGTCGTCCACCGTCGGCGGCGACGCCGGATGATACGGGTAGTAGCGGTCCATGAAGGCACGAAAGATGGCACGACGAATCACGTGTGCACCACCACGGTTGCCGGCGCTGTTGAACGACACGAACATGCCGACGTCGGCGTCGAGCAGCAAGTGCAGATCACTGTGGAACCAGTTGGTGTCGCCGGCATGGCCGATGATGCGCTGGCCATTGCGGTTCTCCTGGTAAAAGCCCAGGTCGAACCCGTTCATGCCCGGCACCTCGGTGTGCTGCGGGCTGTGCATCAGCTCGGCCGTCGCCTGGTCGAGAATGCGGGTGTCGCGGTAGCGCCCCTTGTGCAGCTGCGCGATCATGAACCTGGCCATGTCCAGCGCCGTGGTCGACATCGCGCCGGCCGGTGCCGGGTTGACCAGTTCGAACGGTTGCGGCTTGCCGTCGGAACGCGACTTGTAGCCCTTGGCCATCAACGGCGCAAGGTTCGCCGGCAACGGCTGCTCGAACGTCGAATGGTCCATGCCCAGCGGCTCGAAAATGTGCTCGCGGATGTAATCCTCGAACGGCATCCCGGACACGCGCTGGACAATGTACCCGGCCAGGCCGCAACCGTAATTGGAATACGCCACCACTTCGCCGGGCGGAAAGATGCGCGCCGGAATATGTGTCTTGAGGTACTTGCCCAGATCAACGGCATCGGGATCCGTCGGCATCAGGCCGCGCGCCGTGTCCTCGAACCCCGGCGTGTGCGTCATCAGGTCGCGCAGCGTGATCGGTTCGCCGTAACGCTTCGGAATGGTGAAATCGAGGTAGGCGTTGATATCGCGATCCAGGTCCAGCTTGCCCTT
>DASSKC010000001.1:0-3657 GCA_035690885.1 Oleiagrimonas sp. | reverse complement strand
GAAACCTGCTGGATCACTACGTGTTCGACGATGCGGATCCCGCGGCCCACATTCCGGAGAATCGCCGCGGCGTGCTGGGTCCGCTTACGCCGGAAACCATGGAAACACTGAAGCAGCGGGCACGCCAGAACCTGTGAGCACGCTGCAAAAAAACGGGCCGGGAATGACATACCGGCCCGTAACGCTGGAGAGACGGGATTTGCGTTGGCGGTCCTGATGCGCCGAATCAGAGCTTGAAGTTCACGTTGAAGTAGTACTGGCGACCGTTCACGTAGAACGCCTCCGGTGCCGTGCTGAAGCCCAGGCCCGCCTGCGCGCCATTGATGAAATAACGCAGCTTCGGGTTGTTGAGGTTCATGGCGTCGAACGAGAAGCTCAGGTGCTCGTTCACCTTGTAGCCCGCCGACAACGACAGGTAGCCCTGGCCGGACTGCCAATACGGCAACAACGGCATGCCTGCGCCCGAATTGGTCATCACGCCGTCGTAGAACTTGGAACGGTAGGTGTAGTTGACGCGGGCGTTCCAATGTTCGCTCTCGTAGAACACCGATGCGTTGACGGTGTTTTTCGAGGTACCGAACAACGGGCGGTCCCCGGCGCCGACGTTGTTCGCCGGGGTTCCGTCCGGGTTGTACAGGTACGTACCGCCGGACGAGTGACCCTTGGCGTAGGTGTAGTTGATCGACACGCCGAAGTGCTCGCCGATCGGCTGGATGTAGTTCAACGACACGCCCTTGAGGGTGCCCTTGACGTTGACCGGAATGCTGACCAGGTACTGGCTGTAAATGGGGGTGTGCGACGGGTTGGTCGCATCGTTGTAGGTCAGGTAGTTGTTGAGGTAGGTGCCGGTCGTCGAGCCGTAGTCGTAGTAGTTCTTCAGGTTCATCTGGTAGACGCTGGCCGCCAGCAGGCCGCGCTGCGCGAAATACCACTCGATCGATGCGCTGAAGTTGGTCGAGAGGATCGGCTTCAGGCGGGGGTTGGGGCCACTGCCCGCACCGATTTCACCTTGCACCTTCGGATCGACCAGACTCAGGAATCCCGCCAACTGGTTGTAGTCCTGCCGGGTCAGTGTCTGCGAAGCGGAGAGCCGGGTCAGCAGGCTGCCGTCCTCGTTGAGGTCGAACTTCACGTTGAAGCTCGGCAACACCTTGTGGTACTTGTGCTTGTAGTAATTCCAGTACCAGCCCGCCGGATAGAACGCCGAGTTCAGGAACGGCCCCGAATAGGTGGTCTCCTGGATGCCGGGGCTGGTGTAGCCGATGTTCTCGTCGGTGGACACGTAGCGCAGGCCGGCGTTGGCGGTCCATCCCTCGCCAATGAAGTTGAGCTGGATGTAGGCCGCGCCGTTTTTCTCCGACATCGAGTAGATGTCGTTCGGGTAGAAGCGCGAACTGGTATCGCCGGTGACCGCGCGGTTGGCGTACAACGCGTTCAATTCGGAGAGCTGGCTGGCCGTCCAGTACCAGATGTTGCCGGGCATCTGGCCCACGCCGACATTGTTGGCGAAGTCGCCCGGATAATTGCCGCCGGCCGGCGGGTAGATGGTGGAGTTCTGCCCGAACTGCACCGCGGACGCAAAGTTCGGGCCTTGCGCGACGGCGGTCGGGCTGTCGTGGTCGTGCTTGGCGTAACGCACGCCGAACTGCAGCGAAGACAGCGGACCCGCATCGTCGAAGTCGTATTCGCCGTCGGCCTGGAACCAGCGTTCCTTGTCGACCACGTGCACGTCCTGGTCACCGAAGATCCAGTCCAGTCCGGCAACCGCCGGATTGAAGGACGAGTTGTCGGTGTCCATGTGCCAGTTGAGCGGCGTGCCGAGACCGTTCATCGAATAGCCGGCGGTCGCGCCATAGCCCGTATCCATCTCCATCACGTCCTGGACCGGGGTGTTGCCCTTGCCCTTGGTGGTGCCGACCTGGAATTTGAAGCCCAGGTTGTCGGTGGCTTGCCAGTCCATGTCCAGGGTCAGGAACTGGCTGGACTCGCTCTCGCCGGGGCGCGAGATCATGTCGTAGATTCCCTGTGAAATCGTAGGGTCTCCGGGCAGCACGGCACTGGTGAGGACGTTGCCCTGGATGGTGCCGGTCACCGCCTGCTTCGAAAGCTGGTCACGCGTCCGCAGCATGTAGTTGCGGTTGTAGTCGGTGGCGTCCAATTTGGAATAGAAGGCATCGAGATTGAACGTCAGGTTCTCGGCAGCCCGCCATTGCAGGTCGATCATTCCGCCCTTGCGCTTGCGCGTCTGGGTGAACAGCGCGGCACCCGGCAGGTTGGGAAAGAACACGCCGGTGCTCGCGCTGCCGGGCGTCGCAGCGCCGAGGCCCAATGACGTGGCCGCCACCGAGCCGGTCGGGATGTAGGAGTAGCCCAGGATCTCCTGCCCCTCGCGTTGCAGGCTGCGTTCCTCGTAAAAGGCCTGGACCATCACGCCGAAGGTATTGGAGTCGTTCTTCCAGTTGATCAGACCATTGAACTGCGGTTTGGTCTTGCCGGGCAGGTCTGCGTATACGGCGCCGATGCTTGCCTCGGCGGAAAACGGCTTGCTGAAATCCAGCGGCTTGCGGGTGATGATGTCGATGGTGCCGGCCGCACCGCCCTCCAGCAGCTTCGCCTCGGGCGTCATGTGCACCACGACCTGGTTGACCACTTCCGAGGGCAGCATCGCGAAGCTGACGCTGCGCGTGCCACCGCTGCCCAGGATGAACCAGTCGCCGGACCCGACTGAATGGCCGTTGATCGTGGTCAATGTGAGCGACGGCGCGCTGCCGCGGATGCTGGCGCGATCGGCCTCGTCGAAGCCGCCTTCGGCACCAGCCGCGTCGGCGATGTTCACGCCCGGCAACTGCGCGATGGTGTCGGCCACGTTCTTGGCCGGCAGCTTCCCGATGTCGATGGCGGACACCACTTCCACCTGGGAATCGGCCGCCTTCTTGGTCTCCAGCGACAACGCCTGCGCGGCGCGCACCCCGACCACCTGGATGGTTCCGAGTTGCTGTACGGTTTGCTGTTTCTCGTCTTGCGTGGGTGCGGCCTGCTGGCCCGTTGCCGTTTGCGGCTGCTGCTGATCGTTGGTTGTGGACTGGTCTTGTGGCGAAGCGCTCTGCGCCTGCGCCGCGGTCGCGAACATCAGCGCTGCGGCGATGCTCGCCGAAAGCATGCTCTTGCGGAATTTCATGACGTACCCCTCTCTGCTCGCTCACGAAGTGATGGGTGCCGCGGCACCCGGATGGTCGATATGTCGTCGAAGCCCTTCATGCGTCCGTCCCGTCGCCCATCGCGCCGGGACGCGCAACGCCCTGCAATTGCCTGTCGAGATACCAATGCGCCGCGCCCAATACCCCGTGCCGGCCATGCTCGATCAGACGTACCGGCACCCGCAACAGGAATTCGCGCATGACGCCCTTGTCCAGATATCGTTCCGCGAACCCGCTGCGCTGCAGGTGCTCGCGGATGCGCGGAAGGATGCCGCCCGCGAGATAAACGCCGCCGGTGGCCCTGAACAGCATGGCCAGATTGCCGACGAAGCCGCCGAGCACCGCGCAGAAGATGTCCACGGCTTCCACCGCAACGGCATCGCTTCCGTCCATGGTCGCGGCGGTCACCGCCTCCGGCGTGGCCAGGCGCTGCGCACGCCCATGCAGCGCACACAAGCTC